>NZ_JAMBQG010000020.1:0-102497 GCF_023369805.1 Parabacteroides leei
TATTTATATTTGCGCAATAATTAAAGAGTAGTCGCTATTTTGCCTGTAATAATGAAAAGATCAAAAAATATGAAAATGATTCTCTTTTATATTTTGGTATACCAGAGTCTGTCACGAACTCTGTCAATTTGATATAGGGACTGATTTATTTACTTAAAAATGATTTAATAGTATATTTGTTGTATTGACCCAAAAGTAACAATACGGAAAAATCAAACTCGACTAAAAATAAATTGGTAGTGTTCGTTCTGATTTAAACGATTGTGTTCGTATATTTGCCGCTATGCTAACAAATCTGATCGACGAGGAACTATTAGTGAAGGAACTGACCCTGGGAAGCCAGAGAGCTTTTCAGGTATTATTCATGCGCTATTACCCCAAGATCCGTGGTTTTGTATACGGTTTGGTTAAATCGGAGCAGGATGCAGAGGATATTGCCCAGGAAGTTTTTTCTAAAGTATGGGGAAACCGGGATAAGTTTGCCGATGTGAAGAACTTTGGCGCTTATCTGTTCATCTTGTCTAAGAATACCACTTTCAATTTTTTGGAAGCTCAACAAATACGTATCGAAAGATTAAAAGAGAAACCATTTGAAGAAGAGACCAATGACTCTCCGGATGAAGATTTAATTGCCAAGGATTTGCAGCTTTTGATCGATATGGTGGTAGAAAGCATGCCTCCACAGCGTAAATTGATCTATCAGTTGAGCCGTGAGATCGGATTATCCAACCAGGAGATTGCCGAAAAATTACAATTAAGTAAGAAAACAGTTGAAAATCATCTGAATTTGGCGTTAAAAGAATTGAGAAAGGTTTTATTATATCTATTGATACTTTATTTGTGTTAAAATATTGGGGGCGAAATGCCCAAAAAGAGTCTTTATAATATAATGTTAAGGACAGAATGAGTTATATAAAAAAAATAGTTGATTATTTCTTTCATCATGACTTCTCGGAAGAGACGATAAGGAAAGTACATCAAAGGCTGACAAAGGGAGATGATAGGCCGGAGGTAGACGATGCGCTACTGTCGGTCTGGGATACTATGGGGTTCCCGGAGATGGACGAAAATCATTCAGAACAGGCTTTTTCTCAATTAAGCAGACAATTAGGTTTCTCAGAACAAAAGGAACCTGTGCGGAAATCTTTACGGCCGACGTCATTTGTGATGAAACTGGCGGCTATATGGCTCTTACCGTTGATCATGCTTTCTTCTTCCGTTTATTTTTATTGGCAGGCAAATATAGTTAAAGATGCCGTGGCGGATGTTTCGCTGATTGAGCATTTCGTTCCGGCAGGCAAACGTGAACAGATCATTCTGCCGGACAGTAGCCGGGTTTGGTTGAATTCCGGTAGTGTATTGATTTATCCTTCTACTTTTATAGGACAGACACGTGATGTTTATCTGTCTGGTGAAGGTTATTTCGAGGTAGAGAAAAATGCGGAACAACCTTTTATCGTGAAAGCCCGCACACTGAATGTAGAAGTATTGGGTACGCGCTTTAATATTCTTGCTTATCCGGAGGTAAAACAGATTGCCACGACACTTGAAGAAGGCTCCGTACGGGTATGTCTGCAGGATAATGATAAGAAAGTATATCATCTGGTGCCCGATGAACAGTTGGTATATAATATCGACTCCGCAATAGTGGATATAAAACAGGTCGTCTCTGCTGATTATTCCGACTGGCGCGAAGGAGGTTTATTATTTGACAACTACTCTTTTTCAGATATCATCCATATTCTGCAACGTACATATGGAGTAAATGTACATTTGCAGACATCTATTTATAATAATAACAAAATAACGGTACATTTTAATAAGAATGAATCGTTGGAAAATATATTCATGCTTTTGAAGGAGCTAATCCCCGGACTTGAATATCGTATTGATAATAAAGATATCTACCTGAAATAGGGAAAAAGCATTTTTTTACGATGTAATTAAAAAAAGTTTCAGTTTCGATTGGGTGCAACGTTTTTTCCATCTGTCATTATAGATGAGTACGCACTTAAAAATCGTGTTATTGTTTAACTTTTTTAATTACATATGAAGAATAAACACAAATCCAGACGAATTGGAACCTATTGTCTGTGCTTCCTGATCGCAGGTTGTCTGCAGATCAATGCACAAAAGGTCTCCTTTAATGAAGGAACAGTTTCATTAAAGGAAGCGTTCCAGAAGATCGAAGCTTCATCCAAGTACAAAATTGCTTATAATGGTACGCAGTTGGATGTCAGCAAAAGGGTACAACTGAATCAAAAGAACGTAGAAGTATTGGATGTATTAAAGCAGATCCTGGCTGATACAGGTTATACTTATTCGATTAAAGGAGATTATGTTGTCATTTCCGTACCTGCTAAAAATGCAGTCGATCAGAAAGAAAAAACCGTAAAAGGAGTTATTGTCGATGAAACGGGCTTGCCTGTTATCGGTGCCAATGTCGTTGTTTCGGGAACTACAAGCGGAACCGTTACCGACTTTGACGGAAACTTTACCTTGCAAGTTCCTGAAAACGGAACACTGGAAATCTCTTATATCGGTTTCCTGACACAGCAAATCTCTTTAAAAGGAAAGAATGATTTCCGTATTACCCTGAAAGAAGATAGCCAAAAACTGGATGAAGTGGTGGTGGTCGGTTATGGAACCCGTTCACGTAAAAGTATTACCGGTTCGGTAGACCAGGTGAACAGCGAGATTTTCGAGAATCGTCCTGTGACCAATGCTACTCAGGCATTACAAGGAGCATCAGCCAACCTGGTTATCCAGAGCAAGAACATGAATCCTAATGACAACAGTATGAATATCAACATACGTGGTGTCAGTACGATGGGTAATAACGATCCGCTGATCGTTATCGACGGTTTGATATCCAGTTCTTCTACACTGAATAATCTGAACCCGAACGATATCGAGAATGTTTCTATCCTGAAAGATGCCGGTAGTGCGGCTATCTACGGCTCACGTTCAGCAAATGGTGTTATCCTTGTCACAACCAAGAAAGGATCTAAGGGAGGTAAACCACAGGTTACATTTAATGGACAGATCGGTATGCAGGATCCGCGTATTTTGTTCTCTCCGGTAGAAGGTTGGCAGAATGCGATGCTGAGAAACCAGGCAAATGTGAATGTCGGTAATGCCCCTCAATTCACTCCGGCCGCTATTCGCGACTTATATGACCACCGCGACGAAGAAGAATGGCTGTACGATCAGATCATCCAGACAGGTCTTCAGCAGAACTACAACATTAATGTATCCGGTGGTAGCGAGAATACAACTTATATGGTATCGGCCAGTTATTTTAATCAGGAAAGTAACTTTAAGGGTAATTTCGGCATGGAACGTTATAACTTCCGTACGAACTTAAGCACGGAATACGGACGCTTCAAACTGACTTCACTGATGGCCTACAACCGCCGTAAGGACCGTACCGTTGCCGGCGGTACTGGTAATGCGATCATCAACTCTTCCCGCGTACCTTCTTATTACTATTATAAATTCATGGAAGGCGACAAATATCTGGTAAACGATATTGTGGGTGATGACAACCCGCTGGCATTGTTGCAGGATGGCGGTTATGAAAAGAAAGACGAGGATAACTTCATCGGTAGCATGAATCTCGACTTCAAGATTATGGAAGGATTAAAAGCCACCGGTTTGATCGGTTTGGACCTCACGCAACATCATCGTTATCGCCGTGATAAGAAAGTGCCTTTATATTCGTCTGCCGATCTGACAAATCCGGTATTGTATATGCATTCTAATACAATGACGGAAGACTATAATGAAAAACGGTATACGCTCAGTTCCCAGTTCCTGTTGAATTATGACCGTACATTTAAGGAAGCTCACCATGTAACAGCCTTGTTCGGTGCATCTAACGAGTCGTACACAAAGCAGGCCAGTCGTATCGCCTGGGAATATACGGACGAAGATCTGGGCTTACCGACAACAGACGACTCCGTACAGAATAAAGAAAATAAGAACTCGAATAATGATACAGACCAAACGAGTATCACATCCGTATTCGGCCGTGTAGGTTATAGCTATATGGATAAATACTACGGAGATGTCTCTTTCCGTTATGACGGTTCTTCCAAGTTCGCTAAAGATCAGCGTTGGGGCTTCTTCCCTTCGTTCTCTGCCGGCTGGCGTTTGTCGGAAGAAGCTTTTATGGATACTTATAAGAGCAATATCGGCGATTTGAAACTGCGTGCTTCTTATGGTGTATTGGGTAACCAGAATGTAGACAATTATTCCTACCAGACAGTTTATTTGATAGAGAACAATCAGTTCGTATTTAATAACACTTCGATTGCCGGTACGAAGATTACGGATGGTAACGCCTTGTTAACCTGGGAAAAGTCAGCCAACTTCAATATCGGTGTGGATGCTACTTTCCTGAATGGTAATTTGTATGTATCTGCCGATTATTTCAATAAAAAAACGACCAATATCCTGTTGACTCCCGAAGTATCCACCATTTATGGAGGAACTACTGCTAAGGAAAATGCGGGCGAAATGAAAAACCAAGGTTGGGAGTTGACAGTCAACTATAAGCTAAATCATGGTGATTTTCACCATAATTTTAACTTCAATATTTCAGACTCTAAGAATAAGGTCACTGATTTTGGCGGTCAGGAACGTATCGACGGACTCGATGAGTTATACAAGCTGATCCGTGAAGGCGAATCGTTGGGATCTTATTATGGTTACAAAACCGACGGTTTGTTCCAGAGCTATGAAGAAATAGCTAACAGCGCACTGCCTGTAGGTAGTTCCGTTCAACCGGGAGATGTTAAATATGTCGATCAGAACGGAGATAAGGTTATTAATGAGAAAGACCGTGTCGTATTAGGAAATGCATTTCCTCGTTACACATTCGGTTTTACTTACAGTTTAGCCTGGAAAGGATTTGACTTGAACCTGATGTTGCAGGGTGTTGGAAAACGTTCTCAGTTCCTTCGCGGAGAGTTAATGGAGCCATTCCATAGCAACTATTCATATTGTATCTATAAACATCAATTGGACTTCTGGACACCGACTAATCTGGATGCCCGCTGGCCGCGCCTGACAGCTCCTGGCTCTGCTTCTGCTACTAACAATTGGAGCCTGGCTGGTGATAATCATATATTAAATGCGGCTTATCTGCGTGTAAAGAATATTCAGGTCGGATATACTTTGCCCAAATCGCTGACTCAGAAATTTGGTGTTCAGAAACTGCGTGTCAGTGTGAATACGGAAAACCCGTTGACTTTCTGTAAAAACTCATTTATCGATCCGGAATCATCCGAATTTGGTAGTAATATGGGAGGTACCGGTGGTATGGGCGGTAATAGCGGTCGTAACTATCCGACGCTTACTTATTACGGGTTCGGTTTAGATATAGAATTTTAATACATCTGTTTATTATGAAAATGAATTTCTTAAAATATAGTACAGGTTTTGCTTGTTTAGTGCTCGCAACCTTTATATCCTGTAATGATCTGGATTTGGCTCCAACCAATAAATTTACAGACTTGAACTATTGGACCTCCGAAGCAAAAGCCTCTGCCGTGTTGAGCAAGGCCTATGGGCAAATGATGACGTCCGAATATTTCTTCAAAGATGAAAAGCTATCCGATAATTTATATGAAGGTCGTGGCAGCTCGGATGAAAAACTGATTACTTCTGGTCAGGCAAATGCCGCATTGGGTCGTTTCTCGGAAGACTGGAAAAAATGTTATGAAGGCATTAAAACCTGCCATACTTTCCTTGAAAATGTGGATCGCGTTCCGAATATGGATGAGACATTGAAGAACAGGATGAAATCAGAAGCCCGCTTTATCCGTGCTTATCTGTTCTTCCGTTTGACCAACCATTACGGTGATGTTCCTTTGTTCGATTATGGATTGTCAATTGAAGAGGCAAACACAATAGCCCGTTCACCGAGAAGCGAAGTGCTCGATTTTGTTCGTACGGAACTGAACGATATTGTAAAGATGTTGCCAACTAAACAGCAATATACAGCAGCCGATAATGGCCGTATAACCCAGGGAGCTGCCATGACGTTATTGGCTCGTACCTATCTGTATGAAAGCGACTGGGAGAATGTAGCTTCTGTTTGTGAGAAAATTATCAACGGAGAATACGGCGAATATACTTTGTTTCCCAGCTATGAAGGATTGTTCCTGCCGGAAAATGAATACAACAGTGAAGTGATCCTGGATATGGGATATTTGCTGAACCTGAGAACATGGGCTGAAATGTACGATGCAATTCCGCTTTCCGTAGGTGGACGTATCAATGCATTTGCACCTACCCAGGAACTGGTGGACGATTACCTGATGAAGAACGGTAAAGCGATCAATGAAGCCGGTTCAGGCTATAAGGAAGATGATCCTTATATAAACAGAGACCCCCGCTTTAAAGCTACGATCGTTTATCATGGCTATCAGTGGACAGACGGTAAAGGCGTAACCTCAACTATCTACATCAAACCGGGTTCTTCTGAGGATGCAGGTGTAGCTAACCTGGATGAGTATGCAGGCCCTGGCCAAAACTCGACAGGTACCGGATACTATATCCGCAAATATTTCGACCCTACCGCTCCGGAAGGAATCGCAGCGGGCCTGAATATTATGCTGATGCGTTATGCAGATGTTTTATTGATGTATGCTGAAGCTAAAACAGAGCTGGGCCAGATGAACGAAGCTGTCTGGAACAAGACGATCAAACCTCTTCGTGAACGTGCCGGATTTACCGATGCATCTGCCTTGAATTATCCTGCTTCAGGTAATATGCAGTCGATCGTTCGCCGTGAACGTCGTTGTGAACTTGCCATCGAAGGTTTGCGGATATATGATATCCGTCGTTGGAAAACCATCGAAACCGTATTGAACGGCCGTCCTCATGGAGCTAAATTCGCTGCCGATAACACACAATATATCGAGCTGGATGCCCGTAAGTTCAGTAAAGACAGAGATTACTTGTTCGCTATTCCGCAGTCACAGCGGGATATTAACAAGAACCTGACTCAGAATCCGGGATATTAATCAAATTATAAATCTAATTACTCAGAAAAAGATATGAAAGCAATATCTATAACATATGCGATGCTTTTTTCTTTCATTCTGGCTTTTACTGCCTGTAGCAGTGATGGAGAAGTGAGAGATCTGAGCGTGACCGCAGTAAAAACATTATACGAACCGGATAACGGTAAGGCAGTTGTTCTGCAACCATCAGCATCGGCTTCTTTATATTTCGAATGGGAACCCTCTTTAGCCGAAGACGGTGGAGTCGTGCTGTATGAAGTAGTCTTTGATAAGGCAGATGGCGATTTCTCGGATCCTGTTTATATTTCTACGGCAGACAATAACGGTGGTAGTAACCATGCTACAATTACGCATAAGCAATTAAACCAGATCGCCGCTTTGGCCGGTATCGAGTCTGCTGCCCAGGGAACATTGAAATGGACGGTATATGCCTCTAAAGGTATCAATCCCGTAAGGGCGGAAGAGGAACGTACGCTGACGCTTACCCGCCTGGCAGGATTTGCCGAAGTGCCGGGCCAGTTGTATATCACCGGTGAAGCTACGGAAGTGGGAGCCGATCTCGATAAGGCAATGGTGATGAAGAAGGTTGCCGACGGTGAATTCGAAGTATTCATTAAACTTACCGAAGGCAAATCATTCAAGTTCGTCAGTGCCAACACCGGTACTCCGACCGAATATTCATTGAACGGCGAGAAGCTGGTTGAAGGTGGTAGTGTTACGGCTGCTAAGACTGGTATCTATAAATATTATATCGATTTCAATGCCGGTTCGTTTACATCGAAAGAGGTAACCAAAGTGAAATTCTATCTGAACTGGTCGCAGAAAGAGATCGAACTCGATTACCAGGGACTTGGAGTCTGGGCATTGAACGGTTACACGATTACAGGTTTGACAGATAGTGATAATACAGACGACCGATATAAGTTCAGAATGGAAAGCTCCGACGGAGAGACCGAATGGAGAGCTGCCATCAATAACGACAGCAAGCCGACCGGAAATGATGAGTATTATTATATGGTGGAAAAGACGAATGTAGAACAGTGGACGAACAATGAAGTTTGGAAAACCCCGGCTACTGATGGTTGGAGCGATAAAACATACGATATTACATTCTCTTTGAATACGCAAGGTGAATATACTCATAATTTAGTAATCAAATAAAAAGGAAGAATTATGAAAGCGATATTAAAAAAACTGATGTTTATCAGCTCTGTTGCGCTGGTATTCATGGGATGTAATGATAATATGGGAGACACTGACGGTCGTCTGGCAAGTGTGAATACATTGCTCGAACCTGCGGATGGCAAATCGGTTGTACTGGAGGCTTCTGCATCGGCAAGTGTCTATTTTGAATGGAAAGCAGCCAGCGTGGAAGAAGCTGGTACGGCTCTTTATCAGATTGCTTTTGATAAAGCGGACGGTGACTTTTCAAAACCTGTTTATGTGGTGTCTGCTAATAACAACGGGTACAACAATTTTGCTACCGTTACTCATAAACTGTTGAACCAGATTGCCGGTAAAGTAGGTATTAAACCTGCCGATACAGGTACTTTCAAATGGACCGTATTCTCTACTAAAGGAATGCAAAGCATGAAATCGAGTGTGGAAAACAAGATCACAGTTACCCGTCTAGCCGGATTTGAAGATGTTCCTATCGATGTATATGTAACCGGTGAAGCATCCGAAGGCGGTGCAGATCTGGCAAAGGCACATAAAATGAAAGCGGTAGCAGGTGGCGAATTTGAAGTATATACAAAGTTGGCAGCCGGTAAATCATTTAACTTTACTGACGGCAAATCTGGAACGACGAGAGTATTCTATACAGCCGACGGCGTTATTAAAGAAAATGGAACGACAACAGTACCTAAGGACGGTGTCTACCGGATTACATTAGACTTTAACACCGGTGCTTGTACCTATACATTGGTAAATAAGATCGGTTTCTATTTCTGTCCGAATGATGAAATCCTGTTTGAACTGCCTTACGTCGGTTATGGCGTATTCCAGACAAAGGCAACCGTGAACTTCAAGGAAGAAAGCTGGGGTAAAGACGAACGTTATAAGTTCAGAATGTTTATCCAGGAAAATAATGGTGCCGATGCAGAGAAGGAAGTAGACTGGGGAACATTGAACCAGACCGACTCGCGCCCGACGGCATCCAGCCCGGAAACGTATTACTACCTGCAAATGTTTAACGAGACTTCTCAGTGGGAAAATAAATGGAAGCTGATGGGAGATTTTGATGGTGTTCCGGCAACTTACACTATTTATCTGACGGCTGATCAGCCTTATACACATACGATAGTTAAATAATCCAGAGTAAAGATAATAACATGAAGAATATTCTCCTTTTCTTATTTCTCCCCCTTTTGTTTTGGGCATGTGGCGACGACGACAATAATCCGGTGAATCCGGATGAAGGTGAAGGCATCGACTGGTATGCCGCCGCCGATAGCAGTACCACAGCATTGGTCAACTCTTTCTGGAATACCGGAGGGAAGTATTTTAATTATGACAGTAACGGGAATGAGACTTTCCATTACTGGCCCCAGGCCCATGCATTGGATGTGTTGGTAGATGCCAGCCTGCGTACCGGGGATATGAAGTACAAGACCTATTTCGATCAATGGTTTGAAGGTGTAAAGGTAAAGAACGGTAACACTTTCAGGAATGATTTTTATGATGATATGGAGTGGAATGCACTGGCTATCCTTCGTGCCTATCAGGTCACTAAAGACCGGAAGTACAAAGAAGCAGCCTTGCAGATCTGGGAGTATATCAAAGTCGGCTGGAATACGAATGCCGGCGGAGGCATCACTTGGGTGAAAGGGCAGGAGTACAGTAAAAACGCCTGTTCTAACGGTCCGGCTTGTATCCTGGCAGCCCGCCTGTTTCAGGAATTCGGAAATGAAGCCGACAAGGAGTGGGCACTCAAGATCTATAACTGGGAGAAAAGTACCTTGTTCAACAGCAATAACGGGATGGTGTATGATAATATAAACAGCAATACCGGAGAGATACAGAAAGATTGGATATTTACTTACAATGAAGGTACATTCATCGGTTCGGCAGTAGAGTTGTATAAGATATTGGGAGAAAAAAGCTATCTGAACGATGCCGTCTTAGCAGCCGATTATACAATCGGTACATTAGTAAATAATTCTCTTCTGAAAGACGAAGGAAATGGAGACGGAGGATTGTTTAAAGGAATTTTTATTCGTTATTTTACGGAGTTGATCCAACAGGATCGTCTGGATGTTGGGGCTAAACGGCGTTATACGCAATTTTTGAATGTAAATGCAGAAGCGCTTTGGACGCGGGGGACAAATAAATCGAATGTTTTATTCGGCACCTATTGGGGGACGGCCCCGGGAGCGTCTACCGGGTTGACCGAGCAGTTAAGCGGCTGTATGCTGATCGAAGCAGCAGCATTATTAGAAGATTTGGATCTGTTATAAGTGTTTTTAGTTTTGTCTCTAATAATAAATAACATGAAAAACTATTTTTTAGCGGGTTTCCTGTCATTAGCTTTTATGGTAAGTTGCCAGCCCGATAAACGACTGACAAATTATGTGAATCCTTTCCTGGGGACGGCAACCCTTTGGGAAACGAAAGATTTAGGGTACGAACGTCACCTGAAGACGAGAACCTGGGGAGCGGAAGTCTTTCCCGGCTCTTCCGTCCCGAATGCGATGATTCAGCTAAGTCCCGTTACCCAGTTCCGTAGCGGGGCCGGTTACCAGTATGAAGATACCGTTATCTATGGCTTCTCGCATACCAATAAGGGGCATTGGAACCTGTTGCATCTTCCGATTTTGCCGGTGACGGGCGATATATCTTCCGACGACTATGCTTCAAAATACAGCCATACCAACGAATCGGCCCGCCCCGGATATTATCAGGTGTTCCTGGAAAGATATGGAGTCAATGCCGAGCTGACCTCTACGCTCCGCTCGGCTTATCATAAATATACTTTCCGTCCGGAAGACGATAAGAAAGTATTGGTCGATATCACACGTACGAACAACGGTGTGAGAGACTGGAGCATTCGGAAAGTGGACGATTATACCTTCTCCGGTAATCAGGATGCGGAAGGAAATATTCGTTTCTATGCGGTTTCTAACTATAAGATCGATGATATAGAACAGGTAAAGAGCGGTGAACACGAAGTTTCGGTTGTCAACTTTGCCGACAGCAAAGGGAACAAGCCCCTGGAACTAAAGATCGGTTTCTCTTTCGTAAGCGTCGATAATGCAAAGATGAACCTGGAGAAGGAGATGATGGATAAAAGCTTTGCACAGGTTAGCGGAGAGGCTGACAAGACTTGGGAAAAGCTGTTGTCTAATATAGAAGTGACAGGCGGTACGGAGCGTGAGAAGGGTATTTTTTATTCCTGCCTTTATCGTTCTTTCCTCTGGCCGGTGTTGCGTAGCGACGTGAACGGGGAATATACGGATGTGAAGGGTGATGTGGTAAATAATGGTTTCCGTTATTATACCGATCCGTCTTTCTGGGATGATTACCGCAATAAACTGATCTTATTGGGAATGATCTCTCCGGATGTAACGGTAGATGTGATCAAATCGATTACCGATAAAGGGGAAAAGCGTGGTGGCTATATGCCGACCTTCTTCCACGGCGACCATGCTTCTGCTTTTGTAGCCGGCAACTATCTGCGCGGATTGAAAGACTTTGATCTGAACCGTGCCTATAAATTGTTGGTGAATAATGCAACTATCCCGGGAAAAGGTGGCCGGCCGTATCTGGACGAATACATCGCACAAGGCTGGATTGCAGAAAAAGACACCACCAATGTCCCTACCTGGGATGAATACAAAGCAGCGGTAACGAAAACCGTCGAGTATGCATACGACGATTATGCAACCGCGTTGTTAGCCAAAGAACTGGGCGACGAAAGTACTTATAATACTTTGATGGAGCGTACCGGCAACTATAAGAACCTGTTTGATCCGAGTACCGGTTTCTGGCGTGGAAAGATAGCCGATGGTAGCTGGATCAAAGATTTCGATCCTTACTATCCTTATTATGCCTATATGTATCGGGAAGCGAATGCCTGGCAATCTTTGTTCTTCGCTCCCCATGATCCGGAAGGAATGATTGCTCTTTATCCCAGTAAAAAGGCCGTTGAGCAGAAGCTCGACTCACTCTTTACCGAGCCTTGGAGAAACTATGAAGCCCACAATTTGACCGGTTTCATCGGTAATTATTGCCAGGGTAACCAGCCCGGACATAGTATTCCTTATACTTATTACTTTATTGATAAGCAGGAAAAGGCACAGTGTATGCTGGATAGTATCATGAATCATTATTATGATATGGGTAAGGACAAACTGGCCTATTCAGGAATGGATGATGCCGGTGAGATGTCTTCCTGGTATGTCTTCAACGCAATTGGTTTATACACCTATTCGCCGGCAGATCCGGAATATATCGTAACCGTTCCTTTGTTCGACCAGGTGAAATTTACGCTGGGCGATAAAACCCGGTTCACAATTGTTAAAAAGGGTAACGGCCAAAAGATAACGGACATCTCTTACGACGGCCGGAAGATCGATGGTTGGTTTATCTCGCACGATTTATTGAAGCAGGGAAAACAGTTGACGATCACTACCGAATAAAACCTGCTTTCCTTTTATAGAAAAGCTGCCGTCCTTTTTACGAAAAGCCCGGCAGCTTTTTATTAAGCTCTACCACCTTATTCAGCCTCTTTTTATCCCGTTCACCATAAAATAGCACTCATACCTTTCACCTTTCACTGCTTCCATTTTTTGATTATTAGTGTTTTCCTGTGACACGTCTTTGTGAAGGCTAAAATGTCCTCTGTTTTTTCAAATAAGTTCTTTTATCTGGTCGGCGGTCTGGTGCTCTATGGTGGAGTAAAGTAGTTGCTGGAGCATTCCGAATTGATCTTGGGAATAGCTGCGAGCTATCGTTCCCTTGTTGATGTGGTGGATATAGTCGCAGCCGGATGTCAATGTCTCGAAAACGTGGGAAGTAACCAGGACTGTTTTTCCTTTCTCCCGTAGCTGTTGTAGGATAAGTGTTAGTATATGGGCACTTTCCAGGTCCAATCCGTTGAATGGCTCGTCCAGGATCAGGATAGGTTTATCCGGTTTGAGGATACCCAGCAAAGCCAGTTTTTTCTTCATGCCTGTAGAATAGTTCTCCGTGATATCATCCAATGGAATACAGAATAGTTTCTGCCAACTGTCCAGCTGAAAATCATTTTTCCCGGCCGGGAAAAGGTTGAGGTATTCGCGGCCTGTCATATAAGGGTAGAAATAGTTTTCTGCCTCCAGATAAGCAATGTCCCGTCTTTGCAAAGGACTGTCATCGTAAAGGATATTACCTTTTGCCGGACGGATGAAGCCATACAGCGTATTCAGCAAGGTGGTTTTACCCGCACCGTTCAGGCCGACCAAACCGTGTATTTTACCCGGTTCCATCGAAAGGCTGATCCCTTTCAGTATCAATGAATCCTTTTTATATTCAACTTCCAGGTTCCGGATTGTAAGCATATAAATAAGTATTTAAATTCCGGCAGGCTGCCAGATAGTTTCTGATTAGAAAAAACAGGATAACAGGTGTGAGCATCGGCATAAATATGCTGAATATCGCTATGGCAATAGGTATCTGGCCTGCCGTTATCCGGGTATCCGGCCAGTAGTAAGCATATTTCGTTGTGACGAATAACAGGATATTCAGTACAATCCCTATCAGGAAAGTCAGTATAAGCCACCAATGTGCCGGATATAAACAGATATATACTACGCAGACCGGAACTATTGCGTACAGCGGCAACCGCAGGTTTAATAGCAGTTTCCGGTGCAGGAAACGCCTGGCAGGTTTTTCCTGTGTAAATAGTATCTGTTGGGACTCCGAATAACGGAACATTTCTGAGATAAAGACCGTGAGAAACCAGAGCGAAGCCAACGAAGCAAAAGGTAATAACAATCCGATCCAGGCACTGATATAAAGAACCAATAATAAGCCACCGTATTGTCGTATCCCCGAACGTATTTCGAAGGCCTCTGCGGGGAACCATCCGGGTACGGATATACCCTGTTTTGTACGATGAAACGGCTGTTTTATGAAACTGACACCTATACTACCTATCGGAATAATAAATGCGATGTACCAATAAAAATGTAGTAGTAAAATGAAGATAACCGGCAGGGATAATAGTAAATAATCCACGCAAAACACCTTCCATGCTTTCTCTTCCGCATGTAAAATGAAATGATAATCTTTCCTCCGCAGTTGTAGCAACGACAAAAGAGCCAATAGGACTGCCGTTATGATTAGGGCTCCTTTCGGTTCTTTCGAAAGTTCAAACAACGCAATCCCGGCTATCAGTAAAATACCTGTTAACAGAATCAGATAGATAACAGGTATTTCGCGGATAAACTTTTCGAACTGGCGAAGCCGGAAACGAAGGAATGCGCTGTTCATATATGGGTCTTTAAAATGTACCGGAACAAATGTAGGGAATTTTTATTTATTACGGTTTAGAAGTAAAAACGAATTCCCGCATCGAACGTCAGGCGGAATATGCCCGTTCGTTCGTCCTTCGGTTTGTTGTAATTCGTATCCTGCTCGGGTAATGAACTTCCGAGATATCCCAGATTGGCACCGATACCGACATGGTTGCTCAGTAAATATTCCACACCCAGTGAGAAGTTGTAACCGACACCGGATAAGGATATGCTTTCTCCTTTTAGCGACTCCCGGTAGTTGAAGTATCCCAGCCCGACACTTTCGCGGAACTGCCATTTCTCACTTACCTTTTGTTTCATAGTAAACTGCGGAGCGATATAGGTAAGCCCAACATTGATCGTATTATTCGATATATCGTAAGAAGATCGGTAACCCGAATACATCACTCCGCAACCGAAACCGCTTTTTGAAATCCATTCATATCCGACCTGCCAGTCTAATCCGTTTTTGGGGTTTCCGGAAGCTCCCGACGGTAAATAGTATTTGCTTGTGATCCAGGCATATCCTATATTGGCATAGATGGTATTTGTCGTAGGCCGCATCCTTCTTTCCCGTTCTGTCCGGATCTCCTTCGCCTCGATAAATGAGTTGGGGTTATAGCTGTCGATTACCGTATCGTTAATATTGAGCATCATCCCTGCTATCTGGTGGCAACTGCTTCCCAGGATGGAAGGTTTTTTGTGATCTGTAAGGGCCAGTGCATTCCCTCCGTTTTTGGATGTCTCTTTCTTGGCCAGTGCGAGTACCTGGTCGTAGTTACATTTCGTCGAGGCACCGTTATCGACTACGGATACTCTTCCGATAACTTCTGCCGTATTCGGTACTGTATCATTTACTTCATACAAGATTACATTTTCTGGGTCTGTCGTTACCGGATAGACTTTAACGATGTCCGTTATGACTTTAGGAGCGCAACTTGTCAGAGTGAAAAGGGTAAACACAAATACGAGGTTTCCAATAGTTTTCATTTTCTTCTAAGATTTTTGTTATCTGATATAAATTTATTGCTTTTGAAAACGGAGTATCTTTCCTTTTGTTGTATCGCAAGGATATTATCCCTATCTTTCACCCACCAAATCATACCTTTCATTATCAAAGATTATCCGATCCTTTCCCTAAAAACAAACGGTACATTTTGGTTGCTGATAATTGTCGACAAGCCTGTTGATAATTATCGACAAACTTGTTGACAATTGTGAGCAAGCCTGTCGACAATTATCGGCAACCAATTAATACGGCATGTCCTGTCCTGAAATAGGTAGGTAAATAACCCAAGTAAACTTCTTTTAGAACAGGACAGTCGATGAAATACTATTCTTGATTAACCAGTTTGTAACTCTATTTTTTAGGTACACCCCCAAAAGCATACCAAGAAAACGTAACGCTGCCGTCTCTGTGTATCACGATTATATTTATTATCTTTGCCAGTCAATGAGCAAGAATATGGAAGACGATTTTGATATAAGGGATACGCGTATGCCTGAAAGTGAACGGGAGTATGAAAATGCACTCCGCCCGCTTTCTTTTCACGATTTCAGCGGACAGGCCAAAGTGGTTGAGAACCTGAAGATTTTCGTGATGGCTGCCCGCATGCGTAAGGAAGCATTGGATCATGTATTGTTGCATGGCCCTCCCGGATTAGGTAAAACAACGTTGTCTAATATCATAGCTAATGAGTTGGGGGTAGGGTTTAAGGTGACTTCCGGACCGGTATTGGATAAACCCGGTGATCTGGCGGGAGTGTTGACTTCGCTTGAAAAAGATGATGTGCTTTTTATCGATGAGATCCATCGTTTGAGTCCTATCGTGGAGGAATATCTTTATTCGGCCATGGAAGATTACCGGATTGATATTATGATCGATAAAGGGCCTAGCGCACGTTCTATCCAGATCGATCTGGCTCCGTTTACACTAGTTGGAGCAACTACCCGTAGTGGGTTGCTGACCAGTCCGTTGCGTGCCCGCTTCGGGATTAATATGCATCTGGAATATTACGAGATGGAGACATTGACGAAGATCGTTCTTCGTAGTGCGGATATCCTGAATGTGAAATGTGAACTGAGTGCCGCCAAGGAAATAGCTTCCCGTAGCCGTGGAACGCCTCGTATTGCCAATGCATTGTTGAGGCGCGTGCGTGACTTCGCACAGGTAAAAGGCTCCGGTGAAATAGATAAGGCGATTGCCTGTTATGCACTGGAAGCATTAAATATCGACCGTTACGGTCTGGATCAGATTGATAATAAATTACTGACAACAATTATTGATAAATTCAGCGGTGGACCAGTCGGTTTGACAACGATCGCTACGGCTTTGGGCGAAGATCCCGGGACACTGGAAGAAGTATACGAGCCTTTCCTGATCAAAGAAGGGTTCATCAAACGCACGCCGCGGGGACGTGAGGTTACAGAGCTTGCTTATACTCACCTGGGACGAACAAGAGGAAGCGAACAAGGTTTTTTATTTGACTAAGCTATGTTTACGATAGAGCAACTGAAACAATTAAAAGAATCTGAAGATCACGTTGAGTTTAAAAAAGGTGAAGGGGGTAATATTGCCTATAATGGCGGAAGTAAAACCTCTCCTTCAGAACGAAGACGTTGTATTTTAGGCTATGTTACATTAATGCGTATTGGGGAAGAGCTGAAACCGATGTCGGATGAAGTTCTTTTAAAAATTCTGCAAGAACAGGAACCGGATTTCTCCCAACAAGTTTGCGAAAATCTTACTTTGTCGGATCTCGATTTACGGGCTTTGGAGGTTATGAAGGAAAAATATGCACTTAAACAGAATAATCCCCGATTTAGAGCGCTTTCTGATTATCAGGTTTTAGTTGATTTGGATTTATTGAAAGATGGAAAACTGACAAATGCAGCTCTTATCTTATTGGGGAAAGAAGATATTCTTAAAAAATATTTGCCTCAATGTGCTGTTATGTTGGAATATCGCAATACGGAATCACAGATCCATTTTGATAATCGTTATTCTTTTCGTAAGGCCTTTTTCCTTTTGATCGATGAATTGTGGCAAATGATCGATTTGAGGAATGGAAGCGTACCGATACAAGAAGGTGCCTATATCTTTAATATTCCTTTTTTTAATGAGGAGGTTATTCGTGAGTCGGTAAATAATGCGATTACTCATCGTGATTATAGGAGAAATGGGGAAATAGTTATAAAGCAGTATCCTAAACGATTGGATGTTGTTAATCCGGGAAGCTTCCCTTTTGGGGTAACTATTGATAATTTATTGACAGTCCCAAGTACTCCCAGAAATCGTTTGCTGGCTGATGTTTTACAAAAAACAGGAGTTGTTGAGCGCTCCGGACAAGGCATTGATAAAATCTTTTATAATACACTTATGGAAGGGAAAACAATTCCTGATTATTCTAAATCGGACTGTTTCAATGTTTATTTAAGTATTTCATCTGTTATTGAAGATCAGGCATTCGCTTTGTTTATTGAATCTGTTCAGTCTTCTTTGCCGGAAAACAGGAAACTTTCTGTTTTTGAAATTGTGACACTTGAACAAATAAAACGCGGCATAAATAGGAAAAAACTGGATATACAATCTGTAAAGTCATTACTTCAACGGAAACTTATTGAAAAGAAAGGACATACAAACGGTATTTATTATCTTTTATCAAAAGAGTACTATGTATTTACGGATCAGAAGGCAGAATATATAAAACTTACAGACTGGGATGAAGACCAAGCATTCAATGTCGTCAGGCCATATCTGGAAAAATATGGTAAGATAAAGATGGGAGAAATCGTTTGTCTGTTTGAGGGAAGACTGACAAGAAAGCAAACTCGTAAAGTTGTTGATAAACTTGTAGAGCGTAAATGGCTAAATGTTGAAGGAAAGGGTAGTGGTACTTATTATATACTTAGCCCAGCCTATGAAGAAAATGTGAAGATTTTGCAGAAGGCTATGAATATCGGATTGAATGAAATGATGAAAGAATGCTTATCCTCTAAAGATGATAATTAGAAAAGGGCCAAAAAAGGGCCAAAAAAGGGCCAAAAAAACGTTCTTTTTCTTTTTTATTGAACTTTGAGTATATTTTTAAGGGCTTGATTTTAAACTGTTAGTTCATTTTTGTTGATAGGACTGTGAAAGGGCCAGAAAATAATTCAAATAGTGGAGATATTATTTAATAGTTTTGTGGTTTGTTTTATAAATAATTTCGGATTATGGCTGGAGGTATGAAACGGCTCGCAGGAGAGACTGCGATTTATGGCGTTAGTAGTATTGTCGGAAAGTTCCTGAACTGGATGCTGGTTCCGATGTATACACGCGTACTGGCAACGCAAAGTGACTACGGGATCGTTACAAATTTATATGCTTGGACGGCATTGTTGATGGTTATACTTACTTATGGAATGGAGACCGGTTTTTTCCGTTTTATAAATAAGAAAGAGATAACTCTTCCTATGCGGGTATATGCTACGACTTTGTTCAGTATCGCTTTTACGTCAACGTTGTTTGTCGTTTTAATATTCAGTGCATTGACACCGATCAGCAATTCCTTAGGTTATGCCTCTAACCCGGAGTTTGTCGGGATGATGTCAGGCATTGTGGCTGTAGATGCATTTTGCTGTATTCCTTTTGCTTTTCTTCGTTATCAAGGGAAAGCGGTGCGCTTTGCTTCTATCAAACTGATTAATATTTTCCTGAATATCGTTTTAGTTCTCTTTTTCCTTATTGCTTGTCCGTGGTTGTATGAACATGCTCCGGCTCTGGTGGAATGGTTCTATATTCCAGATTATCAGGTGGGCTATATCTTTATTGCTAACGTGATTACTACACTTGTTACA
Source organism: Parabacteroides leei (assembly GCF_023369805.1). Lineage (NCBI taxonomy): Bacteria > Pseudomonadati > Bacteroidota > Bacteroidia > Bacteroidales > Tannerellaceae > Parabacteroides > Parabacteroides leei. Next base: position 19,370 of record NZ_JAMBQG010000020.1, read on the forward strand.
CTTGTCTTGTTGGTGCCGGATATGATTCCTGGACTGCGGGAAAAGGCTAGTTTTGTATTGCTAAAGCAGATGCTTACTTATTCTTTCCCTATTCTTATCTTAGGAATCGCTGGGATTTTCAACCAGACAGCCGATAAGATACTATTTCCTTTTTTATTTGAAGATAAGGAACTGGCGAATACCCAGTTGGGGATATATGGTGCTTGCTTTAAAATAGCTGTTGTACTAGTCATGTTTACGCAAGCTTTCCGGTATGCGTATGAGCCGTTTATCTTTGCGAAGAACAAGGATGATGACAGTAAAAAGTCTTATTCGGAAGCAATGAAGTATTTCATCATCTTCTCTTTGATTATTTTTCTTGGTGTGATGTTCTATATCGACCTGTTTAAATACATTGTGCCTGCTGATTATTATCCGGGCTTGCGTGTCGTTCCTATCGTTATGCTGGGCGAATTGTTCTTTGGCATCTATTTTAACCTGTCATTCTGGTATAAATTGATCGATCAGACGCAGTGGGGGGCTTATTTCTCAACAATAGGTTGTATTACAACGATCCTGATTATTGTGTTTTTTGCTCCGACATACGGATATATGGCTTGTGCCTGGGCCTCTTTTGCAAGTAACCTTATTATGATGGCATTATCATACATTATCGGACAGAAGAAGTTCCCGATCCAATATGATATTAAATCTGTTGTAATCTATTCGGTTTTGGCCGCAGTATTCTTTCTGGCCGGTATGCAACCTACGATTGAATCGGAGATTTTGCGTTTGGGTTACCGTACTTTGTTGCTTTTCTTTTTCGTAGGTATTGTGATCAAACGGGATCTTCCGTTGCAGGAATTACCTTATGTAGGACGTTATTTCACCAAGAAGAAATAGATTTATTCCGGTTTGATCGGGATTGTCAGAATAATGCGTAATCCGGTTGTATAATCCGGATCTACACAAATGTTACCTTTCATCCGGTGAGCGATCTGGCGGCACAGATATAGTCCAAGTCCTGATCCCGGAACGAAATCGTTCGCTTTAGTGAACCGTTCGAATATCCATTCGCGTTTATCCGCCGAAATGCCACAGCCGGTATCAGTTATGCTTATGACCATTCGGTTCTGCTCTTCTTCCGGGTTGTAAGAGAGCGTGATATTACCCTTTTCTGTGAATTTGTTCGCATTGTTCAACAGATGCGACAGGATCAGGCTGAAATGACTTTGGTTTGTGAAAGCCAGATCCTTTTCGCGGTTACCTTCGAGTTTGTATTCTATGCCCGGTTTGCCGTAAAGTCTTTTTATCTGTTCCATTTCACAGGAACAAAGTAGGTGGATATTAACTGCTGACAACGGAAGATCATCTTTATTACTATCTAACTGAGCGATCTCCAGTACGCTGTTCATCATGGAAGTAATATGGTTGCAATTTTCAAAAATAATCTTGCTGAAGTCTTGTTTTTCTTCCAGAGAGATGTCTTCAGTCGTGATCAGTTCGGCAAAACCATTGATTGCGTTTAAAGGCGTACGAACTTCATGGCACATGTTCTTAATAAACGCATTCTTCATCCTCTCACTTTCTTGTGCTTTTTCACTGGCGAGAATAACCTGGCGGTTTGATTCCTGTAATTTCTTATATAAGGAATTAATTTTCCATAAACGGAATGCAACGAAAACAGCAGAACTGATGGCCAGTATAAATAAGGATAGAAACAGATAGAGCTGGTTGTGACTTTTCTGCAAATCAATTTCCAGTGCTTTCTTTTCTATAACCAGTTCATCCACCCGTTTCTTGATTTCCAGGTCTTCCAGCTTGTCATTTATATTCTTCATTCGTGCAGAATCCACTAGGGTTGCGTATTCTTTATGAGCATAAAAGGCTTCCTTATACAGGTGGAGGCTGTCTAACATATCTATTTTATCCTTGAGTGTCGATACGACATGTTCCGATAGGTCGATCTTCAAACCTGAATGGCGGAAATAATGGATAATCGAATCGCAATATTTGATAGATTTAGGATAATCTTCTATCAATCGATAGAAATTCAGTGATGTGTAAAAACGGTCATATTCAGCGGAAAAACCGGCATCCTCAGGATATTTGCCATTTAATTCCATGAAATGCCGATAATAGGACGTTGCGATGTCTTTTCCCAGCGTTTTGGCAGAAAGGGCGAGCGAAGAATAAGCATTCAATAAATGCCGCTTTGTGACGTAAGGGCGTTTTTTCATTTCTTTTGTTTCAGCGTATTCATTCTGCATATCCAGATAACGGATTGCATATTTTATTTGTTCCGAAGTGTCGGGAGAATAAAGAGTCAGAATGCTGAATGAGTTCAAACGGAACAAATAAGAGTATTGTAACGGTATGTTTTCCGAAAGAGCGATCACTTCCTTAAACCGCTCACTTACCATTTTTTGTAGTTCTTCCTCATTACCCGGTTCAATCCGGTTGCTATAGGCCATTCCCAGAACATAGTTGATCGACATTTTTTCAAGGGACGAAAGCTTCTTATCTGTTTCCAGTTTGAGCCGGTATTGTTCTATCAGCTTCTTTCTGTCTTCTCCTTCCGTATAAAACACAACGCGTACATCGATGATCGTTTGCATATAAGTAACTAGAAAATCACGTGCTTTTCCTTTCAGTTCCTGTCTGGCTTTTTCCATGTATACACTGGTACTGTCTTTAATATCGTTGTTGACATAGAACCGGAGTATTTCTGTGAGAGCGACCTCTTTATAATGATCGTTGTTATCGGCAAGTGCCTCTTTATATAGTTCTTTTGCGTATTCAACCTGCTCTTCCTGACGGGAAATATCCATTAGGTTGGTCAGTGTTTCCAGCTTTTTTTCTGTAGAGGATGCAGACTTTAGGCTCATGCTCAAAGCTTCTTTGGTTGTAGCATTATTGGCTACAATAAAGAATGTGTTGGTAAGCATGTACATCAGAATTAAACAGAGTTTCATTTTTATATAAATATTTAGATAAGCCCCTTTCCGGAACCTGTTTGTCTACTGTGTGCAAAGTTAATGAAAATCAACTACTGATTGGAGCTTATGTTGCTTATTCTTGTTTACATTTCTTATTTTTTATTTCGGGATACTATTTCTATCTTTGCACGGTTAAGGTGAGGCTATTAGTCGGAGTATTTATCAATACAAGAGAGTGGGATGGAAAAAGGAGTGTTACACAAGCAAATAAGAGACTTCTTTGTTCGTAATTTTGATGTCCGTCAGGAGAAGGAAAATGAACTTGAAACAGTAGAATCCATAAAAAAAGGTATTGACTTTAAAGGTACCAATCTTTGGGTTTTAATATTTGCAACTTTCGTCGCGTCTTTGGGTTTGAACACGAACTCTACGGCGGTGATTATCGGTGCGATGTTAATCTCTCCGTTGATGGGACCAATTATGGGATTCGGTCTTGGTTTGGGTATCTACGATTATGAACTGATCAAACGTTCTTTCCGCAATTTTCTAACGGCTACGGTCTTTAGTGTGATTACATCCACCTTGTTTTTTCTTATCTCTCCGATCAGTGAGGCGCAAAGTGAATTGTTGGCGCGTACGCAACCGACCGTGTATGATGTGTTGATCGCTTTCTTCGGAGGATTGGCCGGAATTGTAGCCAGCTCGACAAAAAGTAAGGGGAATGTGATTCCGGGTGTGGCTATTGCTACGGCCTTGATGCCACCGCTTTGTACAGCCGGTTTCGGGTTAGCCAGCGGAAACCTTTATTATTTCTTCGGTGCTTTTTATCTCTATTTTATCAATACGGTATTTATCAGTCTGGCTACTTTTCTGGTGGTTCGGCTTCTGAAGTATCCTAAAAAGATATTTCTTGATAAGCAACGGGAGAAAGTGGTGACACGGTATGTCGGTGTAATCGTCTTTTTTACCATTGTTCCCAGTCTTTTTCTGAGTTATAACCTGATCCGCTCCAGTTACTTCAATGACCGGGTTACCAATTTTGTGGCGGAAGAGTTAGCTTTTCCGAATACGCAGATATTGAGCAAAACGGTAACGGATACGAGTGAGAAGAAAGAGGTAAAGGTCGTATTGATCGGGGAAAATGTACCGGACCCGATGATTGAAATAGCCCGGAGCCGACTTCGTAAATATGGTTTGAAAGACGTTTCGTTAGTCGTCCAGCAAGGTTTTGGCCAGGAGGCCACAGACATTAACGAACTGAAGAGTATGTTGATGCAGGATCTTTATAAAAATAGCGAAGAAGTGCTCCGCGTGCAATCCATACAGATCGATTCGTTGAAACGGACAGTCGATCATTATAAAAGCGCTTCACGTATTACATCTGAGTTAATTCCGGAAATGAAAGTGCTGTTTCCGGCGGTTCTTGAAGCTTCCTGCTCGAATACCTATATCATGACGACCGACAGCATGAAGCAGGATACGGTCATGTTGGTTTACCTGAAAAGTAAAGAACGCATCAATGAAAAAGAGCAACAAAAAATACGGGAGTGGCTGGGAGCTCGTGTAAATGCAAAGAATATCAAATTACTAATAGAATAAATAAAAGAATGAATTTTATGAAGAAGGTGTGGGCAGTTTTACTGCTTCTGATTGCTGCAGGCCAGGTATATGCCGATGAGGGTATGTGGGTTCTGAAGGAATTAAACAAACAGAATCTGGCGAAAATGCAGGAACTGGGATTTGTCCCGTCCTATGAGCAGCTTTACAGTGAAACTGACCCGTGTGTGGCCAACGCTGTTGTTATTTTTGGTGGCGGATGTACCGGTATTACCGTATCGGAAGAAGGATTGGTCTTTACCAATCACCATTGCGGTTTTGGTTCGATCCAACAGTTGAGTAGTGTTGAACACGATTATTTGAAAGATGGTTTTGTCTCTCAGACCAAAGAAGAAGAATTGCCTGTTCCGGGCTTAAGCGTACGTTACCTGCGTGAAACAGTAGACGTAAGCGACCGTATCAACGGTGAAATCGCTAATATCGAAGAAGAATATCTTCGTTTGGCCGCTGCCGACTCTATCGGACAGGTTATTTGCGATTCTATCGGAAACACAGAGTTTCAGGCAGCCGATGTAGTGCCTTTCTATAATAATAACAAATATTTCCTGGTTGTATATGATGTGTTTAACGATGTGCGTATGGTATTTGCTCCACCCAGTTCAGTAGGAAAGTTCGGTGGTGATACCGATAACTGGATGTGGCCACGTCATACGGGCGATTTTTCTGTATTCCGCGTATATGCTGATGCAGATAATAAGCCGGCAGCATATAACAAGGATAACAAACCTTATAGTCCTAAATATGTAGCTGAAGTTTCTCTGCAGGGATATCAGGATAAGGATTACGCCATGACGATCGGTTTTCCGGGAAGTACAGACCGTTATCTATCCTCTTGGGGGGTGAAACAACGTATTGAAGACAGTAATAAACCCCGTATCGATGTACGTGGTGTTAAGCAGGCTATCTGGAAAGAAGCCATGCTGGCCAGTGACGAAGTACGTATCAAATATGCTTCCAAATATGCCGGTAGTTCCAATTACTGGAAGAATTCGATCGGAATGAACCGTGGTTTAGCTAACCTGAATGTATTGGAGCGTAAGAAGGAGGAAGAAGCTGCTTTTGCAAACTGGGTGAGCCAGACTCCGGAGCGTCAGGCTAAATATGGTGAAGTATTAGGTTTGTTGGAAAAAGGGTATACTTCAACCGATGAATATAAGAATGTATCGACTTATCTGATGGAAGCGTTTGTCAGCGGAACTGAAATTGTGCGTCTGGCACGTATGGTGCAGGGTGTGGATGTCAGCGGTTCTACTCCGGAGGAAATAGACGTTGTCCTGGAAGATAAGATCAAACCGTTCTTTAAGGATTACGATGCTACTCTCGACCAGAAAGTACTCGCCGCCATGATGAAGGTGGTGAAAGAGCGTGTTCCTGCCCAGTATCTTCCGGATATCTATCAGAAAGTCGATAAAAAGTATAAAGGAGACTATGCTAAATATGCGGCGGATGTCTTTAAAAAGACTTCACTTTTATCTTACGATAATATCGAGAAGATGCTGAAGAATCCGAAACTGTATGCAAAACTGAAGAAAGATCCGGCAGCAGAACTGAGTCTGTCTACATTGATCTCTCTGTTCGAATTGCAGCAGTTCATGGGGGATGCCCATTACGATATAGAAAAAGGCGAACGTCTGTATTTTGCCGGTCTGAAAGAAATGTATCCTGATGAAGCCCTTTCGTCGGATGCAAACTTTACCATGCGTTTAAGCTACGGTTCAATCGGTGGATACCATCCGTATGATGCCGCCTGGTATGATTATTATTCTACGGAAAAAGGTATTCTGGAAAAAGAAAATCCGGAAGACGATGAATTCTGGGTACAGCCTGAAATCCTGGATATGATCCGTAGCAAGGATTTTGGCCAGTATGCTAATGAAAAAGGGGAATTACAGCTTTGCTTCTTATCGAACAACGACATAACAGGCGGTAACTCCGGTAGCCCTGTTTTCGATAAAAATGCCCGTTTGATCGGTCTTGCTTTCGATGGAAACTGGGAAGCAATGAGTGGCGATATCGCATTCGAACCGGATTTGCAGCGTTGTATTGCAGTGGATATCCGTTATGTACTTTACATGATCGACAAGTGGGGAAAATGCCCACGTTTGATCGAGGAATTGAAACTGGTGAGATAATCTTACATAATTATCATAAAAAAAGCCTGAAGGAATAACTCTTTCAGGCTTTTTTTATGATAAACAATATCTGTTAATTCAGCAAAATGGAGGAAGATTTTTATCTCTGGTAGCTATAAGTATTTCGATTCTTGTAAAAAAATGGAGCAGAGGCTTAAGAATTCCATATCTTCTATTTATATTTGCGATGAATGTGCAGGCAGGCAAAGCGTTGCTGATTCTGCAACTTATTAATAAAACATAAGCGTTTAAAGATATTATCCTAAATTCGAAATCTCGACAATTTCAATAACTCTGGATAATAGGCAACTAAACGCTCATGTTCTTTTTCTTGTTATACGCTGGCAGGTATGTGTTCCATATCTGTGTATTCAGGATAAAGCGCGTGAGCCTGTTGTTTATATCAGAGTTATGGGCAGTCGAGAGCCTCGAATTTAGATATATCAACAGTTCTCACGCTTCTTTATTTATAAACCATCCACTTCGGGAACTGATGGATAAAATTCCATTTAGATTATGGATCAGTCTTTTCCGATACAGCAATTAAAAAACGGCAATGAAAAAGTCTTCGAACAAATGGTCAAGTCTTATTGGCCCCGTCTGCATTCTTTCGCCAATATCTATGTAGTGGACCAGGAGGTGGCAAAAGAGATTGTACAAGATACATTCCTGGCTCTTTGGGAACAACGAGGAAATCTGGATGATAAAACCTGTCTGATAACCTATCTGATGGTGGTCAGCCGCAACAAATGCCTGAACTATTTGAAGAGTCTGCAACTAGAAACTATTCCTATCGATAATCTTAGTGAATATGCCGTTTATCAAAGAAGTAATGTATATGTTCTGGAGGATGATTCATTGGAGATACTTACAACGAAAGAGCTAACCAGTGCTATAGCAGCCTCTTTAGAGAAATTACCACCCCGAACCAGGAAGATTTTTATGCTAAGCCGTTATAGTGGATTAAAAAACAAAGAAATTGCCGAACAATTGGGAATCTCGATAAAAGGCGTGGAATATCATATAAGCAACGCCTTAAAGCAATTGAGAAGCGATTTATCAAAAGATTATTTTACCATTCTGTTTTGTATACTTCAGTTTCTTCTGATAAAAAAGTAAGAGTACTAACCGATTGGCGGAATTAATATATTTCCCTCTTAGAATGTGAGTCTCTAATATAGAAAAAATTGAAACATTCATTTCTGACAATAACTAAAACGTCCGATCATGGGAAAGATCAAACTAATTACAGCAGAAAATATTTTTTATACTTACCATCGAGATAGAAAGAAGCATAGATATACAGCTGTATTAAAATTGCATTTATTTGTTATTAATCAATTAATTACAGTTTCTTCGTAGTCTTTCGATATGAAAACTCCAGTTTCCTGACAATTCCATCCTTAGGAAACTCTAGTTCCCTGCGCAGGAAACTGTAATTTCCCAGGCAGGAAACGCGAATTTCCTCCTTAGGAAATTGGTGTGTCCTAAGGAGGAAATTAATACTTCCCCTGCAACAGCTTTTCATTACATACCGAAAAACACAATAAGGATAGATGCGGATTTAGAAAGATGAACCTACTTTTGGTTACTTTTCTTTCAAGAGAAAAGTAACATTCAAATATGGTAAGAATTAATTCCGTCAATGAATTAATACTATATTATGGTTAGGGTAAAACCTGAAAATGTTGTTCTTCTCTTGTATCCGACATAAAACAGGAAATGAACGACGAAATATTAATACGGTTTATAGAGAGACAATGTTCTGTAGAAGAGGCACGGGAGATACTTCTGTGGATTGAGTCAGGCAATGAAAACAAAGCCCGCTTTGCTCAATTACAGTCTTTGTGGGCCTCTGCTGATGTGTATTATGCAATGCAGAAAGGGGAAGCAGATCAGGAAGAGGTACGATTTATCATGGACAAAATACGCAGAAAGCGATTGCCCCGATATATTGCTTACTATATTTCGGCAATTGCCGGTGTTGCAGCTATTCTGCTGTTCTTTTTCTTTTCACCTTCCGGCAAAGAACCTTACTATGATTATGAAAAGGCTTTGGCTACAGGTCGCAATCAAACGGAAATAACATTGACGTTACAAGCTGATAAAAGGATAAAGCTGGCCGATACGTCTGTGGTCGTTGCTTATAACAGACGGGGGCAAATTGTCATAAATGATACTGTGGAAATCTCTGGGGAAAAAAAACATACATTAAATACAATCCATGTTCCTTATGGTAAACGTTCTACCCTTATTTTGGAAGACGGAACAAGAGTATATCTAAACTCTGGTTCTTCTTTGGCCTATCCCATTGAATTTACGGCAAATAAGCGGGAAGTATATCTGGATGGTGAAGCTTATTTTGAAGTAGCTAAGGAGTCTGATCGCAAATTTATTGTGCAGACAGCTTATAAAGCGGTGGAGGTGCTCGGCACACAGTTTAATGTCTCCATCGATAAATCACTTAATAAATTTGAAGCAGTCTTAGTCTCAGGTAAGATAGCTCTGGATGGTAGTGCCGGACAAATAGTGATGGCGCCCGATCAGCTTTATACTTTCTTCTCCGCATCGGGGGAGGAAGAGCTTAAAATAGTAGATCCACAGGATTATATTTCATGGATCAACAGTAAATTGAAATTCAGGAAAGAACCATTATACAATGTTTTGCATAAACTGGAGAAAGTATACAATATACAAATCACACTTCTTAAGCCGGAATATAAAGATTACAGGATATCCGGCGATTTAGATATAAGGAATACTGCAATGGAAACTCTGGATGTGGTAATGAGTATTCTGGTTCCTGATTATAGCTCAGAAAATCAATTGTTTTATGAAATAACGACCAAGTAATTATTATAGGAAAAGTGTTTTTTTATCTTTTATTGTTTAACAATTTAAATCTGGTATTATGGGAGGAAGTATCCTAAAGGAAAGTTTCCCTCGTGGGAAAGAACGATGGAGAAAAGTATTGGCTTTGGGTGTTTGTAGCCTGGTTTCATTATCTGTCTGTGCCAATGTACTGAAGTCGCAGGTGAGTTTATCGGTGAATAACTTAACGCTGAAACAAGCGCTGGAATTACTACAGGAACAGGCGCAGGTGAGTATTATTTATTCAGACAATATTCTGAATGATAATACACGGGTGAGTGTATACAAACAGAATGTAACATTGGAGGAGGCCTTGACCCTTTTATTGGCGAATCAGAATTGCACGTTCAAAGTAGAAAAAGGACAGGTGATGGTTTATCCTAAGGAAACATTTCCCTCTGTTGCGGAAGTCAGCCAGGAGGGCTTTAAAGTGATGGGGCAAGTGCTTGATAACTTCGGAGAACCATTACCGGGAGTGAATGTCATGGTGAAGGGTACCATGACCGGTATTATTACCGATGTGGATGGTCATTATGAGATTGTAGCACCTTATTCAAAGGCTAGTCTTGTCTTTTCCTATGTCGGCTATCAGCCTCAGGAAATTAATCTGAGTGGGAAACATACGCTGAATGTGACTTTGGTGGAGGATACCAAGGCTTTGGAAGAAGTGGTGGTAGTAGGTTATGTTACTCAGAAAAAAGCTACGATCACGGGTTCTGTGGCTACTATTACGACTAAAGATCTGAAACAGAGCCCTACCGCCAATCTGAACAATGCACTGGCCGGACGTATGCCGGGTCTGATGGTGAATCAGTTCAGCGGAGGCGAACCGGGAGTTGATAAATCGGATATCCGTATTCGTGGTATGGCTACCTATGGAGATCAGTCACCTATTGTAATTGTGGATGGGGTGGAACGGGATATGAGTTACCTGGCACCGGAAGAAATTGAAACATTTACTATCCTGAAGGATGCTTCGGCAACTGCACCTTATGGTGTACGCGGTGCGAACGGTGTGATCATTATCACGACCAAACGTGGTAAAGTTTCTGAAAAGCCGAATGTAAACTTTAAAGCTTCTGCCGGAACAAACAGTCCTGTAAAATTCCCGACTTATTTGGGTTCGGCCGATTATGCTACTTTATATAATGAAGCAATGATCAATACTAATCCGGGTACGGATCCTTCTAAATTAGGATTGTTCACTCAGCAGGCTATCGACAATTATCGGATTGCGAAAGGAGATAATTCGGATGGTCTTGGATATAACTGGGATTATTTTGATTATGCATTCAAACCGGGTGTACAGCAGGATTATAGTCTGTCTGTACGAGGTGGTTCGGAACGTGCCCGCTATTATGTAATGGCTAACTATTACACTCAAAGCGGTAATTACAGGCATACCGACATGACGGATACGGACACGCAGGCCAACTTCACGCGTTATAACTTCCGCGCCAATGTAGATGTCGATATTACGAAAGATTTTTATATCAAGCTGGATTTGGGAGCCCAGATTACGGATCGTAAGGCACCGGGAACAACAGCCGACAGGATTGTCGCCTTATGTAATACGCAGCCTTCCTATCTGCCTATCACTGTACCGGACAATGGGAATCCGGAGAACGAAACATTTGTATTGGAAAATCCGTACGGACTTTTGTACGGAGATTATAAACACCGTCGTAATATCTTAGGAGAATTATCCAGAACAGGTAGTCTGACAGAAAAGAAGACCTACCTGAATGGCTCTTTCTCTATTGGTCATAAATTGGATTTTATCACGAAAGGTTTACGTGTGGAAGGTGTATTCTCTTATGACGCTAAAGAAGGAAACTGGATTAACCGCGTATTGGGTGATCGTTCCGATGGTTATGCGAGTTATGCAAGATATGCTACTTTTCAGCCGGGTGAAGGGAGCTATGGCTCATACTATATGAATAACAGTGCTCCTTATGACGGGACTTATATCAAAGGTAATCCCTGGTATGCACAGGATGAAACGATCGTTAACGGCTTTTCCCATAACGAAGCCGAAGCGAAAACCTATTACCAGTTGAAGTTGGACTATATGCGTACATTCGAAAAGCATGATGTAACAGGGATGGTCTTGTTCAACCGTTCACACCGTACCATCGACAACCGTGTTGCTTACCGTTATCAGGGGTTGACAGCTCGGGCTACTTATGCTTATGCAAATAAATATCTGGCTGAATTTAATGTTGGTTATAACGGATCGGAGAATTTTGCCCCCGGCAAACGGTATGGCACTTTCCCTGCCGGTTCTATCGGTTGGGTCATTTCCCGTGAAAACTTTATGAAGAATAGCAGCAAATGGTTGGATATGCTGAAAATAAGGGCCTCTTACGGATTAGTAGGTAGCGATAAGATTTCAGATAATGATGGCGATCGTTTTGCTTATTTACAATTCTATGGTGATGGCAGTGGATATGATTTTGGAGAAAATGAATTTAACCAGTGGACAGGTGGAGTTAGCGAAGGGAATTTTGCGAATCCGAACCTGACTTGGGAGAAGGCACGGAAGCTAAATGTAGGTGTTGATGCCTCATTTTTCGGTGAACGTTTAACAATTAGTGCCGACTATTTCCATGAACACCGTTTTGATATAATTACTTATTTAGGAGGTAGCGATAAACTGGGTTTCCCACAAATTGTAGGGAAGGATGCTCCGTTTCTCAACTCAGGTGTTGTAGATAATCGTGGGATTGATTTTGAGGTCGGTTGGAACGGACGTTTCGGAAAAGACCTGCGTTATTATATTAAACCGAACTTCACTTTTGCCCGCAACAAAATCCAGTTTATGAATGAAGTGGTCTATGCGGACGATTGGCGTCGGAATACCGGTAAACGCATCGATGAACATTTTGTATATGAAGTAGATCATTTCGTTTACGATCAGGCAGAAGCCGACAAGTTGAATGCGATGAACAATAATAACGGTTTCCAGCAATGGGGTAAGTTGTATCCGGGTGACGTTGTTTATAAAGACCTGAACGGTGATGGTGTGATTAATGATGATGACAGGCGTGCTATGGGGAATCCGCGTACTCCGGAGATACAGTTTGGTATCCCGTTGGGAATCCAGTATAGAGGCTTTGATATTAGTTTCTTATTCCAGGGAGCTGCCAGTACGAGTTTGTTGCTGAATGGTCCTGCCACCTGGGATTTTCCGGCATACGAACAAGACCAGATAGGTAAGGTAAAACCGATGCACCTGAACCGTTGGACGGAAGAGACAAAGGATGTGGCCACCTATCCGCGACTTACGATCGGTGCTTACGAGAACAATAAGAATGAAAGTAGCAGTCTTTATTTGTATAATGCCTCTTATCTGCGTTTGAAGAATGTGGAAGTTGGCTATTCATTACCGAAAAACTGGATCCGTTTTGCCGGATTCCAAAATGTACGTTTCTATGCACAAGGTATGAATCTGGTTACATTTGACGGATTGAAAGATGTGGATGTAGACCCTGAAACAAAGAAGGGTAACGGTGCCTGGTATCCTATCCAGCGGATCTTCAATTTTGGCGTTGATATCACTTATTAATTTAATAAACGAAGAAAAGATGAAGCATAAAATATTTTTATTAGCAGGATTGGCAACTTGTCTTTCCGTATTTACTTCATGTGAAGATTATCTGGACAGGACTCCGGATGATAAAACTACAGAACAACAGGTTTTCACACGTTACGAGAAAGTGGATGGGCTGGTATCAGATTTATATGCCAACTGTAAATCGGCCAATAAGCCGTTGATTTATTTCAACCACTTCAGCTTATCCAGTATTTCAGATGAATGTTCAGCCAGTAGCCATGAAGGAGCCATTCCTCATCAATTCCATGTAGGCAACTATGGGGCTCTGCAGAAAATGCCTAACGGCAGCGATGTCGGTCAGTATTGGAATGGTTTATATTCCAGGATTCGTAAAGCAAATATTATCCTGGAAGGAGTTGCCCGGTATAATACACCCGATAATCCACAGAGTGGACGTGAAGGAGACCTGAACAGGCGTATCGGTGAGGTTTATTTCTTGCGCGGCTATCTGCATTATCTGGTACTTCGGGCTTATGGTGAAGCGGTATATGTTGACCATGTAATCAATCCTGACGATGATATGACTTTTACAAAAGAGTCTTTTCACGCTATTGCCGATAAGATATGTGCAGATGCGGATGAGGCATATGCCCGGGTGGATGCTTCAAATGGCGGTAATTATTTCGGTCGCGTCGATAAAGGGGCTTGTCTGGGATTGAAAGCTATAATCCGCTGGATGCAGGCTACTCCACTATGGAATGGAGGAAGTTTGCCTAATGATACCCGTGTCTTTAAGAACGAATATAGCTATGACGTTAAGCGCTGGGAAGCAGCGCGAGATGCGGCCAAAGCAGTTATGGATGCCAAAAAGGGAGATGGTTCGAACCGGTATCAGTTGTATAACAAATATGAAGCAAGTGATTTTAAGGATATTGATGGCAAATCAGATACGAATAATGAAAAAGTTCAACAACGTTTGTGGCGTATGAACTTTGAGATGGAAGCAATCATGAATGAATGGGTATGGTTTGTAACAAGAGATAAGGATACCGGATGGTCCGGAGATATCCTGCCTCCCAGCCAAGGTGGACATGCCCGCCAGCGTCCTCTGCAGGAGCAGGTGGATGAGTACGAATATATCGGGCCGGATGGTTATGGTTATCCTATTTATGCAGACCGTGCAAAGTCTGATGGTTATGATGATGAAAATCCGTATGAAGGCATTCGTCGTGATCCGCGTCTATACCGTGATATCCGTTACCACGGTTCTTGGTATGGAGGACAGCAATTGAATACAGCTTCCGGTGATGATGCAGTGAGCGGCAGTTATCTGGATCAGGCTTCCCATACCGGATATTATCTGCGTAAATTTTATAAAGATGGTTGGACAAGAGGTCATGGAGGGCATGTTATTAATGGCCCGGGGGTATGGAGACTTCCTGCTTTTATTTACATCTATTGTGAAGCTGTCAATGAGCTAAGCGGTCCGAACGAAGAAATCTATAAATTGATAAATGAAGTTCGTGCCCGTTCATTCATGGCTCCGATGCCTCCGGAAACTAAAACGGATAAAAAGTTGATGAATAGCTATATTCAACGCGAACGTCGTGTAGAGTTTTTTTATGAAAACTTCCGCTACTGGACGGCTCGTTTGTATATGGAGCCGGATGATACGGAACAACTTGCTCAGGAAAGGGCCTATAGGGACGCTGATAGCTGGCCTTATGCCAGAACACAACGTTTTTCCCATGGAATGAAGCCGGTGGAAGATCCGGACGGAAAGATAATCATTGGTGATAAAAAGTATAAAATGAAACGTATCGTAGTGAATGACGGCCGTGTATTCAGTTCCCCGCGTTCTTATCTCTGGCCAATCTATCAGGAAGAGTTGAAACGTTGCCCGTCATTAATTCAAAATCCGGGATGGGAGTAAAGTAGAGGGAATGTGTTTTTGATTCTTAGCTGATTATTATCAAAAACGGAGATACCAGCCACCGGCAGTATCTCCGTTTTTTGTAGTGAAATAGTATCTCTTATTTTACAGCCAGTTTCGTCCGGACTGTTACATTTCCTTTTAAGCCTACAGCTTCACCTGTCGCACCATTCAGCAGTACCCGCAGGTCACATCTATCCTTGACAGAAGAAAATTCAACGGTGAAGTCTTCTTCCTCATCTGTCGTTTTAGAGCCGATCAATTGACCGTTCAGCCAGATTTCGGCTTTCCCTGTCAGTTGTTTGAAAAGGATACTTCCGCCTTCTTCCCGATGGGCCTGATAAGGATTGAATGTCGCACGTAAAATGACGAATTTAGCATTTTCCAGTTTGATCAGGTCGCCACTTGAAACGGGTTGCCAGCTGTTCATATCGTTATCGGCAATCTGACGGGTTGCGTCAGGTTTGTCTGTGGAAAGGGAAGAGGCTACCCATCTGTTCAGCAACATTGGAGGAAACTCTGGTGCGACGGATGGTATGGGAGCGACCTCTTCGGTATTGATCGTGATCGTTGCCGGTTTTAATCCCGGAGTCGAGGCAGTCAGAGTGATTGGCCCTGAACCTTCTTTGCTCTGGATGATGACTTGTGCAAGTCCATAGAACAGGCTGCGTTTATTACCCTTTTCCGGCTCGTGGCAGTTCGGATTACCGTTTCCTACACCGATGATTTCGGCGGGACCCGTCAGGGTGAATTCCATCATATTGTCGGCTGTTGGTACATGACGGCCTTTGGAGTCTATCACTTCTACGGTGATCGGCATAGCGTCACGACCATCACTGGCCAAACTGTTACGGTCCGGTGTCAGGCGAACCTGGACGGGGTCCTTGGTTGTCTCCACTTTGGCACGTGAGACGACCTTTCCGTTCTTGTAGCCGATGGCTTCCAGTTTGCCTGGTTTATAAGGAACAGACCAGGTATTCATTTCATATGGGTCGACTACTTGTTCGGATATTACTTTGCCATTCAGTAATAACTT
The DNA here is from genome assembly GCF_023369805.1 of Parabacteroides leei. Taxonomy (NCBI): domain Bacteria; kingdom Pseudomonadati; phylum Bacteroidota; class Bacteroidia; order Bacteroidales; family Tannerellaceae; genus Parabacteroides; species Parabacteroides leei. Next base: position 35,433 of record NZ_JAMBQG010000020.1, read on the forward strand.
TACTTTATCCGCGTTGCTCAATGCCATTACTTTGATAGGCTTTCCGATGGAGTCGGCAGGCCAGTTCCAGTGAGGCACCAGTTCCAGGATATCTTTATCCTTTACCCATTGTGCCTGGTGTAAGTAATAAGCCATTTTGGGGAAGCCGCATAAGTCCATGATACCGAAGAAAGAACTGACTGTAGGCCAGCGATGCGGAGTCGGCTCACCATGATAATCGAATCCGGTCCAGTAGAAGCACCCTGCCATCCAGGGGCGTTCTGCCACGGCTTTCCAGGCTCTGCGATGGGTGGCTCCCCAGTCTGCACATTGCGTATCGTATGAATCCATCAGGTTCTTCGACCGGTCTGTGACATATTCACCCCTTATCATAAAGGCGGAACCGTCTTCCGAACTGGTCAGAGGTAGGTTTGGATTGGCTTCGTGGAAACGGTCGTAACTTTCGATCTGATAGTTGAACCCTCCGACATCTACAGCCTGCGATACATTATATTCAGAGAAGAATCCTCCGTTCATTGCAGCTGTTATAGGGCGTGTCGGGTCCATCTTTTTCACTACGTCGTACATGCGGCGAACCATTTCAACCCCGTTTTCCGTACCCTGCATCGGTTCTTCGTTGAAAACAGACCAAAGGATTACGTTCGGACAGTTACGGTCGCGGCGTACTTGCCACTCCAGTTGACGAACATATTCGGGTGAAGTGTTGAACAACCTGTTTTCATCCAACACCATGATACCCATGCTGTCGCAAGCAGCCATAAACTCTTTGGCAACCGGATTGTGAGCTACACGATAGGCATTGACTCCCATCTCTTTCAGTTTGCGCAGGCGGAATTCCCAAAGTGCATCGGGAACAGCAACACCGACTCCGGCATGATCCTGGTGGTTACAAACACCTTTTATCTTGATGTTTTCCCCATTCAGCCAAAAACCTGTGTTGTTATCGAAACGGATTGTACGGAAACCGCATTTGGTTTCGACCTCGTCGGTTACGGTGCCGTTTTGTTTCACCGTAGTCTTTACCTTATAGAGGGTAGGATTGTCGGGTGACCAAAGTTGCGGGTCTGACACGGTCAGCGGGAGATTGGCAATACTTTCTCTCAATGCTGTGACAGAGACTGCTTTTGACAGTGTTGTCATTTGCTTGCCATCGGGAGCGAACAGGGTTACTTCGACTTCTCCGTCTGCCGGTAACTTTCCCGAGTTATACAAAGAAACTTCCACGGGTATTTCCCATTGGTTGTCGTTCTTCTTTACAGGATGAGCAAATACACCATCGGTAATGATATGCAACGGCGAACGTTTTACCAGCCAGGTATGACGGTAAATACCGGCTCCTTCATACCACCAACCCTCCTGGGCATCCGCATCCACGCGTACGGCAATGGTGTTTACATTATCCCCATAAGTGGCATACGGAGTGATGTCGATATACATGGAGGTGTATCCGCACCAGTTACGATGCAGTACGGTTCCGTTTACCCAGATCGTTGCATGTGTGGCGATACCATCAAACTGTATTTCCAGATGTTTCCCTTTATCTTCGGGAGACAGTTTGAATTTGCGGCGGTACCAACCGAAACCGCGATTGTAGTATCCTTGCGAAAGGTTGGCTTCCGGATCTACGTTCCCTTCGATAGCCCAGTCGTGAGGAAGGTTTACGATGCGCCAGGAAGAATCGTCGTAGTTCGGGGAAGCGGCTCCGCTCACGTATCCCGCTTTGGCGTTCCGGTAGGTCGCGTTGTGTCCTTTAATAACCGGGTAGGGGATATCTCCCTTATGAAAACTCCATCCTTTGTCTAAGGACAGAACTTCCCGGGTGGTTACTTTTTCCTGTCCATAAGCCTGTAAAGAGAAGCTGATGCACAAAAGAAGTAGAAAACTTTTGAGTGTTGTCATTGTTTTTTGTTATAGGATTATTTGAATATTGTCTTTATCACTTCACCTGTCCAGGATAAGGGTTGTTTAATCTTGAACAGGTGCAGGATGATGGCTGCTGTGTTTACCGTGTTATTGGCTTCCGTGATCTTGAATCCTCTCTTTATTCCCGGTCCGGCGATACCCCAGGGGACGATCATTTCGTCTGTACTTACTCCGCCATGTCCGTAGTTAATACCGCCATGATCTGTCAGGAACAAGAAATGAGTATCTTTGTATAATCCTTCCTGTTTCATCTTTTCGATGAATTTTCCGATCTCTACATCGGCTTCCTCGATGGATTGTATGTATTCCGGTGACATCCATTTATGTTTGTGACCGGCATGGTCGGTATGTACGGAATAGAGGAATACCAGTGTTGGTTTTTTGCGGTTCTCCATCAGGAAAGAGAGTGCTTTCTCATAGTTTGGCACATAGGCATCGTTTTCCAGATAGCTGACTTCATCCAAATATTGTTTGTTGTATGGATAGAACAGGTTGATCCAATTGTAATAGAAGGCAGTTTTTGCTTCCGGAATTGCGTCTTTCAATACTTTGAACACAGAGGGGTAATATCCGGCACTGTCTTTCTCGATCGCGGGTAATACGAATTTGGAGATCTCCCAGCTATTGTCGACTACGCCGTGTTGTTCCGGACCGCTTCCGCAAAGATGGCTGGTCCAGTTGGGTAGTGTGACCGAGGGCATGACCACGCGTGTGTCCAATGAGAGGGAACCTTCAGCCAGTAATGCGTCCAGATTCGGTGTTTTTGCTTTCAGGAATCCGTCGACGCAGATTCCATCGAGTGAGATCAATACGATGCGTTTGGCAGCAGGTGCATTCACTTTGGCAGTAGCTGCCGTTACAGGTCGGGTAATGGAGGCAGTGCCTAATGCGACAGCTCCCGCCAATCCTTTTTTAAAGAAGTTTCTTCTTGAGTTTTTCATATTTTTCATGTTATTTATGCCATTTCCAGGTTTCCCCTTTTTTCAAATCGTTTGTCTGTAAATAGTCGCCGTTATACCAGATACGGCATTTGTTCCCTTGTGACGATTTAACGGAAGCGTCTACAATTTCTCCGTTTTCCCATTTCACAGCCACTTCAAATCCTCCACGGGCTTTTAAGCCGGAGAACTCTCCTTTCTTCCAATCGGCGGGAAGGGAGGGGAGCAGTTGGATAATATAGCTTTCCTGTCCCTGATCGTACACATGACTCTGTAACAACATTTCGGCTATACCTGCCGTTGTTCCGAAGTTAGCGTCGATCTGGAAAGGAGGACATATTGTGAAGAGGTTCGGGTTGATGCATTTTCCGATGATATCATCCAGGTTTTCTTTTGCTTTTTCAGCCTGATGCAAGCGGGCGTATTGGCTGATTGCCCAGGCGGAACTCCAACCGACATACCCTCTGCGATGCTGGATGCGGTAATCCAGCGATTTGTTGGCTGCCTCAACCAAGTCGGGAGTTTGCAGCATGTTAATCTGCGATCCCGGATGGATGGCGAACAGGTGGGAAATATGACGGTGGCCGGGTTCTACCTCCGGAAACTCATCCGCCCATTCCATGATACGTCCGTCAGCACCTATCTTCGTTCCGGCCAAGCGTTTTTGGGCATCGACTACCTGGCGGGTAAAGTCGTCATCGATGGATAATTCGTTGGAGATCATCGCGAAGTCATCAAATAGTTGCCAGATGGTTTGCTGGTCGTGAGCTGGTCCCATGCTGATCTGGCTATGGCTACCGTCGGGAGCGACAAAGGTATTTTCCGGAGAAACGGCGGGTCCGGAAACCAGCTCTTTTGTTTTCGGGTTTTCAGTCAACCAGTCCATGTAAAACTCAACCGCCCCTTTTAAGACCGGATAGGTCTTACGCAAAAAGTCCTTATCGCCCGTAAACCGGTAGTGTTCGCCGATATGTTGGCAAATCCATGCCGGAGCACCGGTATGCATCCCCCAGGAAGCACTTTCCCCCGGAGAAGTATATCCCCATATATTGGTGATGGGGTGTACTACCCACCCCTTTTTGTTGTATTGGATTTGTGCCGTCTTGGTTCCCGGTTCAACCAGCGAAGCGATCAGATCGAACATTGGCAGGTGCAACTCCGACAGGTTGGTTACTTCGGCAGGCCAGTAATTCATTTCGATATTGACATCAGTATGATAGTCGCCGTTCCAAGCTGTCTGCAGTTTGTTAGCCCAGATTCCTTGCAAGTTGGCAGGCATGGTTCCCGGTCGCGATGACGCGATTAAGAGATAACGGCCGTATTGGAACATCTGTTCGTATAGGTGAGGGTCTATCGTTCCTTTCCGGGCGTTTTGTACCTTTACGTCAGTCGGTATTGTATCGGGGGCGTCGGTCAGCAACAAGCAGGTTCTTTGGAAATAGGTAGCATATTCTTTTACGTGCGCTTTGTAAAGCTGGTTATATGATTTCTTGGCGGCATTGTTTAAGGATGCTTCGGTGATACCGCGGAAATCGCGTCCTTTGTAGGAGGGGTATTCCATTTTGTAATCCGTTGAGGCGGTCAGGAAAAGTAAAACCTCGTCGGCTCCTTTCACTGTCAGCGTCGAATCGGAGTAGGTGACGGAGCCATTTACCGGCACAGCTTTTAGCCGGGTCATGTATTGAAGTCCGTCGCCTCCTTTACCATCTGAAAGAACCCCCGCCATGATCAATTGTTCGTTTTCTGCATAAGTGGAATAACGTTCCGGCCGGTTCAGCCGACAAGTGAAAGCGAGTTGTTGTTTTTTATCTGCCGATAACCGCATGACCATCGCTTGGTCTGGGTGGCTGATAAAGATTTCACGTTTGAAATTGGCCTCTCCTTGCTTGTAAGAAACTCGGACTGTCGCGTTATCCAGATTCAGTTCCCTACGGTAATCGGTGTAGGGAGATTTGTTATCGAAGTCGATCCACAGGTCTCCCAAGGTTTGGTAACATCCGAAAGGGACGTTACAACCCTGTCCGTGTCCGGAGCCTTTCCCGGTACAAATTTGCGTACGGTTTGTCAACTCTGTGGCTTCTTTGTATTTGCCTTCGAACAATAGCTGCTTGATCTTCTCCACATGCTTGGCTGCTTCCGGGTTATCGCAATGCTGCATGCTTCCCGACCATAGGGTCTCTTCATTCAGTTGGATGCGTTCCTTGTGTACATCTCCGAAGATCATGGCTCCCAGAGAACCGTTGCCTAGTGGTAAAGCTTTCAGCCATTCCGGATCGTCTTTGTAGCCTGCATGGGGATTATCAGCGACGGTGGCATCGGCGGGTGTGTTATACCATAGTGTCAATGGTGCTTTTTTGTGTTCTACAGTGCAGGCAGTAAAACACAAGATACATGTTGAAATTATTAGAGTTTTCATTGATAGATAAAGTTTAGAAGTTATTACCATGTCAGTTTAATTGTATCTACCATACGTGAACGTTTTTCAGGAGACACCTGTATGTGGATCTCTCCTTCTGCATAAGAGAATGGAATGGTTTCCCCTGTCCGTAATAATATCGCTTGCTTGGGAGAGGATTGTATCTCTTTCAGAACAATGGTTTTATGGAAATTCGGGAATGCGTGTATATAAACTATATCCTTTTTTATTGTGGTCGGTTGGTTGGCTTTCTCAGGGAAGGAACCACCGGTCACATCATAAACGGATTCTCCGGAATGTTTCATCCATTTTTCTATTTCATCCCAAGCCTCTAAGGCTTCTTTTGGCAGGCTTCCATCGGCACAAGGGCCTATATTTGCCAGTAAGTTTCCTCCCCAGGCACGCAGGATAACCAATTTCTCTATTACATCAGCTCCTGTGTCCATCCGGTCGCTGGTAGAATAAGTCCACCAACGGCTGGGCCAGCATGGGTCACATGTTTCGAACCATCCGGTGAATCGTTTTGTGGGTAGTGTACCTTCTGAGTCTCCGTAATCTCCGGGTTCTCCGTTTCGACGGTTAATGACGATACCCGGTTGTAACTTTCTGACTTCATCATTTGATATTTCACCGCTTCCTCCGTCAAACCAAAAGAGATCGATTTTACCGTATTGGGTAAGTAGTTCACGCATTTGGTTGGCAACCATTTCTCTTCGTGCCTGATCATGTCCGGCTGGTTTTTCTGGTAGTCGATTAATTTCCTTATGATCCATATCCAGGATTTTCTTTCCGGAATAATCCCAATTTTTGTACTGTGCATCGAACAACCAATCAGGTGGAGAATAATACAGTCCGACTTTTATACCGTTTTTATGGCAGGCATCCGTAAACTCTCTAACCAAATCACGTCCGTTTAGTTTCTGTTTGACCCCTAAAGCACTGTATTTACTCGGCCACATAGTATAACCATCATGATGTTTAGTTGTGAATACGATGTATTTGAAACCGGCTTTTTTTGCTTTAGTGACAATTTCTTCGGTGTTGAAATTGACCGGATTCCACCGGTCTGCTAATTTCCAGTAGGCATTGGGAGTTATTTCTCCGTCTTCCCAGGATTTATTTGCTAACATACTCCAGGACAGATCGATTCCTCCATGAACGGTTGCCAGTCCAAAGTGTATAAACAATCCGAAACCATCTTGAGGAAACCATTGTGCATCCGGATGCGTATTCCTTATCGGAACAGAAACGCCTACTTGTGCCGAGTTCTGTCCGAGGATGGTGTGTTGTGCTTTTGCCACTTCGTCATCTTGTGCAGATGCGGCAAAAGTAACAAAACATGTGGCAAGCAGGAGTAGGCATTTGGGGTATTGCCTCTTTTTTTTGTTCATTTGTTAAATCATTTTTTGTTTCTGTTTTGTTATATTCTTAATAGACAAGGGAGATGACACTTCCATTTCTGTTGATTCAAATATAATATGTTTGATTTGTTTTTCTTATCCTTCATCCTCTTTGAGATGTGAACTATATGGGGCTTATTGCGAAAATAAGTTCACATACCGGAGTTGTCGGACTTAATAACTGGCAAATAAAACTCATTTTGATGTAAATGGCAATGGATATTATTTGGGACTAGATGGATTATCTTTAGTTAAATTAATTCCATAAAGCAAAGGTATTGTAAAAGCAAAATAACTTTAGTGAGATGACGTGATGACCTATAAGAAGTCACCACGTCACCTATAAGAAGTCACGGCATCGCTTATGGGAGGTTGAACCCTTCCTGTCGACAGAAAATTTCAGGGTAGTCCATTATGTCGGAGTTCTCGGGCCATCTCCGGCTTAGCGTACCGTGTTGCATTGAAGGATGACCTTTCCTTTTGGGTCTAATCAATATCCGGGATTCTGTTCCAGGTTGCCGTTAATATCGATTTCACTTTGAGGAATCGGGAACAGGTAATGTTTCGGATTCTCAAAGGAACGAGTTGTTCCTCCAGGATTCATGATTGTTGGAATAACTTCATGCGCGATTTTCCAGCGTTTCAAATCCATATAACGCTTGCCTTCATAGGCTAATTCTATGCGACGTTCTTTCCGGATTTTTTCACGCATTTGCTCCTTGCTTAAACCTGTAGGTAACTGAGGCATTCCAACACGTTCTCTAACTGCATTCACGGCATCGTAGACGGATTGATCCGGACCTGCACTTTCATTCTGTGCCTCTGCATACATCAACAAGACTTCTGCATAACGAATCAACACGGCATCATAATCTGTTTTAGTAGAATAACTTATTGGGAAATAAGATTCAGTCGAGAATTTCTTCAACAAAAAGTCTGTTGCAGCTGCTGCATCTCCTCCGGAGAAACCAGGTCTCCATCTTTTGACTCCATCACCCAAAACGTCCTGTCCGTAATACCAGGGATCCATATCTACATAATTACACCATCTTAAACGGGGATCACGATGCTCATAAGGATGCTCGGGATCGTAAAGCGGAGATTCTGAAATATCTTTACCGTCTTCGCATTCATACACATTGATTATATATTTCAAAGGACCTGTTGAATGCCACCAGTTGAATACAATATCAGCTCCATAAAAAGGTTGAGCGAAGTCTGGATTGAGATATTTGACAGAGAATATTATTTCCGGATTATTCTCTTGCTTTTGTGCATCCCATATATCCATATAATTTTCACTTAAGCCGAAATTCGTATTATCCATGACTTGCTTAGCCAATTTTGCAGCATCTATCCATTGTTCGTTATGAAGTAGTACACGTGACTTCAATGCTATGGCAGAAGCTTTGACGCAATGACCATTGTATGGTTTATCTGCCAACTTTTCGATAGCAAAATCCAGATCTTCGTATATAATTTTCAACACATCCTCTTTCGAAGAACGTGTAGTTGTTTTAGCTTCTTCTACCGTAGGTGTTGTTAAATAAAGAGGGACACCTCCATAAAATTCAACTAAGTAAAAATAGAAATGAGCTCTCAAAAAGCGGGCTTCAGCTTTATATGCATCTTTTTTAGCCATATCCATTTCCACAGCTTCTATGCCATCTAGGAAGAAGTTGCATTTTGCTATACCTTTATAGGAATAGTTCCATATATCACTGACAGCTCCTCCGCTTGTGGGCTCTATAATGCCTCTGGATAAGGCGTTAATCCCATAATGTCCGTGTTGGTGATACAAATCATCCGACATAGCATCCAATGTTGTCAAATCCCATGACATTAACGAGTTATTCAACATACTGTAGCAAGCAGTCAATGCCATTTCCACGTCCGACTCTGTTTTCCAGAAAGTTTCTGATGCTAATTGATCTAACGGTTGTTTATCCAGTAAAGAGTCACAGGATGTAACCGTCATTAATAACGCCGAAGCATATATTATATATTTTTTCATTTCCAATTTGATTTAAAAGTTGACACTAGCGCCTAAAGAAAGTACTCTGTTTTGGGGATAAAGAGCGAACGAACCGTCACTGCTGGATCTTTCCGGATCCAGGTAAGGATATTTCGTAATTGTAAACAAATTATCTCCAGAGAAATATAGGCGAATTGAATTCACTTTGATCTGTTTAAGCCATTCTTGTTCGAATGTATATCCGACTTGCAGATTCTTTAAGCGGAAATACGAACCATTTTGCAAGAAATAAGTAGACGGCATACCAGACATGGCAGGAGTTTCTCTACCTACATAAATACGAGGTTTTTCATTTGTCTTGTTTTCCGGGGTCCAACGATCCATCCAGTCAACAGTAGGAGCTGCACCTTGACAGAAAGGCTCAAACCCCCATCCGCCAACATAGAATTTAATACCTTGTACCCCTTGGAAAAAGGCAGATATATAGAAATTCTTATATTCTGCATTCAGATTGAATGAGTATTCGAATTTCGGGAAACGACCTTCCACAATTACCTTATCATGAGAATCGATTTTACCATCCGGCTTACCGTCCGGTCCGCTGATATCTTCATATTTCAAATCACCCGGTTGCGGATTATACGGTTGTGTAGCATGATTCTTGATCTCCTCTTCATCTTGGAAAATACCAACCCATTTATACAGGTAGAATGAATTCCAGGGTTGTCCTTCTTGTTTTATAGAATAAGTACCTATTTCATTTTCACCAAAGGTTGTCAATTCATTTTTATTTTTATTAATCATTGCCGAAACAGAGTAATATAGACCGTTTTCCAATTGATTTTGGTGGGTAACACTTAATTCGATACCAGTATTGGTTACGCCTCCGTTATTGACCGTTGGAGCATTTAATCCAATACTTCCTGGAATTTGAGACGAACGAAGAATATCTTTTGTTTCTTTCTTATACCAGTCGAACACAAAAGATAGTTTATTATCTAAAACGGATACATCTGCACCAATATCCCAGGCACTGGTTCTTTCCCAAAGTAAATTCTGATTGGCTAAACTTTCCGGAGCTGCTCCGGGAGATACAGCTTGATTATCGAATACATAATTATAACCTAATTTCAGCATTTCTTGATAAGGATAATTACCGATATTCTGGTTACCCAATTCACCGAAAGAGGCTCTCAATTTCAAATTACTAACAAAAGTAAGCGGTTTCATAAAACTTTCTTCCGACATACGCCATCCTACAGATACTGATGGAAATGCCCCCCAGCGGGAGTCTTTATGCAAACGGGAAGTTCCGTCATAACGAATATTACCTTCCACAAGATACTTCCCTAGATAATCATAGTTCACACGTCCCAGGAACGACTGGATGGCCCATTCTTTGGCAGAGCCTTCTGCCTTTTGTCCATTTGTCGCACCGGCATTGATTTCATGCAGATTGTTTCCGGGAAATCCTTCTCTGTATCCTTGCAGATATTCATATTTATAAGACTCTTGATTATAGCCGGCCAATACTTTTAGTGAATGATCGCCGAATCTTTTATCGAATGTCAAATGGCTGTACAATGTCACTAACATGTCATTCTCATCTTTCACTGTTAAAGATTTATTTGTTCCAGCTACATTCAGATTGGTGGAGAAGTCACCTGTATGCCAGTTGTATTGAGGAATTAACGGATAAAAAGATTTGCCTTTTTTGAAAGTTCCGTTCACAGCCCCTTTCGTATGCCATGTCAGGTAATCAGTAAATTTAATATCCACCCAGGCTTGTGCACTTACATCATAACCACGTGTATTACTTAAAGCCTCTTTAGCATTGGCATACGGGTTCTTGTTATTATCTTCATAATCGTATGCCCGATATGCATATCTTCCATCTGGCAAAGTAGGACCGTATGTTGGAGCTTGTGCCAGAGTAGAAAGGAACAAATCTGAAGCACCGACAACAGGAGCTTCCTGATCATAATAATACATGTTGGCTTTCGTTCCGAAAGAGATGTATTTGTTTATATCGGTTTTCGTGTTGATACTAAAATTTACTTTCTGATTGTTGAATCCTCTCATAACACCATCCTGATTCGAATATCCTAAAGATGCGTTATAGGACGTTTTCTCACCTCCACCATTTACATTCAAATTATGAGAGTAAGCCAATGCCGGATTAAACATCAAGTCAATCCAATTATAATTAGGATATTTTGTCCGATCAGTCGCATTTCTGTACAAATCAATGGTTTCCTGTGGATACATTCTATTAGAAGACAATCCTGAGTTTTTCAATGCTTCATTCTTCAATTCCATATAGTCAGCCGAGTTTGTTACCAATTCCAGCATCCTTGTCGGGTTATGAACTGCATAATTAACGTCATACGTGATATTCATTTTCCCGGACTTTCCGCTTTTGGTTGTAATCAATATTACACCATTGGCAGCGCGGGCACCGTAAATTGCCGCAGAAGCAGCATCTTTCAATACCGTTACATTTTCTATATCCGACGAATTAATACTATTGATATCTCCTGCGATACCATCTATTATTACCAAAGGATCAGAACCTGCATCAGAGAATGTACCCATACCACGAACACGCATACTTATAGATTCGCCACCAGGCTGTCCTGAACCTTGAGATATTGATAAACCGGGTAATTTACCTTGCAAAGAAGAAGCTACATTGTATACAGGTCTCTTGGTCAAATCATCTCCTGATACCGTTGCTACAGCTCCTGTCATATTTGCTTTTTTCTGTGTACCGAAACCGACAACAACAACCTCGTCTAGTTTTTGTGTATCTTCCCGTAGAGTGATTTGAAACGAAGATTTACTTCCAACCGGTATCGTTTGGGTTAAATAGCCGATATAAGAAATTTCCAAAGTGGCTCCTTCCGGAACATCCAATGAAAATCGTCCGTCTATATCAGTAATAATACCGTTCGTCGTACCTTTTTGTACAACGTTGGCTCCTATCACTGGCAAGCCGGTTTCATCAACAACTGTCCCTGTGATTGTTTTGCCTTTTTGGTTAACACTTCCGGATTGTAGAATATTTCCGGAGGCTTCACTACTAGTAGCATGTGTTACACCCAATACCGGAAGGGAGCCGGAAAGGATGCCTATGGCACATACTACACTTCTGAATTGTTTCCTCATAATTCTTTTAAGATTTTAAATAAATAATAAATATTATAGAGAGAAATAGGTGATAGTTTGTGTAGGACTATGGTAGGCAGTGGTTTTCGTATATTGCTGATATATAGATATGTGTATCGTGTTTTTCGAGTTGAAACAAAGTGTCTACATACTAAATGAAACAATAGTAATTCCGTTATGTATACTTATTTTCACAATAAACTCCATATAATCCACTACTCAAAGAATGAAAAACTGGAAAGAAGGAATAAGATGTTATAAATTTGATTCGTTGAAAAACGTGCTGTAATTCAGTCTGTTTACAATGTTTAAAGTTTTAGTAATGGAGATAAATAGATAGATTCTAGTATTTATTTATTGGGAAAACAAAATTTATTCTGATTTGCAACATTCGTTCTCCTTAATAAATATTGATTAAAAAAAGAACCATAGTCCTACACAGACTATGGCCATTTTATCATGAAAAAATAAATATTATCTATTTGTTAAGATTGAAATTAAGCTGTATCCATCCGGCTACGTCCCCATCCTCAGCGATATATGAATCCAGATACCTTGTCCTGTTGGAATCGTAATTGAGGTAAAACTCATTGCCGGCATCGGAATAGTTGGCAACCAAGAAAGTTATTGCATCTTGTAAAACCCAAGCTCTAAAATGTTGTTTTCCATTCGATTCGATCGTTACAGCATTTCCTCTCTCATTGATCAGCTTGCCAGTTATGATGTTTTGCTTTGTCGATCTGAAGTCATTGGATCCGTATTCATTCCCGTCTTTATTAAAACCGTGTGTCGGAATCGTTCTTTGTTGGAGATAATCGGATTGGGTTTCCGGATAGAAAGCTTTTGCTATCCCTTCAGTACGGCCGATATGATCATTGGGGTAAACACTCCACAGAGATTTTCGTTTCCATCCTATTGTATCATATGCTTTGGGTAGATTGAAACCTATCCCAATTTGCCGAATACCATTGCCGATTTTGAAAATGTTCAGTATGTAATCGATCTTGAGTCTTTCGTCGTTATCAATGGAATATACCAATTCTATCGGATTTACACCATACTTACCGTGTATTGTAATTGAAATACCATTCTCTGTATGCGTCAAGCATTCGGATTCGAATGTCCAACCGGTCAGGGGATCAGAGGTAAAACCTACTTCTCCTCCCGAACGTTCTTGTGGAATGTAATCAATTACTTCATTTTCCTTCAAATGAGGAATGGCATATATATTTACCGGCCCGGTTATAATTTGTTCTCCCTTTTTCTTGACAGAGACTAGCATGCCGGTCGTCCGGGAAAAAGTGTATTGAATCTCTTTTGAAGTGATCTGGTAAGAAGAATCTGAAGAAATGACTTTTACTTCTCCTTTCGACAGTTCAGGCATGAGATAATAAGGTGAATAGTTTCTTGGGATTTTCCAGACAGATAGGTCAAATCCCCGTCGGTCTCTCATTGTGATTGTAAGGGTATCTCCTTTTACATTGTGAGGTATGTGGAGAGTCCCTTGCGTCCCGGGGGCCATATCAATTTCTACAGTCCCTTGCCGATCCGTATCTTTCCATAATATTTCTATTTGGTTGGCATTTTGTGTGTTGTAGCGATTTTCCAAAGTAACCAGTGTTTCATTACCGGAACTTTGGAAATGTTTACTGGTCACAATAATAGGGGAGTAACACATTTTCATATGCCAGAATTCCGGTTTTTCCCTTCTGAATCCATCGACTACTCCCCAGGGGCCATATCCACAGGGTTTGTTTCCTTTCGGATAAAACATTTCGTCGGTACATCCCCAGATACCTAATCCGCTAATAGAGGGAGATTCCTGGATGAAATCAACAAAATACTTAAGATAATCTCCCCACATATCCCTTAATCCGGGATCTGTTATGTTCTCAGACGTGTTATAGCAATTCAAATGAAGAGCTTCCCCGAATATAATCGGGCGGAAGTAATTTTCGAATGCCATTAAGCCTTTCCAACCAGGATAATGCTTGGTTCCGATATCGGTTGCCTTAATAATCCCGTGGGTTTCTGAGTGGGAGAATTTAACAGGAATATCGGGAGTTAGTTCCTTTGCTAAAAGTAAACTGTTGTAAAATTTAGGTTTCCAATCACTTTCATTCCCTAAAGACCAGAGTAAAATGCAAGGGTGTGACCGGTCTCTGACTACCATAGATTTGAAACCATAAAAAATTTGCTCTATCCGGTTGTATGAATCTTTTCCGGATTCCCAACAAACGGGAGCTTCGTCTTCAACGAAAATACCATATCGGTCACATAAATCCAGCATATAACTGTCAGGAGGATAATGAGAAGTGCGGATATAGTTGCAGTTGGCATTACGCAATTGTTCGATATCCCGACGTAAAGTGGCTGTATCTCTTATCGCGCGTCCGTCGTAAGCAGAGATGTCATGTCGGGAGACACCCCTTAGTTTAACCGGATGATTATTGACGTACAGTACATTCCCTTTTATTTGGATTTTTCTGAATCCGAAGTTTCTTTTTACAATTTCCGTTTTTTCATCATTTTCCAGGAGAGCGACTTCAACAGTATACAGGAAAGGAGTTTCGGCATGCCACAATTTAGGAACGTCTATAGTAACGGGATTTAACTGTTTTAGTGCCATCTTCTCATTATAGATTACTTTTCCGTTCATAGGTAAGCCTTCTATACCTCTTTCCCTTACAATTACTTCGACTTTTTTATTTTGAAGTTTTCCGGATAATGAGATATGAATATCCAATATACCCTGAGACAGATTATCGGATAATTTAGCGTTACAATACAGATCATTGATGTAGGTTTGGGGGACAGTAATCAATTCAACTCCACGCAATATTCCTCCGGCCTGATGTTTTGCATAGTGGGAGATCTTTGATATTTCGCTTGCCAATGATTCGTTTCGTACATATACTATCAATTGATTTTTCCCAGAAAGTAAAAAAGGCGTTAAATCCTTTTCAAATTGTGTCATGGAGCCTATATGTTCTCCCACATATTTCCCGTTAAGAAAAATTTCGCATTCGCTTTCGACAGCACCGAAACGAATCAGTGTTTTTTGTTCCTTCCAGTCTGAAGGAAGTACAAATTCTTTATAATATCCAGCCCATTTGCCAGGTTCTACCTGAAAGGATTCCATATACCATTCCGAGGGCACATCAATAGAATACCATTCGGTATCTGTTTTTCTTATTCCTTCAAACGGATTGTTTATTTTGTTTGTAAACAACCAACTACCGTTTAATGATAGGGTTGGCTGCGTAGTTCCTTTTACAAATGCAGGGGTTGGAGTATGTATCGTTTTGATCTTTTCATTTAAAACAGGATACAAATTTTCTACCGTTTTAAATGTAAATACAGAGTCATTTTGATGAGCATTTATACAAATGCCCATCAAAATAAACAGAAAAGTAAAACAGAGTCTCTTGTTTTTCATTTACTACTTTTATAGTTGTAAGGATATTATTGATTCTTTACTTCAAACCGATACTCCTGTCTTACTTTAATGTCAGACATTGAAGGAACCACACACTCTTGCGGAACCACATTCTTTTCAAAGTAAATCGGTGCATCAGCCGATTTCAATCCATCAATACGGATAACCATCGGGTTAGTATCGATCGATTCGCGCAAACGACTCAGACTGATAATCCACTCTGTTCCGTCGTAATAGGAGTCTGCCACCAGATCTCCGTTCAGATATGCGTTGGCTACATCTCCTTTGTAAGAGATGTACATACGGGTTTCTTCATCACCACAAACGGGTACCGGAGCTTTTACTTCATAGAGTCCGAGATGTTCTTCCGGAGCAAATGCCGAAGGTTTTCTTTCTGCGGTTACTGTAGTAACAGGTTTATTGTTTGTAGATAGCCATGTTGCGTCGGTATTCCAGACGATTCGTTTACCATTTTTCAAAAGAATCTCAATTTCCGCAGTAATCTCTTGGTTGCCGGGAAGAGTTAGTTTAATTGTATTGTCGCCTTCCTGAACAAAGGAGGTTACATCTGCGTAGAAATAATCTCCCATGACCGTAGTTTTTGTTTCTTTTCCGTTGATATTGCAATCGGCTGAGACTGGCGACACATAGCGTAAATAAGCCCTTTCTATTTTAGAAAAAGTATTCAAGGCGAACAGGCGTTTTACAACGTTACCTTCTGTCGGACGGATCCATTTGCTTTTTTCCATGGGGGTAATCGAACGGAAGATTGCCTGTAGGCTGTGTGCTTCATTTCGGAATGTTTGTTGTTTGAAATTTCCGTCTTTGTATATCCAGATATCTGTTGATGGCTGATCATTAATCAAAGTGATCTTATCGTTGTCGTAGATTAATGAAGAATTAGTAATAGAGACAAACTCTTTTCCTTTAATCGTACCTTTCCAGATATGATCCGACTCTTCCTCGGTCAGTGTGACAAAGCGTACTGTAGAACCGTTCTCTTTTGTGATTTTTATGATACACTCTTTTCCCGGAGTCAATTGATTGATAAAATATCCGTTTTTTTCTTTCCGGCAAGTGCCGTTCTCTACTTCGATATTCCGGATATCTTTGTTTTCAATTAGATATTCTCCTGATATTGCATCATCTTCAAAGAAGAAATAAGTATTGTTATTGCCTTCTTTTAAAGAGCAAATAGGTTGTGTTGTTGAGTATTTCAACAGTACATTACTTAATTCCTGATTGAACGGCCAGAGAAAGTAAGTACCGTTTTTCACAGTCACTTTCTGGCGTGGCATACGGATCGTTTCATCTTTCAGCTTTAAAGAGAACTGGACGTTTTTATAGTCTTTCCGGCTATGTTTGTATAAATAATTGGAACAGAATAGATAGCCTGTATTCTCTTTCAATCGTACTGCCCATTGCAGGTTATTCTTGTCCTGGTTGCTGGTAGGCAAGTAAGCTACAGCCGGAGCCAGCGTTGTCCCGAAATCATTCATAAAATAGTTATATTTTTTTGTTTCCTGCATGACGGTACCTAAAGTCCCAAATTCGCGGATGGGAGCCTGATAGTCATAACTGACGCGTGGCCCGGATGATTGGTATGTTCTTGTTTTTCCAACAGGATTAGTACCACCTGTATACATATAATATCCCATCATATTAGCTCCGCATCCCAAACGAAGGTTAATATTTTCTCCAGCCATTTCTTCCGGTACGACAGCGCGGCGTTGGTAGAAGGCTGTTGTACCTACGCCTATTTCACAAGTAAAGAAGGGAGAGTCATTATTGTCTCCACTTAACGACTCTACATCTCCTTCTATTTTGATAATATCGGTACCAATGTTGTCTGAAAGACGATTGTAGGTAAAAAATTCAAAGTTGGAAGTAGGTATCTCATTCTTTCCCGAAGCAGTCCACGGAGCTTCGATATAGAAACCGGCATAAGGAATGATTTCCCCTTTCGGATATTCACTGTCCATCCAGTGTGTCATTGAATAAATAGGAACATCAAAGCCTATTTCAACGGCCATTCTCTTTAAATTGAGCAGATGTGAGATAATCATTCCGGGACGTACATATTCATTTTCCAGCTGAAGGGCCATGACAGGACCACCGTCTTTCCATAACAACCCTTTTACCTGATCATATACAGCCTGATACCACCGGCGAGAATATTCAAGATATAAAGGGTCATTAGAACGGGTAACCAGATTTTTATTATTGACAATCCAATCCGGCAGTCCTCCGTTCTTTATTTCAGCATTACAATAAGGACCAAAACGCAGATGTACTTTCATATTCAATTCCTTACATAATTCGATAAAACGACGGAGGTTGAGATGTCCTTCCCAGGATAATTCGCCTTCAAACTCTTCGTGGAGTGACCAGATACAATAAGTTGCCACAATATCAATACCGGAGGCTTTCATTTTCAACAAAGCATCCCGCCAGTATCTGGAGTCCATCCGGTTGTAATGGATTTCTCCCATGACAGGAAGTTGAGGAATACCACTTTCTTCCATGTATAGGTTATTCACACGGATTTCTTTTCCGACCAAACCGGGATGTCCTAACTCCAGGTATTTTATCGTGGGAGGGGTTATCCGGCTCAAATCTATTTTGTATTGTCCCTGGGCAGTAGATAAGGCTGCCATTGATAAACATGCAATAATTAAGTGTTTCATTTGTATTTATTAAAAAATGATTATTTATAAGAGTTATTGATAAACTTTTGATCAACGGATCACTCTATAACCCAGTTCTTTTTGAGAAAAAAAGAACTTCTGTTTTTTTTCTTTTTTTAAGATTGACCGATCGTTCTGCTTCTTTATAAGATAACCGAATGTCGCTATCTTGTATTTTAGATAAAATATATACTTTCTTCAGTTTATTGTTCTCCCAATAGATATCTAATTCGTATCCTCCGCGAGCACATAATCCTTTCACATATCCGTTCTTCCAGGCTTCTGGTAAAGCAGGTAGTATAACGATCTTTCCAGTGTGGCTTTGCAATAACATTTCAGCCATACCGGCAGTAGCACCAAAGTTAGCATCTATTTGAAAAGGAGCATGCATAGAAAACAGATTAGGGGCAATGCCGTTTTTCAATAGTTTTTCTATAGAGGAATAGGCTAAGTCTGCATCTTCAAAGCGAGCTCCTACATTCATCATCCAAGCCAAACTCCATCCAACGTTTTCGTGGGAATGTGCTATTCGTGTATCGAGAGATTTTCTGGCGGCATCGAATAATTCAGGTGTATCTTTTGTAATTTGATTACCGGGGAATAAACTGTATAAATGCGAAATATGGCGATGACCGGGATCATCTTCTACATATTCCTTATCCCATTCAAGCAATCTTCCATCTTTACCAATTCCGTTTTGTTGGAGATTGGCACGCATATCTTTTACTTTTTCTATCAAAGCATCATTGATAGACAAAACTTCGGATGCTTTTATAAAGTTAGTAAACAAATCGTATATGACTTGTTGATCATGGGTTGGGCCTATACATGTATAGACTCTCTCTTTTACATTGTCAATAAAAAATCCGTTTTCAGGAGAAACAGAAGGAGCAGATACCCATAGTCCATTCTCCGGATTTCTTATGAGCCAGTCAGTGTAAAAAAGTGTAGCGGCTTTCAATATCGGATACACCTTTATAAGGTATTGCTTATCTAATGTAAAAGCATACTGTTCCCAGATGTTCTGGCAGGTCCAACCGGCTCCCCCCAAGTAATTACCCCATTGTACATCTTCTCCCGGAGAGGTGAATCCCCAAACGTTTGAGATAGCATGTACGCACCATCCATCAGAGTGGTAATGAATATTTGCTGTTTTATTTCCTGGTTCCTGCAGGGATTGTATATAATCTGCATAAGGCAGAAATAGCTCCGATAGGTTGGTTACCTGTGCCGGCCAGTAATTCATTTGCAGGTTAATGTTCATGTGGTAGTCTCCATTCCAGGCTGCATTCAATTTGTTTCCCCAGACACCTTGTAAATTTGCCGGTAATGTATTTTCCCGTGAAGAGGCTATCAGTTCGTAACGGCCAAACTGAAACAGTAATTCCTGCAAATGAAGATCTGTTTTTCCTTCTTTGACCTGTTTGATCCTAATATCGGTTGGAATAGTATCCGGTTTATTTTCCTGTAAAGCGATCAGAACCCTGTTAAAGTATTTACTGAAATCATTGGAATGTTCCTGCAACAATTTATTATAAGGCTTTTTCATAGCCCGATCGAGTATTTCCGATGTATTTTCCTTGTAGTCTGCGTTCAGGTACACAGGATATTCTCCTGTATAATTGGTAGAAGAAGTCAGATAGAGGATCACTTCACTTGTATTTTTTACGACTAAATTGCCCCCCTCCATCTTTTTCGTTCCGTCATTTACTTTGGCGTCCAAACGAACCCAATATTTCATGCCTTCTCCGCCTGAACCATTGTTCATAGCCCCATACATCAGTAGTTGTCCATTGTCTTCTTTGACCGCATATCTTTCCGGGCGATCCATACGAATAGTAAAGTTTAGTGCTTTTTTTTGCGCGGATTCAATCTTTATAACAATGACATTATCCGGGTAACTGGCAAAATAAGTGCGCTTGATTTGATTCGAATCAAGCTGATAAGAAACGGATGCGATTCCGGTATTCAGACTTAGTTCTTTATGGTAATTCCGGTATTCTCCGGGTTTTCCAAAGTCGATATACAGATCTCCAAGCGTTTGAAAAGTACCATAAGGTTCGTTTGCTCCCTGTGCGGTATTTGAACCGGTACCCAAACACACCTGAGTTTTTTGTGCCAGGTCTTCAGCCTCTTTATTTTTTCCCTGAAAGAGAAGTTCTCTTATTTTTTCCCTGGCAGCAAAAGCTCCTGGATTATCCGCTTCCTGCCGGCTTCCGGACCACAACGTTTTATTATTTAACTGTACTCTTTCTATTGCTACGTCTCCAAAGATCATTGCTCCCATATAGCTATTGCCGATGGGCAATGCTTTCAACCATTCCTGATCGTCCGACCAACTTAGGGGATTATCTTTCTCTAATGCGTTTGCAGGTTGATTATACCAAATCTTATATTCCCGTTCTTCTTTTACTGCATTGCACGAAAAGAAAAAAATGAATAGAAAGATCAGGCTATATTTCTTTATGAACATAGATCTATATATTAAGAATGATTTTAGATAATGAAAGAAGAGGAGGATTAAAAGATGTATATAATCATACATACTTTTGAAATCCCCCTTTTTTGAAGAATAACTATTTATTAAGTGCAATGATGTTGATTTTCCATTCAATATCGGAACCATCAGCAGCTACAACCAGGTAACTAAATGTTTTTCCGGAAAAATCACCCGGAGTCCCTAATGCTGGTGCACCATTTATCGGACGAATAGATGCGGCAGCAGAAATATCAGTTATACATACTAAATTGGACAATGAAATTTTTTCCCGTATTTCAGGGGTAAACTTTTCTGTTATGTCGGGAACTGTTATTGTACAATTAATGGTATGATCTGTTATTTGATTATTGGTTGTCATCTCTACAACTCTAATTTGTTCTGCTGTTTCATCCCACCAGCGGTATTCAAACTTTACATTTGTTATCTCTGCTTTATCAGATGTAGGTAATTCGTCTAACCCCATCTTCAGGCAGGAAGAAAAGGAAATTACCAATAATATAAATAAGGTGAATCTTGCTATATTTTTCATTTGATGATATTTTTATGGTTTTACATTGAATTACATTTTATTACCATCCGGTGTTCTGATCCAGACTTGGATTTTGTTCAATCTCTTTCTGGGGAACAGGCATTAAATAACGTTTTGTTGTAAATACACGTATATTATCAGCTTCGTTAAACGGAAGATTAATAATTCTGAATGATTTGCCATCGGCTGCAATTTCGATAGCTTTATGGACAATTGTCAATTCCTTTACTGTCGGTAAATTATCTGCTTTACCCCATCTTAATAAACTCCAGTAACGGTCTCCTTCCATTGTCAGATCAACACGCCTTTCCCGTTTGTAAGCTTTCCAAGCATCTTCGAAAGATATATCCTTTGCCAGAGCAGGTAATCCTCCATGAGTGGTACGGGTTTTATTAATATAGTCGATAGCCGTATTAATATTCCCCTGTCTTAACATCACTTCTGCATAATTCAGATAAGAACGTCCCAAACGTAATAATACATAATGATAATTTGTAGGTTGGTCGTTTAGTAGTCTTTTTGCTTCGTAAACACATTTACGGTAGATGTAACCGGTTTTTGTCATGCCCCAGTCGCCTCCTCCAAGAGCAGAAGCCCAATTCAAGTTACCTTCCAGTCTGGTCCATACTTCGTTTTTGAAGAACATAGTTGAATCGTAAACGATGCTGGCATAAAAACGGTTGTCACGATTTTTATAAATGGCATCAGACACGTATCCACCGTTTTTCAGGAAATTTTTATAATAAGAAGTTTGATCCCAGTCTTTTGCTTTGCCATCCTCATCAATAACTTCATAAGCATTAACAAGATCGATAGAAGGCATTTGCTGAAGCCATCCGGCAAATTCTTCTGCAAATGTCGGAACAGTACCCGGTTTCACTTTATTATTGTCTGTATTGGGTACCAACTGCTGCATCCAGGTATCAGCAAACTTTGTTGCGTCTTCATGTTTCCATTGAGCTAGGATGATTTCCTTTGAATTTAACGAATGGTTGAAATCGTTAAACATACCTTTGTAATCCTCATCTAGTTCATAAACACCCAGATTAAAAAGACTTTCACTGGCCGTTTTTGCTATGTTATAATATTCATCTTGACCGGATTCGATATAAGCTGCACCGTGTAATGCTGCTTCTGCCAGTAATGCATAGGCAGCTCCTTTGGTTAGCATACCTTGTTGATTATTCAATGTTTCCGATAAATCATTTGTAGCTTCTTTCAAGTCATTCAGGATAAAATCATACGTATCTTTGATGGTTGCTGTTCTGGGGAATTGCATGTTTTCTTCCGGATTAATCAAACGATCTATGATCATTAATTTCCCAAACCAACGAGCTCTAGAAAAATAGGTCATAGCTCTCATTGTTTTAGCTTGAGCAATAAAATATGCTTTTTCCGAGTCTGACAATACGGGTGACTCCGGGGCTTTAGCAATGATCATGTTACATCTTCTGATATTTTCATAAACTTTCAAATCATCATTTATTTTGTTCCAGCCTACATCGTAATAACGATCCATTTGCTCCTTATTGAAAGAGATAGCATTGGAGTTGGGTTCGATAACACTGTTGTCTGTATATTCATCTACCATAATCATTAAATCGGTCGCCCTTCGGAGTGTAGTATACGAAAAAGCCTGGATCAGGTCTTTGTTATTCCATACGTCTTCTTCCGAGTATTTATCTAATGGCCCTTTATCAAGAACGTCACTACATGAAAAACATGATAAAGAGAGTAGAACGACTACTATTATATTTTTGATATTATTCATATTTTTTCCTCCTTAATTAAAATCCGACTGTTAAACCAAATGCTATCACTCGCTGTACAGGATATGCACTACCGTCTGTTGCATAAGTTTCTCCTTTGTCATTGATATTAGGGCTTTCCGGGTCGTAAAATTTATTCATTCCTGAGATAGTGAATAAATTGGCTCCAGAGAGATTCACTCTACACATATTGAGCCAGTCAACATTCTTTAATACGCTGTATTTCAAATCGTAAGACAATTGTATGTTTTTAAGTCTTAAGAAAGAAGCATTTTTCAACCAGAAATCCGATTTCTGAATATTGTTATCTCCATTTCTGGAGGTAGCAGACGTCAGACGTGGGAATGTCGCATTTCTATTTTCTTCTGTCCAATAATTCAATTGCTCTTTGTAATATGGTTTTGTTCCTTTATATTGTACGCTAAGTTCCATATTTCGTTTTCCTGTTCCGTATAACAAGCCGGATAAAGAGAAACCTTTATATCCGAAAGAAAAATCAAATCCATACGTAAAATGGGGCATGGAGGTATTTCCTACTCGTGTCTGATCCTGATCATCGATTTTACCATCGCCATTGATATCCCTATAAGCAATATCTCCAAATTTTAGTTCGGAAGCCTGTGGACGGCGCGGGGAGTTTAAAATCTGTTCTACTGTTTGATAATATCCCTGAGAAACCAATCTGACATCATAAAAGTCTGTCTGATTCGTTGTCCGTTTCCAGGGGTTCATCAAATCTGTCATTGACTCGTCTGCTTTTACCTTCCATAAATTATTGAAATAAGTCATGTTGAACCCTAAATCATAGGTGAAATCTTTTCCAACTTTATCACTCCAACGCAAAGAAAATTCAACACCTTCTCTTCTTTGTTCACTCTCAGACTTGATTTGTGGAAGATCTTTTCCTAATGGCGTCGTATATCTGTCACTCGGACTCATCAGTCCTCCCTTTGTAACATAGAAAAAATAATCTGCTGTACCTTTTAGCCGATTGCCTAAGAATGCCATATCAATACCATAGTTGAGTGAATTACGAGTGTACCAACTCAATAAAGAAGGTGATACTAATTTACCTTCGCTGAAACCAGATTGCATGTTGCCACCGATTACAATTATGTTTTTATCCAGATCGTAAACAGGCATGTAACCAAAACGGTTAACTCCGTTTTCGGTACCTGTCTGACCATAAGAAGCGCGTAATTTAATCAAATCCACATCTTTCCAATTCAAAGATCTGAAAAACGGTTCTTCACTAAGTGCCCAGGCTACAGCACCGGAAGGGAAGAATCCCCAACGATATCCGGGAGCAAAGTTGTCTGAACCATCATAGCGAAAACTACCTTCTATAATATAGCGGTTCTTATAGTCATATTTCAGACGGCCTACTACACCCATTCTACCTCCTTCTTCACCACTACCGTCATTTAAGATTCCTACTGGTGATCCGGCAAAAATCTGATCTACTGCCGATGACTGGTAATCTTTACGTGAAGTCCAGAAATTATCTCCATTATTTTCAGCAACAGTAAATACTGCTTTTGCGTCAATGCTGTGATCTTCATTGAATGTATTCATATAAGAAGCACTTACTTCAAAATTGTATGATTCCTTGAAGTCGGCACTTTCTTTTAACGTTGGTTTTGCAATCGGATAGTCGATCCCATTCGGATAATACTGCGGAGCACGTGTGTTGAATTCTTTTTTAAATTCATCACTAACTCTATAGTTTAACATTGTTCCCAAGGAAAGTCCTTGAACCCAAGGTAAATTCCAGTCTGCAACGAATTGAGCATTAATATACTTCTTGTTGTTTTTGTTATAACCGGAACGTTTATCCATATCCACCAATGGATGGTCGGTTGCAGAAGAGTAGGTTCCGTCTTCATTAAAAGCCGGAGTAAGAGCTAACTGACTGTATAAATGCCCCAAGATAGTCCCTGCTCCTATATAAGGACTATTCTTTTTTTCTATGGCTCCATTCAAATTAACACCAACAGTAAGCCCAATATTGTCAAAAGTCGTATTTACATTGCTACGTATAGTATATCTGTTGTAATCCAGCGAGTTTGACGTGAACAAACTTCCTTGATCGATCATACCTAATGATAAATAATAATTTATTAATTTACCACTACCATTCATTGAAAGAGTATGGCGATATTGTGGAGCAAAATTTTTAAGTCCTAGATCAAGCCAGTCTACATTTGGATAAAGTGGATCTGTCTGATTTAGAATTTTGTTCATTTCTTCTTCGCTATACTGATGGTAAGCAGGGAGACCATCAAACATCGCAGCTTTATTTTGAGTTTCTGCATAGGTATATGCATCTACTTTTTCCATCAGTACAGTTGGCTGACTATATTCTGCATTAAATGTATATGTTATGGAGGTTTTACCCTTACTTCCTTGTTTGGTTTTAACCAAAATGATACCATCTGCAGCTCTTGAACCATATACAGCTAATGATGCCGCATCTTTCAATACGGATAGACTTTCAATATCTACGGAATTCAATGTATTAAATTCCCAGGCGGTACTGATCACTCCATCAATAACATATACAGGATCGTTGCCACCACGGATAGATATCTTTGCATTAGAACCGGGTTCACCTCCCTGATTCTGTACAATCACACCTGTAGCACGCCCTTGCAGAGTAGAGCTCATGTCGTTAAATGGTAAGTCTTGTAATTTTTCTCCTTTTACAGAAGTTACGGCGGATGCCATTTTCCGTGTAGATGTCGTTCCATAACCGATCACAATGACCTCATCCAAAATTTTAGTATCCTCTTTTAGAATGAGCGAAATATCTCTCTTGTTTCCAATAGTGATTTCCTGAGGCAGATAGCCTATATATGAAATTTGAATTGTAGCATTGTTCGGAACATTCAAAGAGAATTGTCCATTCAAATCTGTGACTGTTCCGATTGTAGTACCTTTAACAAATATGTTTGCACCGATGATGGGTTCCCCATTCTTATCTGTGACATTACCTTTTATTTGTTTACCGGATTTACCCCCTTCTTGTACTTCTGTAGCAGGTATTATCAGAATATGTCCAGCTTCTATTTTATAAGTCAGACCACTTCCGTCCAAAATCTCATCCAGCATGCTTGATAAGGTTTTGTTCTGCCCCTTCGTTTCTATTTTTTTATTAATGTTCAATTTGCTTTGATTATAATCTACGGAGAGATTTGTTTGTCTTTCAATTTCTTGAAAAATAATTTGTATCGTGTTCGCTCCTTTGGGAAGATTGATCATCTGATTTTGACTGTATAGAGTCCCGGATACAAATAGGCAAAGCGTGAAAAATAATTTTTTACTGTTTTTTATGGGTATAATTAATCCCCTTTTAAACTTAAAAGTCATACTTTTGTGTATTAGATTTTATTGTAAATGTTAATAAATTCGTTGAAGTTTTATTTAAAACATAGTAAAGTCTATTTCAGATGCCGGGAAGTTGCTGTGAGAGGTGCTTTCCGGTGTCTTTTTATTAGCGTGTAACCTCCTTTCTATTTTTGAACAGAAGGATATCTTTTCCTTCAATTTTGTAATTGATATTTCCTGCCAGCTGGGTAAATATATGTATGGCATCTTCTACTGTCTCATGCTGTTTAAATTTCATTGTAAACAAATCGGATGATTTGATATCCGGACTTATTTTTATGTGTACATTATATTTACGCTCCATGACAGTTAGTATCTGCATTAATGGCTGATTAACAAATCGTAATTCTCCTTGAGTCCAGACGGCGTAATCACTGGCTTCCACATAGCTGGTACTGAATACCTGACTTTGTCCATCATAAATAACCTGCTCATCCGGATGCATAATAATAGTTTTTTCCGGTTCGTCATTCTTGTATATCTTGACAGAACCGTTTTCCAGCGTAGTGATGATACGCTCATTGTCCGGGTATGATTCTATATTGAATTTTGTACCTAATACTTCCACTTTCAGTGGACCGGTACTGACAATAAAAGGTTTGTGTGGGTTTTTAGCTACAATGAAATTGGCTTCTCCGCTTAAAAATACAGAACGTTTCCCCTTTGAAAATTCACGGGGATAAACAAGTAAACTACCGGAGTTTACTTGTATGACGGAACCGTCGGGTAATTGTATGGTTTCTTGTTGGCCGTTAGGGACATAACATTCTATCATTTCGGGTTCTGTATATTCGTTTTTTGTCAGCCACCAGGCTGCAATACCGGTTATTAATGGTAAAATAAGGATTGCGGCATAGCGTAGTAGGCGACTTTGTAAAGATACTTTAATCGATTGATGGTCTGCATGATGAATTTTTTGCAAAGTTTTCTGAAGAGATCGGCTAGTGTTGTTGTCCGCTTCTGCCACCATTTCCTGCCATATCTGTCTCATGGCCGCTTCCTTCTCAGGAGTGTCGATGCTACCGGCCAACCAGTTTTTTATTACAGAACGATGTTCCGATGGAACCGTATGATCCACCAGACGCCGTAGTATATTATAAACTCTGTTTTTTTCCATCTCACTATGTTTATATATAGTAAGACTACAAAAATGAAAAACACACGTAGTTGGTATTCTAAAAAAATAGCAGTAAAATGGAAATAACTTTACGTAGATCTGATAATGCAGCAGAAATATGAGTTTCCACCGTTCGTTTGCTGATGTTTAATTGAAGGGCTATTGCGTCATTGCTCAGTCCCTGCTTGCGGCTCAGGCAGAAGATTGCTTTTCGTTGAGGAGGCATTTTGTCGACAGTCATATCTATTAATTCTTCCAGTTCTTTTGCAAAGATCAGTTCTTCCAGTTCATCAATAGATGGAATATGGGTGGCGTTTGTTTCGTTAATCAGATCTGGAGAAAAAGAGCGGTTAAGGTATGTATATAGTGTATTTCTGGCTATCCGGTAAAGATAAGCGTTCAGATTCTCTACTTTTATGAGTGATTGCCGATTTTGCCATAGTTTCACGAATACATCCTGGGCCAGGTCTTCTGCTTCAGCTTCATTGTCCAAAAAACCTGACAGGAATAGTTTGAGTTTGGGGAAATAAAGCATGAAGAGATCATTAAATGCTTTTGTGTCTCCGTTACTTAAATCTGATAGCCGTTCTTTTTCAGTCTTTGTCTTTTGCATGAGTGAAAGTAAAATGGGATGTTCTAAGGTATACCATTCTTTAGATGTGATTTTTTTATTTAATTATGGAGGCAAATGTAGGGAAAAATGCGAATTAGTGCTTGATGTATGGAAATAATTCTGAAGTTTCTCAGGTTTTGTTAGTTTTAGTTAAGTCTATTATAGGGATTCTCTCGAAGGAATTATTAAAGGGGCAGTTCATACATGGACAGCCCCTTTCTTATTCTTATTTCGGACGGGGAACGACCATATAGTCTTTCTCCCATTCCTCATACCGTGCTACCATCTCTTTTACCTTTTCAGGATACTGATCGGCCAGGTTATGCATCTCACTGCGATCTTCATTTAAGTTATAAAGCTCCCAGTCCTTTTTATTGTTCGGCCATACGATCTTCCAGCCGGAGACATCGATCAGGGCTTTCTCGTTGAAATGCTCAAAGCATAATTCGTCATGTCCCTGGCGGGTCCCCGTTTTAAAGATCGGATCCAGACTTTTGCCGGCCAATGGAATGATTTTATTTCCATTGTATTCCGTCGGATAGTCGGTACCCGATATATCAAGGCAGGTTGCCATTATATCCATCACATGTCCCATCTGGGTATTAACCGTTCCTTGGGGTTGCTTAATTCCTTCAGGCCAGTGAGCGATCATCGGAGTACAAATACCACCTTCATACGATTTCGCTTTCCAGAAACGGAACGGCGTATTGGCGGTATTCGCCCATCTGGCACCCACAGAGGCATAACTCGTTTCCGGGCCGGGCATTATCTCTTTCTCTTTCGGATAAACGATCTTACGGCCATCGCGCGTTTCGGCCGGACGGTCATTTTCTCCTTCCGAGTAATTCTGGCAGTCTTCATTACTACAACCGTTGTCCGACATAAAGAGGATCAGGGTATTATCCAACTGGCCGTTCTTCTTTAGCGTCTCTATCACACGACCGATCTCCTGGTCCATACGGTCTACCATAGCTGCATGAACGGCCATCGCACGGGCATCCCATTCCTTGGTCGGGTTCTCGTCCCATGAGTCGGTAAACTGTCGCGGAGAAAGGAAATCATCGGCATCACCGAACAACTTCATCTCCTTCATCCGTTGGTAGCGGGCTTCGCGGATAGCCTGCCAACCGTCTTTATAAGTATCTTTATACTTTTCTATATCTTCCGGTAGTGCATGCAACGGCCAATGCGGACAATGGAAAGCCAGATACATGAAGAACGGCTTATCCGTTTTTGCATATTTATTTACATAGGCGACGGCTGTATCGGCCAATGCGATCGTGCTGTAGTAATCTTCCGGGACAGTGTTCACAGGCTTGTCACCGCTGACCAAGCTGAACGGGTCGAAGTAATCCACCACTCCGTAGATCGTACCATAACAATCCTGGAAGCCACGGTTGATCGGGTAGTTTTCCTTCGGGGTAAACTCATCGTGTTGTACCTGGTGTGCCAGCCACTGACGCTGATCAGGGCGTAAAGGTGTTTCGGCAATATGCCATTTGCCTACCCAGGCTGTCTGATAACCGTTCTCTTTCAGAGCCTCGGCAATAGTAACCCCGTTGTGTGTCATAGTTCCTCGGTAACCCGGTTGATGATCGTCGAAGGTCATACGCCCGATACCTGCCTGGTGTTGGTAGAGCCCCGTCAACAACGATGCACGGGTAGGACAACTACGGCTTGTATTATAAAAATGAGTGAAGCGAAGACCTTCCTCGGCCAACTTATCCAGGTTGGGAGTATGGATTTCACCACCATAACATCCCAGGTCGGAGAATCCCATATCATCCGCCAGGATCACAAGGATATTGGGTTTGCTGCTTTCTTTGTTTTCCTTATTCTCCCTGGCATTACATGCACTGGCCGAGAAAGCCAGTGCTGCAATGGGTAATGTTCTAAATATTAATGTCTTCATGATTAATTCCAACCATTATTTTGAGTTAAATTATTATTCAATTGTCTCTCGTTGTATGGAATAGGCCACAGATAATCTCTAGATGTGAATTTTTTCTTGTAGTCGGTGGTAACCGTTACCAGTTTTCCCGTCTCTTTATCCACGTAACGCATTCCTTCTATCCGATCCATGTTACAAACGTTTTCAGCAATTTTCCAACGGCGGATATCGAAGAAACGATGACCTTCCAAAGCCAGTTCGACCATTCTTTCATGTCTGACAGCTTCACGTAGGGCGGTTTGAGATGTGATACCGGATAAGGGAGGCATGTTTACATCCGAGCGTTGACGGAGCTGGTTGATATATTGTAAAGCAAGATCCATTTCTGTATTCAGTTCGATGCGAGACTCGGCCGCGATCAGCAGGATTTCGGCATAACGCATAATAATGAGGTTGATGCCGCAATTTGTACGGTTACTTTGACCGATATCTTCCGCATTGATATATTTCTTCGGAAGTAATCCGGTTTTAGAAACCTGGTAACTGGCTCCGATTACATCGCCTGTCGTGCTCCAACCCGGGCGGGAGTCGTAGATGGTTTTGTTAGGCAGTTCGTCCCCTGGTGTGTATAATGTGTATTTGAGTCGGGGATCGCGTCCTTCATAAGGATTCATCGGGTCATAAGAGCTGTCTTCCGTGATCTTTTTTCCATTGACCGTTTCAAACTCATCGGCAAGCAGACCGGTCGGCGACATCATTGATCCGTTGTTTCCTAATGATACGGCACCGAAGTTGTTCATTACCGAATTGGCGTAGACATCCTTCATAAACTGTTTGTCGAATATCACTTCCTGACTGTTCTCGTTTTCATACGTAAACAGATCTTTGTAATTGGGTAACAGTGAATAGTTGCCCTGAGCGATTACAGCATCTGCAGCCTCTTTGGCTCTCTGGTAGTAGAGTGTCGATTGATCGTCCGTACCTGTTACGTTGCCTGCAGCAAACAACATTGTTCGTGCCAGTAATCCGAGAGCGGCACCTTTGGTTACACGGCCAGTTTCGCTGGCTTTTACCGGAAGATCATTGACAGATCCGGTAATTTCCTTATAGATGAAATCGTATATTTCCGAAACGGGAGTCCGTGTCAGTTCTTTCGATTCACTGATGCCTATCGGTGTTGTAATCAGGGGAACATCTCCAAAATAAGCAACCAGGCGGGAGTAGAAATAGCAACG
The DNA here is from genome assembly GCF_023369805.1 of Parabacteroides leei. Taxonomy (NCBI): domain Bacteria; kingdom Pseudomonadati; phylum Bacteroidota; class Bacteroidia; order Bacteroidales; family Tannerellaceae; genus Parabacteroides; species Parabacteroides leei. Next base: position 66,420 of record NZ_JAMBQG010000020.1, read on the forward strand.
TAAGGTACGAACTTCAGCCGTGTAGGTATTTACTTTGGCTTCGTTTTCGGGAGTTATCTTGTCCACGTTGTCCATGTAGTCGTTACAACGGCGGATACCTTTGTACAGATCATTCCAGGTATTCTGGAAGAGGTTGGTCTGCGGGTCTGCGATACTGGCTTCTATCTTTGTCTCGTCCGAGGTTTCGAAAGTGGCACGTGCAATGTCCGACATCTCGTCGCGGCTCAGTAAAGTTCCGTGGTCTTCCAGGAAACGGTAGATGGCGTTGGATGCATATTCGGCATCCTTGTCGGTTTTCCAGAATATTTCAGAAGAAATACGGTCGGTCGGGATCGTATCGAGTACATCACATCCGAATACGATACATGGTAAAGCTAGATATATAAAAATCTTCTTCATAATGAATTATATTTCAACATTAATAGTATTTAGAATGTCAAGTTAACTCCGATTGTATACACCGAAGTCTGAGGATAATACAGAAAACGGCCTGATACGAATTCCGGGTCGAGTCCCCATTCTTTGAGCGGCGAGAATGTCAACAGATTGCTTCCGGCCAGGTAAATACGTGCCTTTTCGAGGTAAGCTTTCTGGCTCAATGCTTTCGGAAGCGTATAACCTAACTGTACATTTTTCAAACGGATGTAACCGGCATCTATTACCCAGAAGTCAGACATCATAGAGTTGTAATCCACACTCTTACGTGGGCGGGGGAAACGGGCATTCGTATTCTCCGGTGTCCAGTAATCCTTGAATATATCGAGGGTGAAGCCTTCGAAGTTACCACCTTCAGCCAATGCTCCTGATACACGGGTCTGGGCATCCATTACTCCCTGGAACATGAAGGAGAAGTCGAAACCTTTATAAGCAAAATTGGCAGAGAAGGCGAACGGGTAGCGCGGAAACTCGTTACCGATCACGGTCATATCTTCTGCATCGATCTTGCCATCCTTGTTGCGGTCTACGTATTTAACATCACCCAATGTCATTCTACTGTCATAAACAGGGTACTTGTTGTCGATATCTTCCTGTGTCAGGAATCCGTCAGTCTGGTAACCCCAGTAAGAGTTGATCGGATAACCTTCCCTGACAGTTGTTATAACGTCGGCTGTTCCTCCGTCGAGGGTCGGATTTGCACCACCCAGACTGATCACCTTGTTCCAGTTGTTGGAGATGTTGAAGTTGACACCATAATAGAAATCACCGATATTGTCTTTCCAGTCGAGAGCCAGTTCAAAACCTTTATTGTCGACAACAGCAGCATTCTGTACCGGAGCATCGAGGCCGATGGTTCCGGAGATCGGTAATTTCACCAGGATACCGTCCGTTTTCTTGTAATAATAGTCGGCTGTAAGTGTCAGGCGGTTGTTAAGGAAACCTGCATCGATACCGATGTCGGTTTGTGTACTTGTTTCCCATTTCAGGTCTTTGTTGGCAAGTTCTTTCTGCATATAGCCTTGTACCAGGTTACCGCCAAAATTATAAGAGGTAGAGGTATAACTTTCGTAAAAGGCATATAGATCGGCAGTCTGGTTACCAGTCTTACCCCAGGAAGCTCTCAGTTTCAGGTCGGAAACGATATTACGCAGTTCATCGCTCCAGAATGCTTCGTTGGAGATACGCCAACCGGCGGAGAAGGAGGGAAATGTTCCGTATTGATTATCTCCGGTGAAACGGGATGTACCGTCATAACGCAGATTTGCTTCGAGCAGGTAGCGGTTGTCGTAATTATAGTTCAAACGGCCGAAATAAGAGCGCAGGGCGAATTCATTGTTATATCCGTAGCTTTTCCAGGAGCTTTCGGAACCCATGTTGATGGAAGGTACGTCGTTGTTATAGAAGTCCCAGCGTTGTGCCTGGTTGTGTGTCCATTCATTCTTTATCTGCGAGAAACCGGCCAGGGCCTGTAAGTTATGTTTGCCTAGCTGCTTTTCGTAGTTCAACAACAGGTTGAGTGTATATTCGTTGGTATCTTCCCGTTTGTCGTCCATGCTGTTACGCGAAATATTTCTGGTACGCTGGCGGTTACTACTCGGATTATAGGGCTCGTCTTTTGCTGTAGCTGTCCAGTCCAGATATTGATGATCCACTACCGTATAGGCATTTTCGAATTTAACGGTCTTATTGAAGCCATAACGTTGTGCATACTGGGCTGTAAACTTCAGGCCGTCGATAATTTGTAATTCAGCCTTAATGTTTCCGATGAATAAATTGTTCCATTGCTTGTCTGTTCCACCCATTTCGGCCAGCATCAGCGGGTTGGCGTTCTTATTACCCAATCCGTAGCTGCCGTCAGGATATTGCGGAACAACGAACTGTGTGGCATGATACATGGAGTAGAAAATACCACCACCATTTTTATCGTATTCGTAGGCATCGAGAGGTGCTTTGGAATAACTGCTTCTGAAGTTGGCATCCGCCGATATCTTCAGCCGTTCAAAAGGTTTAAAGTCCGTGTTGACACGAATTTCTTTGATGTCGGATTTATAGTTCGGAACAACACCGTCCTGATCGTAATAACGCAACGCCATCAAACCTCTTGCTTTTTCGTTACCACCGCTTACGGTAAGGCTGTAATTCTGTTGCAGGGCAGAGCTGTAAACTGCATCCTGCCATTGGTTGGCTTTACGGTATGTGATAGGATCGCTTTTGTGATTAGCCTGCCATTCTTTGATAAAAGTGTCGGAATAACGAGGAGCTTGTCCGGCATTCTGGAAAGCATAATTCTGCTGTTGCATATAAGTGACCGTTTCCATGTGTTCCGGTTTGTTGGTCACACTCTGGATACCCCAGTAAGTATTGAAATCCATTCTGATCTTACCTTCTTTTCCACGTTTGGTTGTTACGAGCACAACTCCGTTGGCGGCACGCGAACCGTAGATAGCTGTCGTAGAAGCGTCTTTCAGGATAGAGATACTTTCAATATCGTCCGGGTTGATATCGGAGATACGCTGTTCAACACCGTCTACCAGCAATAAAGCCTCATTACGGTCAATATTTTTATCGTTGTTAATAGTAGTGATACCTCTGATACGAAGTGTAGTGCTGGCACGACCCGGTGATCCTCCCTTGTCCAGGATCGTTAAACCCGGTGATACACCCTGCATAGAAGCTGTGGTACTATTGGCCAAACGGTTGATGTTGTCGCTTTTGATATTACCGACAGCACCGGTAATACTGACTTTCTTTTGCTGACCGTAACCGACAACCACGACTTCTTCCAATGCCTGTGTATCTTCTTTCAGCAGGATGGAAAAGTCAGACTGATTACCTGTTGCGATCTCTTGCGATAGATAACCGATATAAGAGATTGACAAAGTCGCATTTGCAGGCACTTCCAGAGTAAACTTTCCGTCTATATCGGTAATAGTACCATTGGTGGTTCCTTTCACCATGATATTGGCACCGATTACCGGATAGCCTGTGGGATCTTTTACGATACCGGTTACTTTCTTTCCTTCTTGACTGACGGTTACATTCTTGACCTTACTCAGTGAAATATATCCTTCATTGAAGTTATATTTGATTTCACTGTCGCCCAAAGCCTCTTCAAGTACTTTTGATACAGGCTTGTTCTTAGCGTTTACATGCACCTGTTGTTGCATGTCGATTTCCTTTTCACTATACATGAATAAATAGTCCGTCTGCTTCTCGATCTCCTGGATAAACTCTTTGAGCGGCAGATCACTTTTACTGATGTTTACTTTGGCATTTTGCGAATGCAAAGTAGTCGCACTGATTTGGAAAATTGCGATTAACGTGAGAATTGTTGCGATTTTCATAATACGAATTATATGCTTTAATTCAAGATAAAAGGCACAATTGAATAATAGCAATAAGTTTTTTTTCATAACTTTGCTTGTACTTTTAAAGTTAATACTGTTTTTGATTTTTTGTGGATACATAAAAGAAAGGTATTGACTCCGGGGTAAGTGCTGGTAACACTTGCCCCCTTTTTATACCATTCCTCCGGAATGATCGTGTTTACTTCATAGGCATTCTTTTTTTTAAATGAATATTATATTAGTATATTTTGATTTCTTCATTGTTCTCTATTTTATACTGGAAGTGATGCACCCCTTGTAATGCTTTCAGTATTCTTTCTATATCATCGCTTTGCCTGAACTTACCGGATACATACTTGTCAATTTGGGCAGAGTCTTTCACTTCGAATTTTACCTTATACCATAAAGTGAGATAGTCCAGTATCTCTGAGAATTTTTTGTTGCTGAAATGGAATATTCCGCTTTTCAGGTATTCTTCATTATTGAATGCGGCAATCGATTTTACAAGTACGCCATCTTTTAAAGACACCATTTCATTCGGTTTCAGGATCATCTGCTTTTCCGGTTGCTTGTTGTTGATCACTTGTACACTACCTTCCACCAGATTTGTCTCAAAACGTTTGCTCTTTGTATAGGCAAAAATATTGAACTTCGTTCCGAGAACCTTGATGTTATAATCCTGGGTCTTTACAATAAAAGGGCGTTTCGCATCTTTTGTCACTGCAAAGAATCCTTCACCATCCAGTTCTACCGAACGTTCGTCCTTACTGAATTCACTCGGAATCCTGATGATCGACCGGGGACTCAGCCATGCTTCCGTTCCGTCCTGAAGAGTCATATAAATACGTTGTCCTGTCGGTACTTTTATCTGGGTATAAAGCGCTGCTTTTTCCTTTGGTATGAACTTGTCGGTCAGCAACCAGGTGTTTACCAACAAGAGTGCAGTGACGGCAGCATATTTAGCCAGATTGAGATAGAGGCGACGGTTTTGTTTACGGTTGATCCGGTTTCCCAACTCTTTCATCTTTCGTGAAGCCCATTCGTTGTCATTGCTCTGTTCGACCAACTTCGATATTGTAACCGTATTTTGCATACGGATAAATTCGGCTTTGCTGTCAGAGTCGGATTCTATCTGGTCAAGGAGTTCCTTCTTTTCCGTGTTTGAAAGTTCTCCGAGGAAGTATTTATTTAGTTGTTCGTTCATGCTTTTTAGTGCTCGTTCTGTTAATATGACGGATTGGTTCTAACCATCTACTAGTAGGAAACAGAAAAAAATAGATTTTTTTTGAGAGAGATTTCAGATGATGAAAATAAAGAGAGGAAGATAGTCTTTCAATTCGACTTTCAGTTTGCGTATGGCTGTTACGATGTGGTTTTGCACGGTGTGGACGGAAATATCCAGTTGTGTGGCTATCTCTTCATATTTTAATCCGTTCATTCTGCTCAGAATGAACACCTGGCGGCATTTTTCCGGCAGGTGTTCGATTGCTTTAGCCAATAGGTTTTCTATTTCTTTTTCAGTGAAAATGTTTTCATCGAATTGCATCAATGCTTCCATCTTTAATTTCAACTCTCTTTCCTGGAGATTATCCAGTGATTCTTTTTTGCTGTCGATGAATGCTTTGTGGCGGTAGAAGTCGATACATCTGTTTTTTGCCAGGGTGAACAGGAATGCATTGAGGTTGTTCAGAGAATCCAGCATATCTCGGTGTTCCCAGAGATACATGAAAATATCCTGGACGATATTCTCCGCATCTTCGGTGGATATGACATATTCCCGGGCGAAACGCACGAGCTTGGGGAAATATACCAGATATATTTTTGAGAATGTGTTCTTCTCTGTTCCTGAAAAGCTACTCATACCCTGTTTCCTTTAAGATTTGGATTTTCATATAATGCATATTTGCTCCTGTGATAATTTCAATAAAAGGTTTATCTTTCTCCTGTATTGCATACAAATATACTTATATCCATTGAAAAGGACTCTCTCAGACGGATAAATTTTTATTTAAGGAAGATCGGTGGTACAATTATCCATATCTTTGGTGGAAATAAAGACTTTGTTATAATTTGCAGGTATTATGAGAAACTTAGTAGCGGGTATTTTGATATTATTGTCTTTCATTGCATGTTCCGTTGGGAGTGATAAGGATATGTTAAGTAGGGGGGATATGAAAGAAGATATTCAATACTTCTTCCATTTGATAAGAGATATACATCCGGATCCGTATCAGCGTTATGATTCGATGACTTTTGTCGCATTGGAGGTAAAGATGATCGAATCTTGTTCGGAACCCATGACAAAAAAGGATTTTGGAAAGCGGTTGATGAAAATCAGAAAGTTCCTGGATGGGCATGTAGGTATTGAATTCCCTTCTTCTGATAAAAGGTATTATGATTTTCCGTATGTTGAATTTTGTGAAGATAAAATGCTCTTGGGAAGCGATACTTTATTGGCAGTAAAAGATTCTTTTGTTTCATTTACGGCTCTGGATATAGATTCGATGGTTCCATGGGATTTACCGACCAGAATATCCAATGACAGTAAGAATATGTTATTGAATTTCTTGTTAAGTCCTGCGCTTACACGTACAAGGACGTATATAGGTGTTTTAAAAACAGCAAATGGTCTGCAGGATACGATTATCAGTGTTGAAACTAACAGAAAAAAACAGACCTCGGTTTACGATAAGCCTTATTCTTCTGTTTTTTATCCGGAAGATTCGATGGCAGTTCTTTATTATAATACATGTACGGTAGTGTATAATAAACAGAGTGCGGAACAATACAAGTCCTTTGTTGACTCCTTTTTCAAAGAATTGGAAAGTAAGGGGATAAAAACGTTATTTATTGATGTTACGCATAATAATGGGGGAAGTGATGGTAGCAATGATATAGTAATGAATTATTTAAAAACAGATGTACATACTTTGAAAGCAAAGATGCTGGGGAAAAAGTCAGGAGTAAAAGCATTTCTTGATTCTGATCTGATGAAACATCTTTCTAGTGAGAATAAGGTAGAGGCTGATAAATGGATGCAATCATTCGGTTATCCTATTATGGAAAATGGGGTAGGGTATCGTGAAGAAACTATACCGGGTAATGACTCCGGTTATGATGGAAAAGTATTTGTGATAATGGGTAATGAAACGTATTCGTCGGGGGCTCATTTTTGTATGGCAATAAAGAGATCCAATGCAGGAATCTTAGTAGGAGAAATCGCAGGACAATATTATCCAATTTGTGGCAATGGGATCAAAGGATACCTGCCTAACTCAAAAATAATGTATCAAATGCCAACAACGCAAACGATTTACGAACCGGTGACATTGTTTAAAGACGGATATATTTGTCCGGACATTCCCTATTCATTGAAAGAGGAAATGGGACTGGATGATTATAGGGGGATACTTACCCTTTCTTCTGCTTCTTGTATTCCCTAGGTGACATCCCCATCACCTTACTGAACAGTCGGGAGAAGTAGTAAGTATCTTCTATCCCAATCTTATAACAGATCTGGTTTATCTTCATATCCGTGAAGTCCAGCAACTGGCAGGCCTGCTGTATTTTCAGTTGGTTGAAGTAAGTCAATGGGGCATACCCGGTGCGTTTGCTGAACAGAACGGAGAAATGGGACGGTGAGTAACCGATATGGGTTGCCAGGTCGGCCAATGTCAGTTTCTTTTCCAGGTTCTCTTTCATATAATGGATGGCCGCTGTTACGATATCGTTTGCATCGGACTCGTTGCGTACTGCTTCCCGGTATTGCTGCAAATAGCGTAAGGAGCCCAGATAATAGTGGAAAGCTGAGCAGGCATACAACAGGTTTTCGTGGCTGTATCCCATCTCCAGCGTGCGGAAGATTTCTTCGAAAAGATTGTTGCGGTTGCTGATGCGGGATTGTACGCTCGGTTTGATCTCTATCGGGCGACTGGCCTGGCTGGCAAAGTAGGAGGCCAGCTTCCCTTTGAAATGGATCCAGTAGATCGTCCAGGGATTGTTCTCGTCTGAACCGTAGGCATGGGGAACACCGGAAGGAAGGATACAATATTGGTTTGCGGTGATGGTGAACTCCTGATCGCCGATGCGGAACCATCCGGCTCCCTCTATACAATAGATAAAAACGAACTGGCTGATCGGCTCCGGACGTTCGCGGAAGTGATGCCATGCTTTGGGATAATAACCGATGTCCGTAATATGCAGGATCGATGAAAGCGCATCTTTCTCCATCTCCTGTACGACAGATTGAGGAAGCACAAGTGCGCGTTCACCGCTAAAGCCATCTTTTCGTTTGATCATGGTACTGGAATTATAGGTGTTTGCAAAGGTATATTATTTATTCGATTAGTATACCGGCTAAAAGAGGAAAATCGTAATATTATCCATCTTTAGGTCGGTTTTATCTATTTTGTATTCTCTTGAAAGGCTGTTTCTTTGCACCATAACTTTAATACTACTACCATGAAGCGTACAACAGCTTACTTATTACTTATCTGTCTCGTCTCAGCCATGGGAGGATTGCTATTCGGTTACGACTGGGTGGTGATCGGTGGCGCTAAAATATTCTATGAACCGTTTTTTGGCCTCGAAGGCTCTGCGGCCCTTCGCGGATGGGCGATGAGTAGTGCCTTGATCGGCTGTCTGGCGGGTGCGTTGCTGTCCGGCGAGTGGAGCGATAAATACGGACGTAAGAAAATGTTGATCATCGCTTCTTTTCTTTTTGTATGGTCGGCCTATGGGACAGGGGCGGTCGACAGTTTTACCTGGTTTATTATTTATCGTATAATCGGTGGGTTCGGTATCGGTATTGCTTCGAACGTATCGCCGGTATATATCGCTGAAGTAGCTCCGGCTTCTGTCCGGGGAAAATTCGTTTCCCTGAATCAGTTGACGATCGTATTAGGTATCCTGTTTGCACAGTTAGCAAACTGGCAGATCGGAGAATACTTTACACAAGGGGGCGAAACGCTGACGGCAAACAGTATCGAATGGGCCTGGCGATGGATGTTCTGGGCAGAGCTGATCCCTGCCGGATTGTTCTTTGTGCTTTCTTTTATCATACCGGAAAGTCCACGTTGGCTGGCAACGGTCCGGAAGACAACGCAAGCCCGGGATATATTGATACGTATCGGAGGCAACCAATATGCCGATCAGACATTAAACGAATTGGCACATCTAACAGATAAGAATGAAGAAAAAGTAAACTGGAGCGCTTTGCTTCAGCCGGGGGTACGGAATGTATTGGTGATCGGGATCGTATTGGCTGTCTTCCAGCAGTGGTGCGGTATCAATGTGATCTTCAATTATGCACATGAGATATTTTCGGAGGCAGGCTATGCCGTTTCTGATGTCTTGATGAATATTGTAGTGACAGGCGTGACCAATGTAATCTTTACTTTCGTCGCTATCTATACGGTGGATAAATGGGGCAGACGTACTTTGATGTTTGTCGGTTCTGCCGGGCTGGCTATTATCTATGCGGTATTGGGTACCTGCTACTTCCTGGAAATGAGCGGCTGGCCGATGCTTCTATTGGTCGTGATGGCTATTGCCTGCTATGCCATGTCGCTGGCACCGGTGGTTTGGGTGGTTCTTTCCGAGATATTCCCGGTACGGATACGCGGGATGGCAATGGCGATCTCTACTTTCTTCCTTTGGGTGGCCTGCTTCCTGTTGACCTATACTTTCCCGATACTGAATGAAGCGGTAGGCGCTTCGGGAACCTTCTGGCTGTATGGCCTTATCTGTCTGGGCGGATTCCTGTTTATCCGTGCGAAACTTCCTGAAACAAAAGGTAAAACTTTAGAGGAACTGGAAAAAGAATTAACGAAATAAATATACTGAAATGACTGAAAATGTGAAAGTTTGGGAAGAAGATATCCTTCTTCCTACCTACGGTATTGGCAAAGCTGAAAAGAATCCGATGTTCCTGGAGAAGCGTGTTTACCAGGGAAGCAGCGGTGTGGTTTATCCTTATCCGGTGGTTGAAAAGATAGAAGATACCTGCGAGGAAAAGAGTTACCATGCTGTGTGGTTGGAAAACGAATATATAAAAGTGATGATCCTTCCCGAACTGGGCGGACGGGTACAAATGGCGTACGATAAGATCAAAAAACGCCATTTCATCTACTATAACCATGTTATTAAACCTGCTTTGGTTGGACTGACCGGACCGTGGATCTCCGGCGGTATCGAGTTTAACTGGCCGCAGCATCACCGTCCGAGTACGTTCCTGCCGATCGATTATACGATCGAACGTTGTGCCGATGGAAGTGCCATCGTTTGGGTAAGCGAACGCGAACGGATGTTCCATCAGAAAGGGATGGCCGGCTTTACCTTGCGTCCGGGGCGTGCCGTGTTGGAGATTCAGGGTAAATTATACAATCCGACTCCGGTTCCACAGACATTCCTTTGGTGGGCAAATCCGGCAGTAGCTGTGAATGATGCCTATCAATCGGTGTTTCCTGCCGATGTAAATGCCGTTTTCGATCATGGAAAACGGGATGTTTCGCGTTACCCGATTGCTACGGGCACTTATTATAAGATGGATTATTCGGCAGGCGTGGATATTTCGCGTTACAAGAATATCCCGGTTCCTACCTCTTATATGGCGATCCGTTCCAAATATAACTTTGTGGGAGGATATGAGAACGATACCCGTGCCGGTGTCCTGCATGTGGCGAACCACCATATCTCACCGGGTAAAAAGCAATGGACATGGGGTAACGGTGATTTCGGACAAGCCTGGGACCGCAACCTGACGGATGCTGACGGCCCTTATATCGAACTGATGACCGGTGTCTATACCGACAACCAGCCCGACTTCACCTGGCTGCAACCTTACGAAGAAAAAACATTCACCCAATACTTCATGCCTTATCGTGAACTGGGTGTCGTGAAGAACGCCTCTTCCGACCTTCTGATGAACATAGAACCCGATGGAAAGGGCGCTTTATTAAAGATATTTGCCACTTCGGTACAAAAGAATTTGCATATTACTATAGAAAAAGCAGGGAAGACTTATCTTGATATTACCCGTGATGTCACTCCTGAAAATATACTGGAGGAGTTTGTCCCTGTGAATAGTCTGTGCGATGTGAAGGTTTGTATCTGTAATGCAAAAGGCAAACAGGTACTGACATGGGAACCTGAACCGGATGTGATCAAAGAAGTTCCTGAACCTGCGAAAGCTGCACTCGATCCGGAAGATGTACGGACTACCGAACAACTCTACCTGACCGGCCTGCATCTGGAACAGTATCGCCATGCCACCTATTCGGCTACGGATTATTATCGGGAAGCCATCCGCCGCGATCCGACCGATGTACGCAATAATAATGCGATGGGCTTATGGCTGGTTCGCAAAGGACAGTTTGCCCAGGCAGAACCTTATCTGCGCCAGGCGGTGAAGACATTGACCGAGCGGAATCCGAATCCGTATGACGGTGAACCGTTATACAATCTGGGCCTCTCCCTGAAATATCAGGGAAAGAATGAAGAAGCATACGACTTTTTCTATAAAGCCTGCTGGAATGCAGCCTGGCAGGATGCCGGTTATTATTCTCTCGCCCAATTATCAGCCGCAAGAGGAGACTGGGAAGAAGCTCTTTATGAAATAGATAAATCCCTGCTCCGCAATTGGCATAACCTGCGGGGACGTCATTTGAAGACTATTATTCTTCGTCACTTGGGACGAAACGACGAGGCGATAGCCCTGATCGATGAATCGTTGCGTATCGACCGTTTCAACTTTGGTTGCGGCTTTGAAAAGTATCTGATAACCGGAAACGATTCCGATCTGAAAGCATTGGTCGCTTTGATGCGTCCGGAAGGACATAATTATAGCGAGCTGGCACTCGATTATGCATCAGCAGGTTGCTGGGAAGAAGCATTGCAGGTGGCTGAGACGGCTATCGATTTACAGGTTGCCGATCAGACGATGTTGCATTATTATAAGAGCTGGTTCCTGATCCGTCTGGATCGGAAGGAAGAGGCTTTGGCGGCAATCCGTGAGGCTGAACAGCAAATACCCGACTGTTGTTTCCCGAATACGTTGGAAGCTATTTTGGCTCTTCAGGCAGTGATTGATTTTGCAGCCGAGGCTCCGAAAGCGTTGTATTATCTGGGTAATTTGTGGTACGATAAACGTCAGTACCCGGAAGCGATTGCCTGTTGGGAAGCATCGAAAAAGCAGGATGAAACATTCCCGACCGTATTGCGCAACCTTTCGCTGGCTTATTTCAATAAACTGAATAAACAGGAAGAAGCAGTTGTTTTATTGGAGAAGGCTTTTGCCCTCGATCCGACAGACGCCCGTATTCTGATGGAGCTCGATCAACTGTATAAACGCTTGAACCGTCCGCATGCCGATCGGCTGGCTTTCCTGGATAAACACAAAGAAGTTGCTTTCGAGCGCGATGACTTGTATCTGGAATATGTCACTTTACTCAACCAGCTTGGACAGTATGAGGAAGCCATCCGCAGGATCGATGCCCGCCAGTTCCATCCGTGGGAAGGGGGAGAAGGTAAAGTTCCTGCCCAATATCAGCTTGCCCGCGTAGAGTTGGTGAAGCAATTGCTGTCAGAAGGAAAATATCAGGATGCATTGAATCTGATAGAAGAATGCTTCGTTTATCCGCATAACTTTGGAGAAGGGAAACTGTACGGTGCCCAGGAGAATGATTTCAATTATTATAAGGCCTGTGCCTTGCAGGGATTAGGTCGCAATGAAGAAGCAACCGGATTATTCCTCAAAGCCAGTGTCGGAAACAGTCAGCCTGCCGCCGCCATGTATTACAACGACCAGAAGCCGGATAAGATATTCTATCAGGGACTGGCATTGCGTAAACTGGGTCGTGAAGACGAGGCACGCGGTCGCTTCAATAATCTGATCTCTTATGGTGAAAAGCATGTATACGATGTCTTTAAGATGGATTACTTCGCCGTCTCCCTACCGGATCTGCAGATTTGGGAAGACGATATGAACAAAAAGAACCGTATCCACTGCAATTACCTGATGGCATTAGGCCATCTGGGCTTGGGAGATACCGAAAAAGCAATGAAGTATTTCAATATTGCCGCCGAAATGGATAATAACCATCAGGGAGTACAGATACATAAGGAAATGATTAAGTAAAAGATTTAAGAGATGGAAAGTAAGATGAAGCAATTTCTGATTGTATGTTTCTGTTTGGTGGCATTTTCTGCTTGTAAGGAAACGTCGCCGGTGATATCCTTAGCCGGAGAATGGCAGTTTGCGATGGATAGTATCGATGTCGGTGTATCGGAGAAATGGTTTGACCGTTCGTTTGCCGACAAAATCCAATTACCGGGAACGACGGATGAGGCAGGATATGGTGTCCCGAATACCCTGCCACCTTCTATCGGTAAGCCGCAGATACTTCATCTTACCCGTAAAAACAGTTATGTCGGTCCGGCATGGTATTCGCGTGAAGTGACGATTCCATCGGACTGGGAAGACAAATCCATCGAATTAAAGCTGGAGCGTGTTATCTGGCATACAAGAGTATGGGTGGACGGGAATCCCATATCCGGTAGCTGTGAGAGCCTGATCAGCCCCCATGTCTTCGACTTGACGGAATATCTGACACCGGGGAAACATAAGTTGACTGTCCGCGTTGATAACCGGAAACAACACGATATCTCCGTAAACGATATGGCACATGCCTATACCAACGAAACACAGATCATGTGGAACGGTATCATCGGTGAAATATCTCTTACGGCAAAAGATGCCCTTTCCATCGAAGATTTGCAAGTGTATCCGGACGTTTCCGGTAAACTAGTGCATGTGAAGGGTAAGGTCAGCAATCGTGGGGAGGCTGCAAAAGGTATTTTACAGGCCGTGGTACAAAAACAGAAGAATAACCCAATTACAACCGTAACACGTGATATGGAATTCCCGTCGGGAGAGACATTATTGGATATCACTTGCCCGATGGGTGATTCGATGGAGGTTTGGAGTGAGTTCACTCCGACATTATATCAATTAGATTTGAAGGTGGAAGCCGGTCCGGTGAAAGCCGGGCGAAGTACAAAGTTCGGTATGCGTGAATTCAGGCATAACCAATCGGATCTGCTGTTGAACGGAAATAAAGCCTTTTTGCGTGGAACGCTCGAGTGTTGTATCTTTCCGCTTACCGGTCGTCCGCCAATGGAACCCGAGGGATGGAAGAAGGTCTTTTTGACGGCTCGCGAATGGGGGTTAAACCATCTGCGTTTCCACTCCTGGTGTCCGCCGGAAGCAGCCTTCCAGGTAGCCGACTCTTTAGGGTTTTATCTGCAGGTGGAACTTCCTCTCTGGTCGTTGAAAGTGGGACAGGATCAGAAAACGAATGAGTATCTGTATGCTGAAGCCGACCGTATCCTGTCGGAATACGGCAATCATCCCTCTTTCTGCTTCCTGAGCTTGGGAAATGAGTTGCAACCGGATTTCAACTTCCTCTCTCAGTTGCTGAATTATGTTAAGGAGAAAGATCCGCGTCATTTGTATACAACCACCTCTTTCACTTTCGAACGTGGACATGGTGACTGGCCTGAACCGGATGACGATTTCTTTATCACGCAATGGACTAAAAAAGGATGGGTACGCGGTCAGGGAGTATTCGATACCGAGTCTCCTTCATTCGACAAGGACTATGTAGCCTCTGTCGAGGGAATGACGGTTCCGCTGATCACCCATGAAGTCGGTCAATATTCGGTATATCCGAACCTGAAAGAGATTGAAAAATACACCGGCGTACTCGATCCTCTGAACTTTAAAGGAGTAAAGCAGGAACTGGAAAAGAAAGGTCTGTCGGATAAAGCCGACGACTACCTGAAAGCTTCCGGTTACCTGGCAGCCATTCTATATAAAGAAGAGATCGAACGTGCGATGAAAACGGCCGGATGTAGTGGTTTTCAGCTTCTCGACTTGCATGATTTCCCGGGACAGAGTACGGCTTTGGTTGGTTTGTTGGATGCATTCTGGGACAGTAAAGGCGTTACCGATGCGGCAACTTTTCGTCAGGCCAGCTCTCCTGTATCCCCTTTGGTGCGTTTTCCGAAAGCCGTCTATACCAATGACGAGTCTTTTGTCGCAGCGGTAGAGGTTGCTAATTTTACAGATAAAGAATTGAAAGATCAATCCCTTTCCTGGTCGTTGAAAGATGATAAGGGAAAAGTGGTGAATAAAGGAACAATAACCTGTCCGTCACTCGCCATCGGATTGAATAAGCTACCAGAAACAATCGCCAGCCCGCTGGATCAGCCTGAGGCAACCCGGTTGACCTTGTCCGTAGTTTTGGATAATACGTCTTACAAAAATGAATGGAGTATCTGGGTATATCCGGCCCGACTGGGCTTGGATAAGGGAGATATCGTCGTTACGCGTGACCTGAATGAAGCCGGGAAAGCATTGGCCGGAGGAAAGAAAGTTCTATACAATCCGGACTATAAGAAAACGGTGGGATTGGAAGGTAAATTCGTTCCGGTGTTCTGGAGTCCAGTACATTTTCCGAAGCAGGCGGGTTCGATGGGTATCTTGTGTGATGCCGGCCATCCTGCATTCGGTAATTTCCCGACAGGAAATTATACCGACTGGCAATGGTGGTCGTTACTGAAACAATCGAAGACGGTCGTTTTAGACAGTCTGCCTGCTGTCACTCCGTTGATCGAAGTAGTCGATAACTTCGCGAACAATCGCCGTTTATCCAACCTGTTTGAGGCCAAAGCAGGAGAAGGAAAACTGATCTTCTGCTCCATGGACCTGTTGTCCGACTGGGCACAACGTCCTGAAGCGCGACAGTTATATTTCAGCCTGCTTGAATACATGAAAAGCGATGCATTCAACCCTTTATCTGCGGTGGAATCGACAGTTTTATCTCGATTGCATACCGATAGAGCGTCTTCGGGCGCAACAAATCCGGAAGATATTTATTAATAAGATTGTAAGTTATGAAAAAGCTCTTTGTTGTGTTATTTATTTTTGCGGCGGCAATGGCCTGGGCACAGAAGTCGCCTGTCGCGGTTGGAAACGATGGTAAGTCGTGGACGTTGACGACTAACTCGTTTGTTTATCAGATCCGTGTTTCGGATCAGGGGACGGTGAATATGTACTATTTTGGCGATAAGAGCCAGGATTTGAATATGCTCCATGACCCGCTGGGTGAAGAGGTTACAGTACGTGGTGGCTATTCGGCTACGACACCTATGCTGGAAGCGATCTTTAAAGACCGTGTGCGGGATATCGAATTGACTTATGCCGGATCGGAGATACAGGTACAAGACGGTTATACCGTGTTGGCAATTCATCAGAAAGATCAGTATTATCCGCTGGCTGTTACTGAATATATCCGCGTTCTGCCGGAATACGATCTGTTGGAAAAATGGGTCGAGATCACGAATACAGGGAAGAAAGGTGATATTGAGCTGGAGAACGCCCAATCGGGTACCTTCTTTCTCCCGAAAAATGCCTATGAACTGACCCACCTGTCTGGAAGATGGGGGTATGAGTATCAGCCGAATGTAACAAAACTTACCCAGGGTTTGAAAACACTTCAGACAAAAGACTTGCGTTCGTATGGATCCTCTTTCTTTGCGATACGGCCGGAAGGCGAACAAGAGGAGACCTGTGGCGAAGTGTGGTTCGGAACACTGCAATACAGCGGAAACTGGCGGGTCGATCTGGAAAAGTTTGCACCAGGTGAACTTCAGACTACCTGTGGTATCAATTTCTGGGACCAGTCGTTGGTTCTCAAGCCTGGAAAAAGTTTTACCACGCCTAAGATGATTATCGGCTATTCTGCCCGTGGGATGGAAGGTGCTTCACAGAGCCTGGCCTCTTATACCCGTGAGAAAGTACTTTATCCATCGCATCGCGACCAGGTTCGTCCGGTTCTATATAACAGTTGGTATGCCACGACATTCGATGTAAACGAAGAACATCAGCTGGCATTGGCAAAGATTGCCAAAGAATTGGGTGTAGAGATTTTCGTGATCGATGACGGGTGGTTTAAAGGCCGTGTCGACGATAAAGGCGGTTTGGGTGACTGGACTGTGGATAAAAAGAAGTTCCCCAATGGCCTGCAACCTATGATTGAAAAGATCAATGACCTGGGACTCGATTTCGGTATCTGGATAGAGCCCGAAATGGTGAATCCTAACAGTGACCTGTATCGTCGCCATCCTGACTGGGTTTTCCATTATCCGAATCGTACCCGCCATGAAACGCGTAACCAGTTAATGCTGAACCTGGCCCGTGAAGATGTCTATCAGTATTTGTATACCAGCTTTTCCACACTGTTGCGTGAGAATAATATTAAGTTTATCAAATGGGATATGAACAGAGGTGTTACCGAGCCTGGCTTCCTTTCCGCTCCAACCGATGAACAGCGGGCTGTCCGTATTAAATATGTGGAAAACCTGTATCGTCTACTTGAAACATTGCGATCCGAATTTCCCGATGTATGGTTTGAGAACTGCGCCGGTGGAGGTGGTAGAGTAGACTTGGGCATGATGGCACGTACTGATTTCTGTTGGGCTAGCGACAACACCGATCCTGTGGAAAGGATATTTATACAACATTCCTTTCTGAATGTCTTTCCGTCTAACTCAATGATTAGTTGGGTGACGCAGGAGGATTGGCATAACCAGAATCACCCGCTGGAATTCAAGTTTGATGTATCTATGTGCGGTGTATTAGGTGTTGGCTACGATATAACGAAATGGGGCGACAAAGAAAAAGAGGTTGCCCGTGAGAAGGTTGCCCGATATAAAGAGATTCGTGAAACCGTTCACAAAGGAGATCACTACCGTTTGGTTTCACCTTACGAAAACAACCGGAGTGTGCTTCAGTTTGTAAATAAACCGAAGTCAGAATCTATCGTATTCGTATATAATCTGGCGGAATATCCGAACAATGCCATACCGGAAACAAAACGTCCTAAAAGCGTAAAACTTCGTGGACTGCAACCGGATGCTTCTTATCAGATTGAGGGAGTAAAAGGTGTTTATAAAGGAAGTCAACTGATGAATATAGGAATAGAATTCCCATTGTACGGTGCTTTCAAGAGTCGGATATTTAAGATTGTAAAACTGTAAAGTATAGACTGTTTCTGATGAAATTACTATCAATATCAACCTTCAGCGGAGGAAGCCCGGCTTCTTCCGCTGAGTTGGTTACATTAAGAAACCGTAACGGCCTTGTCGCCCAGTTCACCAACTATGGTGCCCGTTGGGTAAGTATGTGGACACCCGACCGTGAGGGAAACTTGTCCGATGTCGTTCTCGGATTCGATACGATCGATGGTTACCGGATGGCAGGTGAACAATATCACGGTGCTATCGTCGGTCGTGTCTGCGGGCGGATCAGTAATGCCCGTTTCCGGATAGGAGGGCAGGAGTTTCTGCTAGCTTCCAACGATGTGTATGGTACACCTGTTCGTAACCATTTACACGGTGGAATCGATGCTTTTCACAATCGTTACTGGAAATTCCGTACATATGTTTCTCCCTCCGGAGAAGAAGCTGTCGAGTTTACAAATAATTCACAAAGCGGTGAAGATGGCTATCCCGGCAACCTGCAAGTGAAGGTTACTTACCTATTGAAAGCAAACAATATCTTGCGGATGGAATGCGAAGCAACGACCGACCATCCGACTCCAGTGAATATGACTAATCATGCTTTCTTCAATCTTCAATCTTCTTTCGATCCGGCAGAAAGGAAGAATGTCTTATCCCACCAGCTTACGCTGAACGCTTCTGCTATCATAGAATGCGACGGTGAATTAATTCCTACAGGCCGATTGTTACCGGTAGACGGAACCTCGCTCGACTTTCGTTCGCCCCGTACCATTGCCTCGTCATTGGTCAAGGAACATCCGCAGATACAAAAGGATAAAGGTTTTTCCCTGGCATATGCCTTGGATGCCTTGGATACCGAAGAGGCCGGCGAATTGAATTTTGCGGCCCGCCTGTCTGATGATCTTTCCGGAAGGACACTGGAGATATATACCAATCAGCCCTCCGTTCAGGTATATAACGGTTATTTTATGGATGGTACGGACATCGGGAAGGATAATACCCCTTACTATGCCAGCGCAGGTATAGCTATTGAAACACAGGGCTATCCGGATGCGCCTAACCAACCGGCTTTCCCCTCTATCCTGATAGATGAGGCAAAGAAGTATCGCCATATCACCGAATACAGCTTCACGAACGTGAGCCGGTAACCATAAGAAAATTTCTTTCTACACAAAGTTTTAGAAAAGTATCTGCCATCTGTCACATGTCTTCGTAACATATAGATAATCAATGTATAAAGGCGTGACAGATACTTTTTTATCTGCAACGGAGTCTGTCATCTGTCACCTGTTCCGCCAAAGGACTATCTGTTAAAAGGCAGACAACTACGTGTTAAGTCCCGACAAACTACGTGTTAAGTCCTTATTTAGTAAAACCACCCTGTACAGGGTGGCGGATTAAGGTGTACAGGCTGCCCGCGCAGGGTGTACAGGGAAATATCCTATGGTGTACAGGATAGCAACAAAATATAAGGACTTAACACATAGTTCCTCCTTGCTTAACAGGTAGTATCTCCCTTATCGACGATTAAAAGGAGTAGGGGAGGCTGTTATATTGGTTCATCTCCGGTAAAGTATTTAGCATATTCTTGTTCATTAAATTATTTTTTTCTCCCATGTCCTCATCCTTTAAACTCTTCATCCTTGTTTTGCGAGAAAACAAATCTTTACAGGAATATCATGCCTCATGCGATTTTCCTCTACAAACCTAATTTTGCCTTTATTGCCTTCGGTATTGCATCCTTGTGCACCATTACATAAATGGTCTTGGCGCGGACGAAGCTTTCCGACATATTCAGGTAACCACCGAACTTATTGCGGTCTGTGCCCCAGGAATTTTTGGTGATGTAATATTTTGTACCGTTCTGGTCTTTGGCAATACCGGTCAGATGCATCAGGTGGTCGTCGGTAGTGACGAATGCTTCGAAACCTTCCTGACGAACCTCAGGAGTTACTTTGATTTCAGGGTAAGGCTGTTCGAATTTATATACTTCTTCCAGACGCTCTTTCTCGTCCATCTTCTCGAAACGGGCACGGTCGGTATTGGAGAAATCTTCTACCTTCTTTACTTCCGGGTTGATGGCTACGCCGTTCTTGAAAGAGAAACCTTTTTCGCTTACGTCACCGTCCCAACATACGGTGAAACCGTTGTTTAAGGCATAATCTACCGTTTCGATCATTTCGTCGAGCGGCAGGTTGTACATCAGGGAATGTTCCCAGTTATCCGGTACTTCCACATCGAATTTTTTATAATAAGGATGATGGGTGAAGCTTGTCAGTTCGATATAATCATCCATATTCAATCCTAATGATTCGGCAAACGACTTGGGAGTGTATTCTTTTCCTTTGTATGTAAATTTTGCAGGCAGTTCTCCCAGATAGGTATCGAACAGATTCTTGATCAGTTTGTCGTATTCAGGACTACGTTTTTTGTTTTTTACGGCAACATCGGCAATAGCTTTCATATATTGAACCATCTCACTGTGATTGTGCCGGTCGGAATCATAATTGATTCCTTTATAAACTTCTTCCGGAACGATACCGACCTGGCGGTAGGCATTCATGAAAGTATGCGAAAGGCTACCCTGTCCGATATTCCCATCACCACGACGCAGGTAATTATCCTGCAACTGGTTCATGTATTTCTGGCGTACGATGAACATTTCGGAAAGGTCGTATTCTCCTTTCCCCATACGCATCAATTCCGATTCCATAAATGAGGTTGTGGCGAAACACCAACAAGTACCGGTGGCAGCCTGGTTCTTTACAGGAGTAGCCGGAACGGTTACTACTTCGGTAAACTGATAACCTTGTGCAAATGCGCTCAGAGCTGAAAGCAACAAGGCACAGGAAATAAATAATGCTTTCATAAGATATGATTTAATTGTTTGTTTTTGTTGTTTAGAATCCTCGTGCGAACATCTTCCAGAACTCGTCGGCCATGTCTTCCCAGCGTTGCATGGTAGCTCCGGCAAAGTCGGAGGTATATCCGGTCAGGTAGGCTTTGGCTGCTTCGTCTCCTTCGGCCTGCTGTATTTGTTTGTACTGGCTTTCTACGAAGGGCAATTCTCGTTGTCCTTTATCTTCAAAATGTTTGATTCCGCTTTGCATCTTGTCTTTCGTCAGTCCCCAACGTACTGTTGCCAACTTGTTTGCTTCGCGGAAAGACCAGATAGCTGCATCGTCGCGATGACGGTGTTGTCCGCAGATATAGAAGCTGGGAGGAAGTGCCGTGGTTCCGGCAAAGATAGGGAAACGCGGGCTTTGTCCCGGGTTGTCGAATGACATCCAGGCTATACCTCCGATGGCATCGGGTAACCAGCTGCGTAACTGGATCACATGCGAATAGGAACATTGCGGAACAGATACCAGGCGGTTGCGGGTAACGACTCCGCTCTTCACTCCGTTCAACATGTTGATCATGTCTGTTGTCATCCAAGGATTGGCTGACGGGCTGACTATCGAATCTTTCACTCCGTCGTCTTTCTTATTAGCCGCTACTTTCAGGTTTTTGGTCATATCCCATTCGGTTCCTTCATAGGTTTCACGCAAAAGCGCCATCACATCGGTGACTGATACTTGTTTGTCCGGCTTTACGCTTAACGGTAGCTCCTCCGAATCATAAGACAGATGTAGGGAAGGAGCCAGGCTGTTTAGTATAAAGAATTCGCGGAGACTATAAGATTTCAATTCACCGAAATAGTTCCCGCCGCTGTAAGCTTTCCAGAAACGGAACGGTTCTTTTCCATCCCAGAATCCCATCTTTTTGGCTACGTCGAATACATTGTCCGAAGCCATATAGTTATCCTTGTCTTTCAGGTTTAAGGTGGAGATACGGGAAACGTTGGCCGATACACTGACATGGTCGTCGGGAATACGGACTGCTGCCCATACGCCTCCAATCTTATCCGGCCCTTCGCCGAAGATCTCAAAGATCCATACTTCGTTCGGATCGGCGATAGTCAGGCATTCGCCGGAATCACCGTAACCGTATTCTTTCACCAGTTTACCCATCAGGCGGATAGCGTCGCGGGCTGTGGTACAGCGTTGCAATGCGATCTTCTGGAGTTCTTCTATCATGAACATACCGTTCTTGTTCTCCATCTCTTTACGGCCGGAAATTGTCGTTTCACCGATACCCAGCTGTTTTTCGTTGAGACAGGGATAAGATGTGTTCAGAAACTGATAAGTGGAACGAGCCTGGGGAATAGTTCCTTTTAGCTCGACGTTCGTTTCATCGGCCGGATATTCGGTATGCATCCGTCCGTTGTAGATAGCAAGGGTGGTGTCCCGGTCGTAGTTCGCTCCCGGAACGATATCCATCCAGGTACGGTAGTTGGAATCACAGGTGTGGCTGGTCATAACCGACCCGTCTGTCGATGCTTTTTTACCGACCATAATACTAGTGCAGCTTTCCGGGGAATTCACCGGTTGTGCATATTCGATTTCCTGCGCAGATGTGATCAGACAGTGGCAGATAAGTGTAAGAGTGAAGATAAACAGTCTGTTCATGTGTTCGTCATTTGATTTAATGCCTAAAGATACAAACTGTATCGGAATAATTACATATATTTGCTCAAATCTAAAGTGTGCACGATAACACAATAACTATAATTTCCATGAGAAAACTATTTTCAGTAGCTTTGCTACTTATATTTCTTGGGTTGCCTGCTTTGGCACAGTTGAGAATGTTTCCTACACCTGCCAGGGTTGTAGGCCAAAAAGGTTCTTTTACGATTGGAACCACTCCAAAGATCAGCGGAAATGGCGGATATGCCGATGTGCTGGCAAAGAAATTACAATCGGAGTTGAAAACGACAGGTAAGCAATCGTCTGCCGCCGGGGGAGAGATCCGTCTGGTATTGGATGAAAAGCTAAAGATGGCTGATGAGGGTTATTCTTTGAACATTTCGCCGTCAGTTGTATTGCTGGAAGCCTCTTCCGAATCGGGTTTGTTTTATGCCAAGGAGGCCTTGTTGCAACTGGTACGTTTCGGTAATGGAACTTTGGGAGCTTGTAAGATAGAAGACCAGCCACGTTATGGCTGGAGAGGTTTCATGCTGGACGAAAGTCGCCATTTCTTCGGAAAAGAGAAGGTGAAACAGTATCTGGACATTATGGCTTCCCTCCGTATGAATGTCTTCCACTGGCATTTGACCGACGAACCGGGTTGGCGTATTGAGATCAAGAAATATCCGAAGCTGACATCTGTCGGTGCAATCGGTAACTGGCATGAGCCGGAAGCTCCGGCTCAGTTCTATACGCAGGATGATATCCGCGAGATCGTAGCTTATGCAGCCGACCGTCATATTATGGTCGTTCCGGAGTTTGATATGCCGGGACATGCAACAGCCGTAAGCCGTGCTTATCCGGAACTGTCGGGTGGTGGAGAAGGTAAATGGAATGGTTTCACTTTCCATCCCTGTAAGGAGACGACTTATCAGTTCATCAGTGATGTACTTGATGAAATCGTCGCTTTATTCCCTTCCCCTTATATCCATATTGGTGGTGACGAGGTGCATTATGGCAACCAGAGCTGGTTTACCGATCCTGAGATCCAGCAATTCATCAAAGACAAAAAGTTGCAGAATGAGACAGGGCTGGAGCATTACTTCGTGAAGCGTGCTGCCGATATCGTAGCTTCGAAAGGTAAAACAATGATCGGTTGGGATGAAATTATCGATGCCGGTGTTTCTCCAGATAAAGCTGTTATCATGTGGTGGCGTCACGACCGGAAACATCAGCTGGTGAAGGCCTTGGAAAATGGTTTCCGTGTGATTATGACTCCGCGTCGTCCGCTTTATGCCGACTTTGTACAATACGGTGCACATAAGGTAGGACGTCTGTGGAACGGTTACAATCCGGTGGAAGATATTTATCGTTTTCCCGATCCGATCATTCACCTGACAAAAGATTATGAAGATCAGGTGATGGGGATGCAGTTCTCTTTGTGGACGGAGCGTGTAGCGGATACAAAGCGTCTGGATTACATGACCTTCCCCCGCTTGGCAGCCGTTGCCGAATCAGCCTGGACACCAGCAAAGGCAAAAGAAAGCAGTCTCTTTATGAAGAAGTTGCCATAC
Organism: Parabacteroides leei; assembly: GCF_023369805.1. Taxonomy (NCBI): domain Bacteria; kingdom Pseudomonadati; phylum Bacteroidota; class Bacteroidia; order Bacteroidales; family Tannerellaceae; genus Parabacteroides; species Parabacteroides leei. Next base: position 90,369 of record NZ_JAMBQG010000020.1, read on the forward strand.
TTCCTGCAATATCTCGATACATTCGGTATTTACTACTTTAATCCGTTTGATCCGGACTCTACTCCTGAACCGGATGCTCCCGAGAAGGAAGATGTATTGCAAAACGGTTGATGAGGGTGTGTCAAAACACCCAAAACAGAAAAATCACCCCTGTCACAAGTATCTGTAGCAGGGGTGATTTTGTTAAAAAGAGGGTTTTGACACACCCTCATATAGTATAGATTAGTATCTTTTCTTACGTGCATTACGGTCGGATGTTTCCCGTCTCCAGGGTTTTTCACCGTTACGTCTGTCGGTTGTGCTGCCGCTGAAGCCTCCTTCGCGTTTGCCTTTATAACCACCGCCACTTTTGTAACCGCCTCTCGAACCGCTACCGCCTCCGCGTGTGTTACCACCGCCACGGCTGAATCCACCGCTACTGCGGCTGCTTCTGCCTTCACCCTTGCTTTGTTGGGCCGGTTCAACGGAAATACGACGTCCTTCTATTTCGAAACCGTTCATGTTATCCATTACACGTTGTGCTTCACCATCTTCTACTTCGAAGAATGAGAAGTTGTCGCGCAGGTCTATTTTGCCGATACGCACCTTTCCCGGAACACATTTGTTGACCAGTTCGATCAACTGGTTCGGATACAGGCCGTCTGCTTTTCCGAAGTTAAGGAAGAAACGTGAATAACCTTCTTCAGCAGTGAAAGTACGGCGTTCTCCCCGTTCACCACGTTCTCCCCGCTCGCTACGAGCTGAGCGTTCATCTACATCCTGGATTTCATCGGCATCTTTATAGTAGTCGATCATACGGTTGAACTCCAGGGAAACAACACGTTTGATGATGTCTTCCTTATCCAGCCATTCCAGTTTGCGGTAGATCTGCGGCATCAGGGTTTCGATTTCCTCTTCGTTTACCTTTACCTTTTCGATCTGGTCGACGAGGTTGAAAAGCTGCTTTTCGCAGATATCGTGTCCGCTGGGCATTTCGCCTTTCTCAAATTTCTTCTTGATGATATTCTCGATCAGGCGGATCTTTCCTTTCTCCTTTACGTGACAGATGGAGATAGATATACCTGTTTTTCCGGCACGTCCTGTGCGTCCGCGGCGATGAGTATAGGATTCCACTTCATCGGGTAAGCCGTAGTTGATAACGTGTGTCAGGTCGTCCACATCCAGTCCGCGGGCAGCCACGTCGGTAGCAACCAGCAGTTGAATGTTCTTTACACGGAACTTCTGCATCACGTAGTCACGCTGTGCCTGGCTTAATTCACCGTGCAGTGAGTCGGCGTTGTAACCGTCCTGTATCAGTTTGTCGGCAATTTCCTGTGTCTCTTTACGGGTACGGCAGAAAACAATACCGTAGATGTTCGGGTAAAAGTCGGCTATACGTTTCAGTGCAAGATATTTATCTCTTGCCTGTACCATATAGTAGATATCTTTGATGTTCTTGTTACCTTCGTTCTTGTTGCCGATTACGATCTCTTTCGGGTTCTTCATGTACTTCTTCATGATGCTTGCAATACCTTGTGGCATTGTAGCGGAGAAGAGTAACATATTACGTGCCGGCGGAACTTCTGCCAGGATAGCATTGATGCTATCGGTGAAGCCCATGTTCAGCATTTCGTCTGCTTCGTCCATGATGACGTTCTTAATCGTACCCAGATCTACCGTTTTACGGTTCATCAAGTCTAAAAGACGTCCCGGAGTGGCTACAACTACGTGTACGCCACGTTTTAAAGTCTTTATCTGACTTTCAATGCTCGATCCTCCATATACCGGCAGCACCTTCAGGTTGTCAATATATTTGGAGTACTCATTCAGGTCGTCTGCAATCTGCAGACAAAGTTCCCTGGTGGGACAAAGTATAAGTGCTTGAGGCTGATATCTTGTCACATCAATCTTTTGCAGGATGGGCAGACCGAATGCGGCTGTTTTTCCTGTTCCTGTTTGTGCTAATGCGATTACGTCGTTGTCTTCTCCCAGCAAGAAAGGAATCACTTCTTCCTGTACCGGCATGGGTGATTCGTAACCCATTTCTTGAATTGCCTTCAGTATGGGGGCGGCAACTCCTAATTCTTCAAATGTTTTCAAAATGTGATATATGTGTATATAATAAATTCAGAGGGTACAAAGGTAGATAAATAATTCGGATTCACATTAATATAATAAAATATCTTTTAATGCTTCCCGTTTCTTATCGGTCAGGTGCAAGCCTTTTGACAGATATTTGTCTACCGAACCGTAATCTTTCCGGATCCGTTTCAGAACCAGGTCGATCAGCCCTTCGTTGACAGTGACCAGAGTCGTGATCGTTTCCTGTGCATTCGTACTCAGGTCGCGTGCCATGTAAGCCAAATGTCCGATGTTGATATTCTCGTTGGAAGCCATATAGTCTTTAACTATTGTATCTTCCGGTATTCCGAGGGCGAACAATAACATGGCGGTCAGGTAGCCTGTACGGTCTTTCCCCATCGAGCAGCTTATCAGGATCGGATAATTATCCTTCTCCAGAAAAACGTCGAGCGCTTTGGCATACTGTTCGCTGTAATCGGTCACATATTGTAAATAGGTATCCTGCATAAACAAGATCCCGTCTCCTTTACGCATACGGTCTTCTTGTATACGTGTGACTACATTATCCATATTCTTGATGGGAATAGGAATACGAACAACATTTGCGTTGGAATAACGTAACGGGTTGACCGCTACTTCTTCATTTCCACGCAGGTCTATAACCGTTTTAATGTGCAGATTGTTCAAACGGATAGAATCCCATTCACTCAGGGAGCTGAGTTGTCCGGAGCGATAGACCTGCCCCCAGCGGGTTGTTTTGTGATTATGAGCGGTTCCGTAACCTCCGATTTCACGTACATTCTGTATACTGTCCATTCTTACGGAACGGGCTCCGACTGTTTGGAAGTATTTGTCGTTGAAAGACAGCAGGAAGTATTTACGCGACATATTGTCGTTGGTAATGTAGGTGAAAACGCCGTCGTTGATGTTGGCGTATCCTGCCGGAAGAGATTTGTTGAATGATTCCGGATTGTCGGATACATACATTTTTAAGATCCCGTCTATCTGTGGGTCTGTCTCCCATTTGATGATATAATTTCCTATACCATCACGCAAGCAGATCGTCCGTATTTCAGGGTTGTTGGACGAACAGCCTGCTAATAGTGTTACACAAGCGAACAGTGATAATAATCTTACAAACATTGTTTTTCTAGCATACATACATTACAAAGATAATAAATCCGGCTCTTTATGGTACCAGAGTTAATGATATTTAAGACTACCGGCTGTATGAGGCCGCGAATTCTTTAGAAATGTAATTGTCGTAGCTCTGGCATACTTCAGAGGCAAGATCCATACCGCAACGGATCACTTTTTCCCATGCTTCTTTACTCATCGTCGAAAGATCATGGTATCCGATGTTATATTTTAATAATCCATAGATGATACCGGCATTGAAATTATCACCGGCTCCTATGGTGCTGACCGGCTGGATGGGAGCGGTATCGAAATGTTCTTCCAGTTTGCTTGTATAGAGATTTACGCCGCCGGCTCCATGAGTGGAGATAAAACGGTCGCAATAGAACTTGATATGATCCGTATAAATACGCTTTGCATCTGTTTTTCCGAAGATATTGAAGAAATCTTCATCCGATCCGCGTACGATGTCTGCATATTCCAGATTATCCAGGATAGTAGGGGTGAGGTAGATTGCCTCATGTGCATGTGCCTTGCGGAAGTTCGGGTCGTAATAAATGATGGCTTTCCGTTCTTTGGCATATTCCAGAAATTCAACCATCCGTTCCCGTAAAACCGGATTCAGCGAATAATAAGAACCGAAGATAAAAATATCGTCCTCATTGATAACCGGCAGTGGCACTTCCAGGCGTTGTTTGGGATAATCTTTGTAAAAAGTGTAATTGGCATTGTTCTCCTTATCGAGGAAAGCCAGTGATATAGGACTTTTCCCGTCGGGGAAACGGTCAACGAACTCCGTAGAGATATGATTTTCTTCCATAAACTGGCGGATAATATCGCCGACACGGTCGTTTCCGACCTCACTGATGAAAGAAACCGGAACGCCCAAACGTCCTAACGATACGAGTCCGTTAAAGACTGATCCGCCCGGAACGGCTGTATGCGGCTGGTTATTCTTGAATATAATATCGAGAATGGTTTCCCCGATGCCAATAACTTTTCTCATATATAATGGTTTGTTTATTGTCTATTCGTTCTTGCTTTGCTCACGGCTTTTCGATCCGAGATAACCGCCGTGGTGACGCTTGGCATAATCTTTATTGTTGAAGTTGATCTTTTTCATTGTGCCGACTACCAGGATATCTCCGATCACTGTCATGACAGTTGTGGAAGTAGTGGGAGTGAGGCCCAACGGGCAAACTTCGGCGGGTGCTCCGGTAAGTAGTTGCACCGTAGCTTCTTTAGCCAGGGGACTGTCGGGATTGCTTGTGATAACAATGAATTTCATGTCGGGTACCAGTCCGCGGGTGAGGTCTACCAATTCTACCAGTTCGCGTGTTTTCCCTGAATTAGAGATCAGTAGCATGATATCGTTGTTCCGTACGATTCCCAGGTCACCGTGTTGTGCTTCGCTGGGGTGCAGGAAAGAAGTCGGCGTCCCGGTGGAACTGAAGGTCGTGGCGATGTTCATTGCAATTTGCCCGGCTTTCCCCATTCCGCTGGTGATCAGTTTCCCGCCCAGTTCATGAACATGTTTTACAATAAGGGTTACAGCTTCTTCATAGCCGGAGCTAACGGGAATATTCAGGACTGCTGCAGCTTCCTGCTGCAGGATGCTTGCGATTGCTTCGTGTGACATAGCTACTTTTGTTTGTTATACAATTATCTCTAACAGTTTGCAAAAATACTATTTTAATCGGTTGGTTCGACAGGTATTCCTATTAATATATTGTTTTCCCGATCTTCTCCCTTCCAACCGAAGTATACAGACGGTTTTGTCAAATAGATATATAATTCCCTGTTTTTAGAACCGTATGATACGTTAAAAAATATTACCTATGCAACTATTTTCATTTACCCGGTATAGAAATCAAAAATACATGGTAGGGTGATTACATTTTGATAGTTGGAGATTCTATTTTTTTTCCATACAAAGTATCGTTTTATGGTTATCGAATGAAAGAAACATAATTATCGAATGAAAAGAACACATATATGCTTTATTCATTTGGTATATATCAAACGAATAAATGATTGAATGGAAATATTATGCAGAAGCGATACTTTTCGAAAAGGTTTATGGGACATTTAATTGGCGGATTTGATTGTTCGCAGGTGAAGAGTGGTTGAATTTCTAGTAAAGAAATCGAATTTATCCAAGTATGGTCTAATATAAAATTATATATTTGCCGTAAAACTGGAATACCTGGTCTAAACGCTTTGAAAATGAAACTATTGATACGTGTTTACTGCATAATTATTACGATTGGTCTATGTTCTTGCCATTCAGGGCAACTTAAAGAGGTTTTATCGCAGGCGGAAAGTCTGATGGAAAATGATCCGGATAGTGCATTTGTGTTGTTATCCTCTTATTCTGACCCGGAAAATTTGAGTAAGGCAGATTTTGCTGCTTTTCAACTGATGTATACGAAGGTTAAAGATAAATCTTATATGGATTTATCGGGTGATACTGTAACCATATTACAGTCATTGATATATTATAAAAAACACGGTAATACATCTCAAAAAGGGTGGTCCAATTATTATGCCGGTCGTGTATATGAACAAGCCGGAAAACTGTTTGAGGCCGGGTTGTACTTTCTGAAAGCAGCGGAATATGCGGGAGAGATATTGGATCCTCTTTTGGGGATGATGGCGAATTATTATTTGGGAGAGTTGCACGATAAGCAATATGCTTTTGATAAATCGCTGGAAGCTTATAAAAAGTCGTATGCTATTTACGGTCAAACTCCCGGAGAGAAATATACGGGGGCATTACTACATTCGATAGGCTCTGAATATGGGATAAACGGTAAAAGAGATAGTGCCTACTATTATTTGGAAAAGGCATTGGAGATAGCTCGCGAATGTAAAGATACAATGGAAATGGCTGCTATATGTAATGATATAGGGCTTTATTTGCATGAGGATAGCCAATATCCAAAAGCAAAATGTTATTTGCAGCAATCTTTATCTTTAGAGAATGATGGCGATTGGTTGATAACTCGAAAGATTACTTTAGCGAAAATTTATGCATATTTGAATGACCCCGATTCTTCATTTCTTTTATTGAATGAAGTGAAATCTGTTGTGGAAGAATTGGATGATATAGAATTGCGGGCTGTTTATTATTCAGCTTTAGCTAAAACAGAAGCTGCAAGTAAAAACTATGAATCGGCATTTTTTTACCAGAATCGATATGTAGCCTGTGTCGATTCTGTTTATCAGCTTCAACGTAAAAGCTCGTTAGCGGAGGTTGAACAAATCTATAATTATCTAAAATATCAGGAGGAGAATGAAAAATTGCATACGGTACAGCACCGTGCTATTGTAATTGGCTGGATTATTTTGAGTCTATTGTTAGTTATTTTTCTTGTTATTGGCGTGATGAAATGGAAGAAAGAACAAGATTTATCGAAGGCGGAAGATACGGTAGATGTTTTGCGAAAGATGGAAAAGATAAATCAAAGTAACTGCAATAATGATGCAGCTGGGCAAATGGAATTATCCGGCTATTCTGATGAAGAAAAAGATATGATGGTAAAAAAAGCATTGCTTATGCAGTTAAATATCACGAAAGTCTTGTCCCAACTGGATGAAAAATCGGAGAAAGAGCAATCTTTTCTTGAAAGGTTTAATAGTTTGTTTTATGGAGAGCAGCATACTCTTGAGATTGATTGGAATGAACTTTATTTGCTTGTTGATTTATTATATAATGATTTTGCCGGTAAACTGAGAAACCATTATAGCAAAATTTTGTTGGAGAAAGAGATTCAGCTTTGTTGTTTGCTAAAAGCGAATATGGATACTACGGAAATAGCTTGTGTAATGAAGCAAAGCATCAATACGGTTCGTACTCGGAAAACCAGTATACGGAAAAAATTGAAAGCTCCGGATGGGGCTGATATCATTATTATTTTGGAGGAAGGGATAAATAGTGAGAGTTAAAATTGTTAATATATTGTCATGCGTCTGTTAAATATTAACTGTAGGAAATAGAATATTGATTTTTTATAAATAGATGCATGTGTACATATTGATTATTAATACATAATAAAATTGGAATATTAATAGTATAGAATTAATATACCTTCAAAAAGGATTTATATAGGTTTGCGGTAGATAACTTTATTGCATTGAATCAAACAAATAGCAAGTTATGAAAAGAAAAATGATTGGTGTATTGTTAACTATTGTAATGATTTGCAGTATGACTGTGAAAGCAGATCAGGTGGAGATAAGAAGAACAAAAAATCAGGGTGGAGTTCGCTCTATTTTGTTGGATATATCTCATCTTACGGTTAATTTGAATAATAATGTAATCCATGTTGATTTTCTTATATTATTGAGAGACGTCAATATTTCTATTGTAAATTTGGAAGGTAGACAGGTTCATCAACAAGTCGTTTCTCCTCAGACTTCTTCAGTCGATATAAACTTGAGTGGAGAGGGGACAGGAACATATACGATTTATTTTACAGATGCGACAGGTGTTTGTTTGAATGGGGTATTTGTAGTGTCTGATTAACTTATAAAATTCAATATTTATGAATAAGAGCATGTTTACCTTTCAATCATTGTTATTGAAGATTGTGATGATTACTTTTTTTAGTATTATGTTTTTTCAGTGTAAGACGGAGGAAGATTTACCGGAACCGGAAAAGCCTAAACCGGAAGAAGAAGTACCTGTTATTACCAAGGCCGCTTTTGATGATAATTTTGAGTGGGATCGATTAGATAAATATCCGATTTATAATCCTAATATCGGAAGAATTGATAATATAGAACTACCCTGGGCTAAAGGATCGACAGTTTCGATGGGAATTCCTAGTGAATGGTTAGATCCCAATGCATATAATCCGGTATTCAAAGAACGATATTATTCCAGAGAGAATAATTGGGTATTGGTATATAGTAATATGACGAAAAATACTGCAAATAAATATTTTGCCTTGTATAATACACATATGGGTTTACTTCGTTTTTTTGTTTATGCTTTATCAAATGCTTCAGGTGGCGGTAATAGTAATTCATATTGGGGGATTAGAGTCGATAAATCAACTTCTCTGTTTAATTTTACAACTGAGTTTGCTGAGGATATAACCCGGAAAGTTGCAAACCCATTTTATATTACTACGCCTTCGGGTACAATTATAGGAACAGAATTCGTAGGAAGAGGATATCAGGTCAATAACTGGTATGGTATTGAAGTTGAATGTGCTTATGACCCTTCTATTGTATCTGGCAGTTCATATAATTTTGAGATGGCGGGATGGGTTGTAGATAAAACAACTATAACAGGGGAAGGAAAGACTGATGGCTCGATAACCGGGACGATTGAATTTATGGCACCTTCTTCTAATTTTAACCTTAGTCTTAGTAATATGTTCGGTCAAACCAATTCTAATAAGACAATTATGGCTGATAATGGTGGTATAGTCGAGGGATTGGGCAGCCAGATTGAAGAGGGGATAAGTAAAAATGATTCTTTCTTTAAAGGGTTATGGGGTAATATAAAGAAGAAAGCAATGTCTGGTATTGGAGATGGTGTTAAAAACGGACTACAGGCTATATTTACTTCCGGAGGTTCTGTTGCAGCAAAAGCATTAACAGGGGCTGTTAGTTCGATCTTGGGAATAGGTGGTAGTAAACCTTCTGTTGGTAAAGTAGATTTACGTTTAGCTTCTAATACTACATTTAAATTTGAGGCAGAGAGAACGTTACCTGGGTGGGGAACTGTTTCTCAGTTTCCGGTACCGGGCTGTTCTACCAATACTAGTGACATGCCGATCTATAATAAACCACTTGGTACATGGAATCTTAATAAGACCCCGACTCTAATTATAGAAGGAATTGCGCATGATTTTTATACAGATACACAGCACTTTTATAAAGGTGTTTATAATTTTAGATATTATCTGGATTGTACCCAAAAAGATTTGATCTTAAATAGTGAGATTAAAAATAAAGTAACGATCAGTGGTTTTGATGTGCAGATTGCAGCAGAAGAAAGGGCCCCTTATATATTTGGATCATCGGAAAAAGGTGAATATGGTAGTTACGAACCGGAGCCATTCGGATTGATTGGAAATAAAAAGTATTATTCTAAAATTCTTATCGGAAGACCTTCCGGAGCCAGTTCTGCTGTAAGTGCTTTGTATGGTTCTGTCTTTGTTAAAAATTATCAGACTTCCGAGGAAATAAGGCATGTAGCACCTACTGAGTTTTATCATGGAAGTTTCAAAGCTGTTGTTTCCTTTGATTTAAAAGATAATGCAACGGGGAAAGTTTATTCATTCTCAAAATGGTTTAATATAAAGTTGGGTAGCCAAACAGTTAATTACAAGAAAATATTGGTAAAAGGGGAAAGTGACTGTGTCAGATATGTCAATGAGATTAAGGATTCAGGGTATCCTCCCATTTCAGGATATTATACATGGGATGAATCTAACATAACAAGATAAGACCGATTATAAAGTTTATATATTGGTATCCGGGGAACAGGTTGTTTCCCGGATTTTTTTACCGTTTACTGTGTTATCGTCCTTATTTGTTGTACTTTTGCGGGTCATTAAAGCAAAAAGATACAATGCATTACTTCTCACATATTTTATCTAATGGTCTTCGTATGGTACATTTGCCGATGGAATCACCGGTTTCGTACTGTGGTTTTGCGGTGAATGCCGGAACACGTGATGAAGAGGCGAATGAATTCGGCCTGGCTCATTTCGTGGAGCACATGATGTTTAAAGGTACAGAAAAGCGGAAAGCTTGGCATATATTGAACCGGATGGAGAATGTAGGTGGCGAGTTGAATGCCTATACGACCAAAGAAGAGACTTTTGTTTATTCCATCTTCATGGAAGAGCACTATCAGCGTGCCCTGGAACTGCTGACTGACCTGATCTTCCATTCTCAGTTCCCGCAGCAGGAAATAGAGAAAGAAGTGGATGTCATTCTGGATGAAATCAATTCGTATGAGGATAGTCCATCTGAACTTATCTTCGATGAATTCGAGAATTTGCTTTATGACGGACATGCTTTGGGGCATAATATCCTGGGGGATGAAGCGTCTCTTCTGACATTTAACTCTGAATCCGGCCGTTCTTTTATGCGTCGTTTTTATGCACCGGAGAATATGGTATTCTTTTCGATGGGACGGATTGATTTCAATAAGATCGTGAAAATGGCCGAAGGCTTTTTGTCTGATATTGCTTTTCCGGTAGCTCCGCGTAACCGTATTGTTCCCGGTGCAATTGAACCTTGTGTGAGGAAAGTTCATAAAGATACGCATCAGACACATGTCTTGATCGGTAGCCGTGCTTATAGCATGCACGATGAAAAACGAATACCTTTGTTCCTGCTTAATAATATGTTGGGCGGACCGGGTATGAATAACCGCTTGAATGTCTCGCTCCGGGAGAAACATGGGTTAGTATATAATGTAGAATCGAATGTCACTTCCTATACCGATACCGGATTAGCCAGTATCTATTTTGGTACGGATCCGAAGAATATGGAGAAAGCTTTACGCCTGGTTAATAAAGAGCTGGATAAATTGCGGAATAATAGTTTATCTGCAACGCAGCTGGCTGCAGCCAAGAAACAAGTGATCGGGCAGTTAGGTGTTTCCGGTGATAATAAGGAAGGACTTTTCCTGGGATTGGGGAAAAGCTTCCTGCATTATAACCGTTATGATACGCTTCCGGAGGTTTTTGCCCGTATTGAAGCCCTTACCATAAAGGATATTCAGGAAGTAGCAAACGAGGTTTTTGCTCCGGAACGTTTGTTTAGCTTGATTTACCAGTAACAGCTTTCGGTCTATGATGCTTTTACCAACACTCCGCTTTGTCGGTAAGTTCCGGGATACTGTTCTTATCGAAAACCGGACTTATTATTCCTTTTTGCTTCTGGGCAATATAATCCTTCAGTAAAAGGAATGCCTGGCGACTGAGCAGGGAGATAGCAATCAGGTTGCAAATAGTCATCAGTCCCATGGTTATATCAGCCAGGCTCCATGCCAGGTCAAGGCTAGCCAATGCACCAAACATCACCATTCCACCGACTAACAGGCGATATGTAAACAATACGCTTCTCTTTTGAGTAACAAACCGTATGTTTGCTTCGCCATAATAATAGTTACCGATGATACTGCTGAAAGCAAACAGCAGAATTGCTATGGCGACAAAGATACTCCCCACGCTTCCTACTTCATTGGTCAGTGCATGTTGCGTAAGCTGTACGCCGTTAACTGATCCGTCGAGCGGTGCACCACTAAAAAGGATAATGAAAGCTGTACAGGTACATATAATCAAAGTATCGGTGAAAACGCCTAATGTCTGGATCAAACCTTGTTTTACCGGGTGAGAAACATCAGCTGTGGCTGCTACATTCGGAGCAGAACCCATACCGGCCTCATTGCTGAACAACCCTCGCTTAATACCCTGCATCAGGGCTGCGCCGATACTGCCGCCAATGGCTTGTTCCCATCCGAAGGCCTTATTAATGATCAACTCCAGTACGGCAGGTAGTTTCCCGATATTGAAAAGTACGATGCCCAATGCCAGTGCTACATATCCGAGGGCCATGACTGGAACAATGATACTACTTACTTTGGCAATCCGTTGAATGCCTCCGAAAATGATCAGAATGGTCAATACAGTCAATATCCCGCCAATAATCCTGTGATCGAATCCGAATGCCCCTTCCCACGCAGCACAAATCGTATTACTTTGTACGGAATTGAAAGCAAAACCGAAGGTGATAGAGATCAATACGGCAAAAAATACCCCCATCCACCGTAATTGAAGTGACCCCGAAAAGTTGGACAAGTTATCTACTATATATTTTGATAAAGAGTTCGGTACTGCACCGGACTCTTTCCATTTAATCTGATTTTAATTCTTTTATTGTTATAATAGTCTATATATT
>NZ_JAMBQG010000021.1:0-100511 GCF_023369805.1 Parabacteroides leei
AATATATAGACTATTATAACAATAAAAGAATTAAAATCAGATTAAATGGAAAGAGTCCGGTGCAGTACCGAACTCTTTATCAAAATATATAGTAGATAACTTGTCCAACTTTTCGGGGTCACTTCAAATGATGTGCGGAGGGGATTTTTTATGAATGGATTCGGATGTTGTCAGGTATGAATGTTTCAGATATTGACAGTTTTGAATGTTTCATTAATTATCAGTTTTGAATGTTTCATTATTTGACAGATATAAGCAATCATTGAAGCTATCCCCTTATCAAAGAGACTTCGCCATTACAGGTTCATTTGCCGTCAGTTTTAACTGACGGCAAATGAACCTGTAACTGGTTTTGTCTTATTTATGACTGATAGCTGATGGACAGACAGGGGCATTTTCCTATATTATTGACTCAGTTATTTCTAAATACGAACCTCACTCATTCTACGATATTTCCTATCGCATTGAACGTTACATCTGTACTCTGTCCATTATGATCGACAGTGAAGGTATAGAATGTACCGTTTGTATCGATCTTTACATTGATCGACTCTATTGTATCTCCTGCATAACCCGTAGACTGGAAGGCAGCCATGATGATTTCCGGCACATTTTGTTCCGGGATCGCATATGAAGTGCTTTGCCATCTGTAGTCCTTATTCAGTTGGGCGATCTTGTAGACTTGTCCATCCAGCATATTTAAGATATACCCTTCACTGTTGCTCTGTATATCCAGTAAGGTACAGGTGGCGAAAGTCAGGTTCATCAGGTTGTGTACAGGATCGGGGATGACGATCGGGGCATCCTCGTTCCCTTTGTCGGGGACTGCTTTGATGAGGTTACCGTATTCGGAGTAATACAAATCCATGTCGCTATCCGCCTTTTCGGCCTCAATCTTGTAGACTACCGCCATGCTGTCGCGGTGGATGGTATAGGTATCGTCCACTTTCCAACCTGCGTAAAGGCCGTTGTCGAAAGCTGTTGTGACAGGTTGAGGCAACTGGTTGAAAGGCGTGTCGGCCTTATCCATCATCCACTTGCCCTGTTCGGTGAGCCACGCTTCGGTGGAGACGCCGTTGTTGGTGAATTCGGCTACATAATAATTACCTTCGATGGTGAAGATCGGGTTGGAGGCATCCGGATATTTGTCGTTGAAGGTCTGTAACACAGGTTGGGTAGGTTCGATCGCGTTCTTGTGGTCGTCGTCGTTGTTGTCGCAAGCCGTCGTGAATAAGGCTATTCCTGCGATCAGGGAGAATAAGATTGATCTTGTGTTCATACGTTTATTGTTTAGCGATTAATACATTGTATAATTGTGTTGGATAATAACAACCCTGCCGCGTGGAATGTTCTGTGTAAAACCGAACACACTGTCCGATATTGAACACTCTATATTTGTAACTAATAGCACATATTCAATACGTTAGCTTTTTGGCACGGAGTTTGCCTCTACCGGGGCAGAACATAAAACAATACTAAATATGGACAGAGAGATATCGAAAGAGGAACAAAGAAAAGAACAACGCAAGCAATTTATAAAGATCGGTGCCGGCGTAGGAGCTGCCGTGATACTGATAGCCGTTGTCATCTCTTTTCTACAAACCAGCTTGAATCGTAAAGATTTAACTATATCGACCGTAGATAAAGGCGTGATAGAAGTATCCGTCAGCGCCTCCGGTAAGGTGATCCCTGCATTTGAGGAAATCATCAACTCACCGATCAATTCCCGCATCGTCGAGATATACAAAAAGGGTGGCGACTCCGTCGATATCGGAACGCCTATCCTCAAACTCGACCTGCAAAGCGCGGAGACAGACTATAACAAACTACTCGACGAAGAACAAATGAAACGCCTTGAACTCGAAAAGCTACGTGTCACCAATCATAGCAAACTCTCCGAAATGGAAATGAAGCTGAAGGTCTCCCGCATGGAACTCGATCGTAAAGCCGTGGAACTCCGCAACGAACGCTACCTCGACAGCCTTGGCGCGGGTACCACCGACAAAGTCCGCCAGGTAGAACTCGACTACAATGTCAGCCAACTCAAACTGAAGGAAGACGAACAGAAATACATTAACGAACAAGCCCTGACGGATGCCGACCTGAAAGTAAAAGAACTCGAACTCAACATCTTCCGCAAAGGCCTGGCCGAGACCAAGCGTACGCTCGACGATGCCCAGATCCGTTCCCCCCGTAAGGCCATCCTTACGTATGTAAACAACGAGATCGGCTCGCAGGTACCGCAAGGCACGAAGGTCGCCATCGTCTCCGACCTTTCGCACTTCAAGATCGAAGGCGAGATAGCCGATACCTATGGCGACCGTATCGCCGCCGGCAGCAAAGCGGTGGTGAAGATCGGCAGCGATAAACTCGACGGGACTGTCAGCGATGTGACTCCGCTCTCCAAGAACGGTGTTATCTCCTTCACCGTACAGTTGGAAGAGGACAGTCACCGCCGTCTCCGCTCCGGTTTGAAGACGGACGTCTACGTCATGAATGCCGTAAAAGACGACGTCATGCGCATTGCCAACGCTTCCTATTACGTAGGTAAAGGCGAATACGAACTGTTTGTCATCAACGGCGACCAATTGTTGAAGCGTAAAGTCCAGCTCGGTGACAGCAACTACGAATACGTGGAAGTAGTCAGCGGCCTCGAACCCGGTGATCAGGTCATCGTCTCCGACATGGCAAGCTATAAGGACAAGAACAAACTCAAAATAAAATAACTTTACAGTTGACAGATGGGCTTCGCGCTCGGAGATAGCAATAACTGAGTCAATAATATAGGAAAATGCCCCTGTCTATCCATCAGCTATCAGTTATAAATAAGACAAACCCAGTTACAGGTTTATTTGCCGTCAGTTTTAACTGACGGATCAGTAAATGATCTATTTCTCTGGACTTTAGTCCCCTTTTAAACAGTCTCTTTATTTACAGAGAAATGTGGCTAAAGCCAAAAGAGGATAAACAACTTGTAATCCGTCAGCTAAAGCAGACGGCAAATGAACCTGTAATGGCGAAGTCTCTTTGATAAGGGGATAGCTTCAATGATAGCTAATATCTGTCAAATAACGAATTAATAACAACAATTTAAATATCAAACATTATGATCAAGTTAACAAACCTCGAGAAGATCTACCGCACGAAAGAGATTGAAACAGTTGCCTTAGAGAATGTAAATCTGGAAGTACGGAAAGGTGAATTCCTGAGTATCATGGGCCCTTCCGGTTGCGGAAAATCCACCCTGTTGAATATCATGGGACTGCTCGACGCCCCGACATCAGGCCATATCGAGATTGACGGTACCGACACGATCCGCATGAACGACAAACAATTGGCCGCCTTCCGTAACCAGAAGCTCGGTTTCGTCTTCCAGTCGTTCCACCTGATCAATTCGCTGAACGTACTCGATAACGTGGAACTGCCTTTGCTCTATCGCAAAGTGTCCTCTTCCGAACGCCGCAAGGCAGCCGAAGCTGTTCTCGAGAAGGTTGGCCTCAGCCATCGTATGCGTCACTTCCCGACACAGCTTTCCGGTGGTCAGTGCCAGCGTGTAGCCATCGCCCGTGCCATCGTGGGTAACCCCGACATCATCCTTGCCGATGAGCCGACCGGTAACCTCGACTCGAAGATGGGTATCGAAGTAATGGAGATCCTGCATAAACTGAATAAGGAAGACGGCCGCACCATCGTGATGGTCACTCACAACGAGGCACAGGCACAGCAAACCAGCCGTACGGTGCGGTTCTTCGACGGGCGCCAGGTTCAATAAGTTGTTACTTTTGGCTTGATCCAAAAGTAACCTTTCCCCTCTTGAGAGGGGGCAGGGGGTGTGTCACAGGCAGGACTGACAGAGGCAGTGTACTAACCCGATACCCGGCTGCGGGGAATGTCGATAGCCTAAGGCTCGGCAGTGCCGTACCCTGATGCAGTAGACTACCGCACCCCGATGCGGTGAAGAGCCGCACCCGGATACAGTTAGTCGCCGCATCCTGATGCGGCAGTGTCGAGCACGGTAAGGCTGACTGTCCCTATCCGAGGCTTTTGATAGAGGCGGTAGCTGGGGTTGTATTGACTATGCACCTCCGCCACCCACCTCCCCGGTGTCAGTACTTCGGGGAGCATGAAGGCCAGGCGGGTGGATTCGTTGATGAAGATCCGGTTGGGTTCGATGAAATAGCGTTTGTCGCCACCCTCTTCCTGACGAAGCACGAGGCCCACTTCGGGATGGTCGCCCATCACTTTGATACGGAGGCCATGAATGAAAAGCGGAAGGGTGTAGCCGGCGGGGATGACGCAGAACTCGCGACCCTCCTGGCGTCGGAAAGGGTCGTTGTGGATACTTACTTCGTTAGGCGCCGGCGCGTTGCGGTGGTAAGGGGTGACCTCCACCGGGAACCAGTCGGCCAGCTGGTTGAGACGGGGCGAGGGACGGAGCTTGATACGGATGGCATGCCGCTCGCGGTCGAACTTCTCGTACTCGGTCTTGAAGCGGCCATTGACGGTCAACTCCGTACGACCCAGTCCGAAGTCGACGTTGAAACCGTCTTCGATGGCGCCGTAGATTTCTTCCATCATGGTACGGAAGGAGGCGACGAGCGTCCCGTGCGAATAGGAAGAATGATGCTCCACCGCCCGTTCGGCGATGTCATCGATATCCAGCGTGTGGTGAAGGGGGAGGGTTCCTTTGTAGAACGGAGCCTGTCCGGGAAGCTGGCTTTTGGTCAGGTTGACAAGCAGTTTGCCGGGCTTGACGGTCATCCGCGATTTGGGTAGTTCTTTATCCATAGACTAGTGTGATTTTAAAGTTTGAATAACAAAGATAGACATTATGTATAAACAATACTTCAAACAAGCCTGGCAATTGATGAAGCAGAACCGCTTCTACAGTGCCGTTTACATCATCGGTACCGGATTGGCGATCTCAATGGTGATGGTGATGGCGATAGCCTACCATATACGCACGGCCAGCATGGCGCCTGAGGTGCATCGCGACCGGACGTTGTATGTCTCTTTTCTTGAGTATGCGAAGGGAAACAGTTCCAGCTCCGCCTTTTTCAGTGCACGCACCGCCAAGGAATGCCTCTTCTCCTTAAAGACCGCTGAGGAGGTAGCCGTGGCGACCGATCCCGTCATCCTTTCGCTGCTGAAAGGCGACTCCTATGCCCAGCTATCCGGCGGTGATCCTTATAAGGTGTCGATGATGGGGACGAACGATGGCTTCTGGCATCTCTTCGAGTTCTCCTTCCTCGACGGTAAACCGTTTGATAAAGCCGAATTTCAGTCAGCCATGCCCCGCGTAGTCTTGTCGTCCTCACTGGCGAAGAAGCTCTTTTCGCGGACAGACGTATCGGGACAGTCCATCCTGTTGGATGATGTGGAATACAGGGTATGCGGGGTAGTGAAAGATGTCTCCGCCATCACGCCCTCGGTCGCAGCCGATCTGTGGATACCCTATTCCTGTCTGCCCGCCATTATGGAAACAGGCAGCAGCGAGTCAGACACATCGATCGGCTTCCTGGTGGGAAGTATCCTGCCTGCCAGGGGCGTATCGGAACAGGAGGTGGCCGATGAGCTGGACGAACAGATCCGCCGTTACAACTCCACCTTGCGTGACGGGAAGATCCGCTTGCAGAATGGGATTGAGTCGCATGGAAAGCACGTCATTGCTCAGTTTGTGGGAGGAAGTATCGGTACCAATTCGGGAGGAGCCAATCCGGTGAACATCGTTTACTTTGCTCTCGCCTTTCTGGTGTTCCTGTTCCTGATGATACCGGCCCTCAACTTGTCGGGACTGAACGCCTCGCACATGCAAGACCGCATCGCCGAGTTGGGCGTACGCAAAGCCTTCGGGGCACGTAAGGCAGGGCTGTTCCTGCAAATACTGGTCGAAAATATGGTGCTGATGCTGCCCGGAGGACTGATAGGCCTGCTGTTCTCATATCTGTTGGTGATCCTTTTCCGGAACTTGCTGTTGGCTCCGGGAGTGTTTGCCCTATTGACAGGTGGAGGGGTGAGTGTGGAACTGACACCGGGCATGATGCTGAATCCCGCCGTGTTCGGATATACATTCCTGGTCTGCCTGGTGCTTAACGTCCTGTCGTCGATGATACCGGTCTGGCGTGCCGTGCGGGTGAATATAATAGAGGCTATAAACAATTAAACGAAGAATGGCTATGTTCAAACATATACTCAAACTGATCAAGGCCCAGCGGAAAAGCAATGCCTGGGTGTTCCTGGAACTACTGATCGTCTTTATCCTGCTTTGGTGGTCGGTCGACAACTGTCTGATGCAAGGCATTACCGCTTTCCAGCCGGAAGGTTTCTCGGTGGATAACGTCTGTAAAGTGACGCTGGCTGTCCGTCCGCATACCAGTGCCTCTTATATAACGTATGACGAAGGCAGCGAAGAGGTAGGGAAGAACTTCCTTCGTATCGTCGACCGTCTGCGGATGCATCCGGATGTGGAAGCGGTTACATTCTGTAATCAGCAATCGGCTCCGTTCACCTACTCTAATAATTACAATACGTACTGGAACGATACCATCTCGTCGGTCGGCGGGCTGAACTATACTGTCAGTCCCGACTATTTCCGGGTGTTCGATATCCATACGGCCGACGGAGGTTCACCCGAGCGGCTGGCGGAAGCCCTGTCTACCGGCTGGGTCGTCAGCGAGACACTGGCAAAGGAACTCGTACCGGATGGACAACTGAAAGGAAAACGATTGGCTTTTAATAAAGGAGATAGTACCACCTACCGCATCGACGGTATAACGGCTCCGATCAAGAAGCAGGGGTTCGACCAACCCCGGGTAATCGGCTTCATGGCTATGACGGAGAAAGAAGCATACAAGGTAAGCGAACAGGAACTGGCCCGTACGTTGATCTGTATCCGCCTTCGCCCCGCCGTGGCAGGCTCCACCGACTATGCTGCCCGTTTCAAAAAGGAGATGAAGCAAAGCCTCGCATCAGGCAATTTCTGGCTGGCCGACGTGCAGTATTATCCGGATATTCGTACGAAGTATCTCGACAACTCCCTACAGATAAACGGTCGCCGGCTGACCGTGGCGGTGAATCTCTTCCTGCTGGTGAACGTCTTCCTGGCTATGATCGGTACGTTCTGGTTCCGCGTGAACCGTCGGCGCAGCGAATTAGGATTGCGTATGGCCATCGGCTCATCCCGCATCGATCTCAAACGGCTGGTAATCGGTGAAAGTCTGGTCATCCTGACCATTGCTTCGATCCCGGCTTTGTTGATCTGCCTGAATATGGCCTATGTCGATTTTCTCAGCCGGGAAGTGATGGAGGTTACCTTCGGACGTCTGTTGACCGTCAGTCTGCTTACCTGGGGAATCCTGGCCGGTATCATCATCCTGGCCGTCTGGTATCCGTCGCATAAGGCAGCCTATCTGGAACCGGCAGAGGCCTTACATTATGAATAAATCCCGTACGGGCGGTTCGCGAACCGCCCCTGCATAAACAACAATAACGACTATGTATAAACTCTATTTCAAACAAGCCCTGGCCATGCTGAAGGAGAATAAACTCCTCAGCCTGATCTCCATTCTGGGTACAGCTTTGGCTATCTGTATGATTATGGTGATGGTGATCACTTACAAGGTAAGGGTAAATAACTATTCGCCGGAGGATAACCGCGACCGGACGATGTATGTGCGGTGGGGCGGGCGTGACTTTAAAGGTTCAAACTATGGTAACGGTTACCTCTCCCTGAAGACGATCCGGGAGTGTATCCAGACGATGGAAACACCCGAAGCAGTCGCCATTGTTTCCCCCTGGCGCAGCCAGTTGGCTTCTATTCCGGGAGGACGGGAGAAGAAAGATTGCCTGATGCTGTTTACCGACGATGTGTTCTGGAAGGTATTCAACTTCGACTTTGTGTCCGGTAGCCCGTATACGAAAGAAGAGGTGCAGTCGGGTATCAAAAAGGTTGTTATTGCGGAGTCGCTTGCCCGTCGGCTTTACGGTACTTCCGATGCGGCCGGCAAGACGATCATGATCAGCTATAAACCCTATACCGTCAGCGGCGTAGTGAAAGATGTGTCTACGATTGCCAAAGCTTCGTATTCCGAAGTCTGGGTGTCTTATTCGGCGCAGCCTTTCCCCGACGATACCTGGGCAGAGAGCATTACCGGCTGGTATCAGGCCATTATCCTGGCACATTCTCCTTCCGATTTCGATGCCATCCGGCAAGAGATGGATAGGCAACTGGTTCGTTACAACAGTTCGCTGGCCGATTACAAACTTACGCTGTACGACCAGCCCGATACTCATCTGGATTGGGAGATCAAAGGTCTGGGGGCAATGGGGCCTGACAAGACAAAGACCATCCTGCAATATCTGCTGGTGATCGTTATCTTGCTGCTCGTTCCGGCCATCAACCTGTCGGGTATGACCTTGTCGCAGATGCGGAAGCGCATGTCGGAGATAGGTATCCGTAAGGCATTCGGGGCAACCCGGGGCACATTGTTGGTGCAGATCCTTTCAGAGAGCATGGTCTTGACCCTGTTGGGAGGCGTTATCGGGTTGTTTATCTCTTATATAGCGATCTGGCTGATGCGTACCTGGTTATTGAGCAACAGCTTTGCTTCGATCTCCTCTGTCTTCGGAGGCACGCCGGCGTTGTCGGTGACGGAGCTGCTTAACCCGGTGATATTCCTCTATGCCTTTGTGTTTTGCCTGATACTCAACCTGATGTCGGCGGGAATACCGGCTTACCGGATGGCCCGGAAGAATGTAATGGAAGCGTTGAACGAATACTAAACCCATACGAAGATGATTAATCATATATTAAAACAAATATGGAACCAGCGGAAGAGTAACAGCTGGTTGTTCGGTGAACTGTTGCTTGTAGCCGTTTGCCTGTGGTACATAATCGATTTTTTGCTGGTGACGCTGTATGCTTTCAGTGCTCCTGTGGGGTTTGATATCGACCATACTTATAAGTTCCAGTTCAGCGCACGCGAAGAGGGTGCCGAGAGGTATCTGTCGTCCGAAGAACATCCGGCAACCGTAGGCGAGGACTTGTGGGATGCGATGAACAGGCTCAGGCTGCATGCGGGGGTGGAAGCGGTTACTTTGTCGAGATTCGGCGTGCCGTATAACGATATAATCAATTATATGCCTTTGGGACGTGATACGGTGGTGGAGAAGACGGCTTGCCGTATCTATTACGTAACACCGGAGTATTTTGATGTCTACCGTATCCCTGCGGCACCGGGAAGTAACCGGCAGCCGGGAGAGGGAGTGACTGCCAATAGCATTGTCCTGACAAAGGATGCGGCCGATAAGATATTCGAAGGGCAGGATGCTCTCGGAAAGATGGTCTATTCCGGCGATAATACCTGGACAACCAAAGTAGGGGCTATTTGCGGGGTAGTTCGTAGTTCTGAGTTTAAGCGTCCCGGACCGAATGTGTATCTCTGTATGGGAGAAGGGGATATAAAGACGATAGATGCCGGTTTTCTTCCCTGGGCCGAAGTTTCGGTGAGGGTAAAACCGGAAGCAGACAGGGATTTTGCCGAAACCTTTATGAAAGAGAACAGTAATCAGGTAGAGATAGGGAACCTTTACCTGCAAAGCATCACTCCTATATCTACTATACGGGAGGACGGCATACGTGAAGGCAAAGGGGAGATGAATACCCGTTTATCGATCCTGCTCTTCCTGTTGATCAATATCTTCCTGGGAATAGTCGGAACATTCTGGTTCCGTACCCGCCAGCGACAGGGGGAGATGGGACTTCGCATGGCATTGGGGGCTACCCGCAGCCAACTGCGAAGCACTGTCCTGGGCGAAGGTGTCTTGCTGTTGACTCTTGCTTTTGTTCCGGCAGTCGTGATCTGTGGCAATATCATGTTTGCAGATCTGACAAATACAGTACTGATGGATAACACTGTCCTGCGTTTTATCATAGGTATATTGATTACTTACCTGTTGATCGTAGGGATGATCATTGCCGGTATCTGGTATCCGGCCAACGAAGCAGCCAGCCAGGAACCGGCGGAGGCGTTACATTATGAGTAAGGTCGGGATCTTCGATAATGTGCCGATATGCCCGTCCGGCTTTGCCTTGTTTTAACATGAATATGGCAATTGAAGTAGGAACAGATTCAATTCTTGACAGTTTTGAATGTTACTTTTCTCTTGAAAGAAAAGTAACCAAAAGTTCAAGGCTGCACCGGCTTCGCTGCTCCGGGGAAAAACTACGCTGTCGTCTGCGAACTCGCTTCGCTCAAACAGCGCAGCCTCCTCACGCTTCGTCTTTCCCCTTCGCGGACGCTCACCCGCCGAAGGCCTGTCAGAGAACGCAAAGCGTTCTTTGGGGATGGCCGATACCGACACCTTTATAATACAACAGGTGTTTTCGCCTTTAACTGACAGTATCGGCAATCCTAAGAGGAAGCTCCGCTTCCTATGAAAGGCCTCAGCTGGCGAGCGTTAAACGCAGCAGCCGGAGTAAGCGGCCGGAGCATCCGCTGTCTGAGCGAAGCGAGTTCGGAGGCGACAGCGAACGTAGGATGCGGAGTAGCGAACCAGGTGCAGCCTTGATCTTTTGACTACTTTTGGATCAAGCCAAAAGTAGGTTCAATTATTTCTAGAAGTTCATCGAGGCATAAATGCCGAAATGCTTGTCGCTGGCAACCGGACTGATGGTCAGGTTATGCTTTTTAGCGAATGGGCGTGTAAAGATATAAGCACTTCCTGCACCTATCGCCGCTCCGGCAGCCACATCCCACCAGTCGTGCTTCTTGGCATACGTGCGACTCCATCCTACATAGGTTGCTACGGCATATGCCGGGATACCCCATTTCCAACCGTAACGGCGTTGTATAAAGGCCGCTCCCGTGAAAGACACCGAAGTGTGCATGGAAGGGAACGAATGGTTATTGCTGCCGTCGGGCCGTTCTTTCTTGACGATATACTTCAGGGCATAGGTCATACCTAAAGTTGTCACGCCGGCCAGTGCACCTTGTTTCAGTCCCTGCCAGTCCTGCAACGCCAATATGGTCGCCAGGCTGGCGGCCGGTGTTACGAAGGCCAGTACGTCGCCGGAGGTGCGTACCGCTTTGCGGCTTCCGCTGATTTGTATTTCCTGTGCGTTTGCAGCAAGGCAGGCCGTGAATGCCAGAAGGATAATAAGAATGTGTTTGATAGGTCGCATAATCATGTTTTATTAATGATATGAACGACTTTTACCAGAATTTATTGTTTTCAGCACTGTATTCAAAGCCGGCAATAGCCAGTTTATGTACAAGCATATCCTTGTCTACATCCATCTTACTGCATAATTCATCGAGTGATGCATATCGGTCGCGCAGTTTCATGTTGACTACGCTAAAGAGCATCGCCGGGTCTTCGGGGAGTTTCATTGTTTTCATCATTTAATTTAAATAACTGTGAAATATTCTATTTTGTTCAAAACGGGCGGTTTTAATATAAAGCGATCAGTTTAGGGAAAAAGATGATTCCGCCTATGATAGCAGCGGCAATAGCCATGATTAATACAGCCCCCGCTGCCAGGTCTTTAGTACGTTTGATGGCTTCGCTGTATTCGGGTGACACGAAATCTGCTATCGCTTCCAGTGCCGAGTTGACTGCCTCGGCTGCCAGTACTGCACCGATCACGATCACGACGGCGATCCATTCCGTCTGCGAAATATCCAACAGGAAACCGGCCGCTATCACACAAACGGCTGCAAAGCAATGTATCCAGGCATTGTGCTCTTTTGTGATCAATATGCGTATTCCGTTGAAGGCATACCGGAAACTCCGTAGCCGTTTGCGGAAAGTAAAACCATCGTTCTTCATATTATAACCTGTTGAAGCCGCAAAGATAGGCATTTTAATTAAAATCCGTTCATCGGAACCAAAACAGTAGGGATCAATAATAGGAATCCGACGATGACCATCACCAGGATAAACTTCCAGGCCCAGCCGAACCATTTGTCGTAAGGGATGCGGCTGACTCCCAGTACGGCGATCAGTACGCCGGAAGTCGGAGTGATCAGGTTGGTGAACCCGTCACCGAACTGGAAGGCCATGACGGTTGCCTGTTTGGACAACCCGATCAGGTCGGAGAAGGGAGCCATGATAGGCATCGTCAGGGCGGCTTTCGCACTGCCTGAAGGGATCACCAGGTTGATCAGTGTCTGGATAACGTACATCATGCCGACGGTGGCCACCTGTCCGAGTCCTTCCATCCCTTTGGCCAGGTTAAAGAGGATCGTGTCGATGATCTTTCCGTCCTGCAGGATCACGATGATACCGCCTGCCAGTCCGACAACCAGGGCGGCACTCATAATATCTTTGCATCCGTTGAGGAAGAGTTTGACCAGTTCGTTCGGTGTACGGTTATTGGCTATTCCGGCTGCTATTCCCAGCACAAAGAATAGGGTGGCGATCTCCATGATATACCAACCGTAACCCATCACCCCGGTGATGAGGTAAAAGATCGTAAAGAACAATAGGTTCAGTATATACAGGTGAACCGTTTTCCTCAGTGCAACGACCGAAGTCAGGATGAAAGCGACGGTAAGGATCGGCATTAAAGGTAATCCTTCGATTGTGCTGTTACCTATCCGTAAGGTCGTCAGCGGATAATAAATGGCGAAGACGATCTGTGCTGCCGTCAACAGGGCGAAACTGATCCAGGCAGCTTTGGGTGTATGGTAAGTGACGTCGAGCGAGGTATTGCTGTGCAGGTCGCGCCAGTACTGGTCTTCTTCGTAAACAGGAGAGAGCTTCGGGTTCTTCTTCACTTTGGCTGCGTATCGCAATATCCATGCAAATCCGATGATGTTAATTACAAACCAGCAGAAGATGCGGTATTCTATCCCCGAGAAAAGCGGAATACCCGCCAACCCCTGTGCTATACCGATCGTGAAAGGATTGAGTATAGCTCCGGCAAACCCGAGTCCGGCGGCAACGAACACCATACAGACCCCGGTGATCGAGTCGTACCCCATCGAGATCGCCATCGGAACCAATACCAGGCAGAAGGCGATTGTCTCTTCACTCATACCGAACACAGCTCCGAATATACTGAACAATAACATGATGGAGGTCAGAAGGAAATTCTCTACCCCGATTTTCCGTATCAGCGGGTTGCTTTCCATCTTCCGGGCTTTTCGCAGGAAACTGACGGTGCCGATATCGAAAGCCTTGCTGTCGTTTACGATCCAGAATGCCCCGCCGATGATCAGGATAAAGACGATGATGTCCGCCTTGTCGACAAAGCCTTTATAGAATGCAGAAAATACTTGCCAGGTCTGCGGAACCCGCTCTACCGTTTCGTAGACGACTGTTTTCTGTCCTGCGTCGTCGATACTTTCCATGTATTGTCCGCCGGGAATGATCCAGGTCAGGGCGGCACAAAAGAGGATGATATAAAATATGATAACGTACGTGTGAGGTATCTGTCTTTTCTTCATGATTCTTATTCTGTATCTGTTTCTTCTTCGATTTCTGTCAACGGTCCGAGTTCGGGGATGATGGCACGGGCTTCACGATCGCTCAACGTATCCACATCTTTCAGCTTCCGTTGGATGGCACGGGTGCGGGTACCCAATACCTCTTCTATCTGGCCGCTGGCCGTTTGCAGGTTCTTCTGTGCTTTTTCCAGCATACCGCCTACTTTCTCGAATTCTTTTTTTACAGCACCGAGTATCGTCCATACCTCGCCCGAATGTTTCTGTATCGCCAGGGTACGGAAACCCATTTGCAGGCTGTTCAGGATAGCGGCTAGCGTTGTCGGGCCTGTCACTACCACTTTATAGGTACGTTGTAACTCTTCCAATAGGGCGGAGCGGCGCACCACTTCGGCGTAGATCCCTTCGAACGGGAGGAACATAATACCGAAGTCAGTCGTAGCGGGCGGGTCCAGGTATTTGTCGGATATGTCTTTGGCCATCTTCTTGATGGTTGTTTCCAATAGCTTGCCTGCGGCTTCGATTGCCTGCGGGTCTGCATTATCATAGGCATCCAGTAGTTGCTCGTATATGTCTTTGGGGAATTTGGCGTCGATCGGGAGATAGACATATTCGCGCATATCGTCGCGGCCCGGCAGCTTGACGGCAAATTCGACAACGGTATCCGATCCTTTGCGGGTATGGAAGTTCGCTTCGTACTGCTCCGGAGCCAGGATCTGTTCGAGCAGCATATTAAGTTGTATCTCCCCGATATTTCCACGTGTCTTGACATTGCTCAGTACCCGTTTCAGTCCGCCTACATCCTGTGCCAGCGTCTGCATTTCCCCGAGTCCTTTCTGTACGCTCTCCAATTGTTCGGTGACCAGGCGGAAAGATTGCCCGATCCGGTCGTTCAGTGTCTTTTGTAGTTTCTCATCTACGGTGACACGAATATCTTCCAGACGTTTTTCCGTATTGGCGATCAATAGGCGTTGCTGTTCGTCGAGGTTAGTGAACTTTTCCCGTTGCAGGTTGTTGAAAGAAGCGATACCCCGGTCGAAAGCTTCACGGAATTCGCTCATGGAACGGGTCAGTTCTTCCCGGTTATCGCGGGCAACGATACGTCCTTCTTCGCGGTTCAGGCGGAAGTCTTCCCTGAAGTTTTTTTCAATGCGTTCGAACGAACGTTGCATCTCGTCAAGCAGGCGTTTCAGTTTGTTTTGTGTAT
This sequence comes from Parabacteroides leei, assembly GCF_023369805.1. Lineage (NCBI taxonomy): Bacteria > Pseudomonadati > Bacteroidota > Bacteroidia > Bacteroidales > Tannerellaceae > Parabacteroides > Parabacteroides leei. Next base: position 14,656 of record NZ_JAMBQG010000021.1, read on the forward strand.
CGGAAGTGTCCTTTTTAGGACGGAATAAGATCTGTAAAATAATGATGATAAGAAGTCCGCAAATGATTAACCAATCCATGTCTTTTTATTTTGCGTCAAAGATAGAAAAACTGTGCTCTCATTAAGTAATTAAAAAGAGTTAAAAGAAAGAACATTATTCTTTAACTTTTGTTTTAGTGGTACAAAGCAGCTTATATTTGTGAGCCGCTTGTAACGTAAAACATAAAATACTACAAAGATGGCAAAAATAACATTTAAAGGTGGTGCCGTAAATACAAATGGCTCATTACCAGCAGTAGGAGTAGAGGCTCCGGATTTCAAAGGGGTAAAAAGTGACTTGTCTGAATTGTCTCTGAAAGACCTGAAAGGAAAGAACGTTGTGATCAATGTATTTCCCAGTCTGGATACAGCGGTTTGTGCCGCCTCGGTGAGACGCTTTAATAAAGAAGCTGCTTCTTTGCCTAATACTGTGGTTCTGGCCGTATCGAAAGATCTGCCTTTTGCACATGGACGCTTCTGTACGACGGAAGGCATCGATAAAGTGATCACACTTTCTGCATTCCGGTGTTCATGTTTCGAAGATAAGTACGGGATGCTGATGGTTGACGGTCCGCTGAAAGGTCTATTGGCCCGTGGCGTGATAGTTGTCAACGAAGCAGGTAAAGTGGTTTATGAGGAACTTGTTTCCGAAATTACCAACGAACCGAATTACGAAGCCGCAATCGCTTCGCTAAAAAACTAATTAAGTAGATTATTGTTTTTCATTGGTTAAAGTTAAGGGTTAGTGTAGAAGGCTGTCGGATGTGAATCCCGCAGCCTTCGTTTTTTAGAGTTGGGTATCTTGGAATTTATTCGTATCATTGCATCAAATTAAATCATCTTATGTGTTCAATAACTTCTCCTCTTTTCTACATATTTTATTTTAATTAAAAAGAAGTTATGAATAACTGGAAAAAAGTATTCGCTATTATATGGACCGGTCAGTTCTTCTCTATCCTGACCAGCTCGATCGTTAATTTCGCAATCATCTTATGGCTTAGTTTTGAAACGAAATCGGCTGAGGTATTGGCTTTTGCAGCCATAGCCGCCATGCTTCCGCAGTCGGTACTCGGATTGTTTACCGGAATATTTATAGACCGCTGGAAGAGGAAGCGGGTTATGATTATGGCGGATAGCTTCATTGCATTCTGTACACTGATCCTTGCCGTCCTGTTCTATCTGGATGTAGCGAAGCTCGGACATGTGTATATCTTGCTGGCTTTGCGTTCGGTAGGATCGGCTTTTCATATGCCGGCGATGCAAGCATCTGTGCCTTTACTGGCTCCCAAGTCGGAGCTGATCCGTATAGCCGGGATCAATCAGATCATCCAATCGGCCTGTAATATTGCCGGGCCTGCCCTGACTGCCCTTTTTATCTCTTTTATGGAGATGACGAATATCCTGCTATTGGATGTGATCGGGGCGGCACTGGCCTGTACCTCTCTTTTATTTGTAAAGATCCCCGATCCCGATAATACGGAAAAGACGCAAAAGGTGCATCTGCTGAAAGAAGCAAAGGAGGCCTTCGCGGAAGTTCATGCACAGCATGGGGTGTCGTGGCTGTTTGTCTTTTCTATCATCGCTACTTTTTTTATTATGCCGGTCAGTGTTTTATTCCCGTTGATGACGCTCGACCATTATTCCGGCAATGCTTTTCAGATCAGCCTGGTTGAGGCTGCCTGGGGAATAGGGGCTTTGCTGGGCGGTGCTTTTCTGGGGATGAAGAAGTTTAAACTGAATGAGATTTCGTTGATAAACTGGATGTATATTTTGCTGGGATTGACTTTTGGTTTGTCGGGTGTCCTGCCGGTTTCGGGTTATCCTGTGTTTGTCGGACTGACTGCCATTGGCGGCATATCCGGTTCTCTTTATATGGCCTCCTTTACTACGGTGGTGCAGACCCGTATCAATCCGGTGGTGATGGGACGCGTATTCTCTTTTTATATGAGTGTCAGCTTGCTCCCTTCGATGGTTGGGTTGCTGAGCACCGGTTTCCTGGCAGATACGATCGGGATTGGAAATACGTTTATTATCGGCGGAGGACTGGTGGGGCTGACCGGACTGTTCTCGTTTGCTACGCCAGCCATAAAAGAGTTGAAGAAAGGGTTTGATAAATAGTCTTGTCATCGCCGTTTTGTCATCCCGGGTGTAACCCGGGATCGCATACTTGACATTGTATCGGTATAGTATGAGTTGGCGGATCGAGTCCGCCTTGACAAAACAGGCTTCTGGAATAGTCTTTTCTTTAATCTTTTCCGCTCTGATCCGGGTAGAGCGTTTTGTAATACTTCACACGTTCTCCCCAGGGGCGGTATTCAAACGGAAATACATGTTTTTCTTCGGCCCATCGGTTCCATTTCTTCTCCAATGCTTTAACCTTCTCAGGATACACGGCCGCCTGGTCATTCTCTTCAAACGGATCGGTCGTCAGGTTGATCAACTCCCAGGGATGTCTGGCATTGTCACGTACCAGTTTCCAACCGTCCGAAATGATGGCACAGGAGGTGTTATGTTCAAAGAATAAATCCCGTGAAGCGATCTCTTTATTTTGAATGGCAGGCAATAGGCTTTCCCCTTCAGTGGCATGCAGCTCTTTGTTGTTGAATTGTGGGGGATACCCGGCCGAAGCCATCTCCAGACAGGTTGGCATCACATCGATGATATGGCTGAATTCCCGGCTGAACTTGCCTTTGAGAACATTCTTTTGCGGATCGCCGTACATCACGATAAAAGGCGCGCTTGTTCCTCCCTGAAAGCACAATGCTTTATAATCTCTGTAAGGAGTATTGCTTAAATCGGCCTGCAACTGCGCTATAAATCCGCCTTCCCTGGTAGCACCGTTGTCACTCATAAATAAGAAGATGGTATTTTCGTAGATACCCTTTTCTTTGGTAGCGGCAATAACCTTTCCGATGCCGTCGTCCATTATTTCGATCATGGCGGCATAGGTTGCCATGTCCGTTATCCATGCTTCCTGTTGCTCCGGAGTGAGACTGGTCCAGGCCGGGCGTTTTCCTTCAAATTCTTTCTGGTGGATGGGCAACGTATCTCCGGCATTGACCAGTCCTATCTCTTTCTGGCGGTCGAAACGTTGTTGCCGCAAGATATCATATCCCACCTTATATCGTTCACGACATGCTTTCACCCGGTCTTCAGGGGCCTGTAAAGGTCTGTGAGGGGCGTAATGCGCCAGATACATAAACATCGGAACATCCGCCGGATGGTTGCTGATGAAGCTGACGGCAGAGTCTGTAATGGCTGTTGTGTAGTAATAATTGTCAGGAAATTCCGTAATACGTTTCGTGCCGGAATAGACAGGAGTAGGAGTATAATAACTTCCGCCGCCACTCAGGCAGCCGTAATATTTATCGAATCCCCGCTGCGTAGGATAGCTGCCGTTGGGTTTTTCGAAAGCGCCCTCCACTGTCAGATGCCATTTACCACTCATGTAAGTGGCATATCCGTTCGTTTTCAGTATTTCGGCGATAGTGGGGAAGTCGGCCGATATCTGCCCCCTGTATCCGGGTCGATGCTCGTCGACAGCCGTCATCCATCCCATTCCTGCTTCATGTTGATAGCGTCCTGTCATGAGGGCGGCACGGCTGGGGCAACTACGCCCGGTGTTCTTAAACTGGCTGAAGCGTACGCCGTTCTCAGCCAGGTAATCAATGTTAGGGGTCTGAACTTCCCCTCCGTAGCATCCCAAATCTGAAAATCCCATATCATCGCACAGGATCAGAATAATGTTTGGATGCGTCTGTTTGCCGGAATTACCGGCCATCGTGACTTGTGCCAAAGAGGCTAGAGCCACGGTACTCAATAGAATTTTATTCATCATGTTACCTAAGGTTATAAGAGATAAATTATTGCTCTCTTTTTTAGAGTTTTATCATAGATCAAGGGCTAAAGTTACTAAGAATTTCTTATTGTAGTATTATTCTATCTGATAAAGCCTTGTAAAATGAGATGCTTATTGTCTAATTGTGTCTTTTTATATACGAGTTATTGGCTTGATATACGCCATTTTATGACATAGTTCTGATAGAACTAAATTCTATTGATGCAGCAAATATAATGTATTTTTTATTATAAATGGTTTATTTATGCAATATGTTTAATAATATATAAGCTGTTAATCCTTTTGTGTTAATTATTTATTTAAAATATAAGTTAATCAGGAAATCTTATGTTTACTCCTTCTTGTTTGTGTATCTTATTGTATTTGTGGGCTTTGATGTTTTGTTGCTTGCACTAGTTCTATCAGAACTATGTTTGGTGGTTTAAATCCTTAGAGACGTGAGAATCTGAATGCCATAGAAAATATGTAATCTATACGTAGTGGTGAGTTTCAGCTCCTTGGATCTAATTCATATAGTTACTAGTATTATTATTAAACAAAAAGCAATTGTTATGTTGAAAATCGCAAGACCAGTCAGCCTTATGCTATTGTCTGTTGCATTATGCTCCGGGGGAGCTTATGCATCCGGTCATACAGCAATTCCCAAAGTTGACATTTCTCAGCAACAAAAAAGTTTGAAAGGGACAGTGAATGACGATTTCGGCCCTGTTGCCGGAGCTTCTGTTGTCGTAAAAGGTACGACGAACGGAACAGTTACCGATATGGACGGTAATTTTGTTCTGGACGTCAGAAACGGAGATGTGATCCAGATTTCTTTCATCGGTTATCTGACCCAGGAGATTAAGTATACGGGGCAATCTTCTCAGAAAGTCAGTTTGGTCGAGGATACGCAAAAACTGGATGAAGTTGTAGTGGTGGGGTACGGAACGCAGCAGAAAGCCAACCTTTCGGGAGCTGTGGCATCCGTGGCCAGTGACGAGTTGACCAATCGTCCTATCTCTAATGTCTCATCCGGATTGCAGGGATTGATGCCGGGTGTAACGATCACAGCCGGTGAGGGTCGTCCGGGACAGGATGGCAGTAATATCCGTATCCGTGGTGTCGGAACCCTGAACAACGCTTCCCCTTATATCCTGATCGATGGCATCGAAAGCGGTTCGATGGATAGTGTCGACCCTAACGATATCGAAAGTATCTCTGTCCTGAAAGATGCATCCTCCGCAGCCATCTATGGTTCGAAAGCTTCTAACGGTGTAATCCTGATAACCACCAAACGAGGCAAGTCGGGTGCTCCGCGCATCTCTTACAACGGCTATGTCGGTGTATCGAGTCCCACTGCCGTTATCGACCGTGTAAGTTCGGCCGAATATGCCATGCTGTATAACCGGATCGACGATAACAACGGGCAACCGCACCGGTACAGCGACGAAGATATCCGTCTGTTCCAGGATGGTTCCGACCCATACGGACATCCGAACACCGACTGGAATGATGCCGCTTACCGTACGGGGGTATTGCATAAACACAATGTGAATGTGAGCGGTGGTAATGAGAACACGAAATATATGGCTTCTGTCGGCTATCTGGGACAGACCGGTATTCTTCCCAATTCGGAACGTAAGCAGTTTAACGGTCGTACGAACCTGGACATGAATATCACCAAGAAACTGACCGTCCGCCTGAATATGGCTTATATCAAGAATGACTATAAAGACCCGAACTCCAACTACGGCGGCGGTTGGTCCGACCAGATCATTCGCCAGTTGAATATTCTGAGTCCGATGATCCCTATCTATAATGAAGACGGAACTTACGGTTCTACGAATGACGGAAACCCTATTGCCTGGCTGAACTCGGGGCAGACGGTCGATAAATACAACCAGAACTTCACAGGTTCACTGGCTGTCGACTATCAGATCATAGATGGTTTGAAAGCGACCTTATCCGGTTCGTATGTGAATGATGACCAGCATTTCAAGGCATTTGTTATGAAACTGGCCGATGATCCGGCGCAGGCAAACCGTCCGAACAGTCTCGAAGAGCGTTTTACGAACTGGACACGTTATAACTTCGATGCTTTGTTGAATTACGACAAGACATTCGGTAAACACGGACTGAAAGTAATGTTGGGATATCATACCGAACAATACGATGTACGTTATAATGATATGTATCGCGAAAACTTCCCGAACAATGAACTGGACGATATGAATGCCGGTGCTACCGCAACACAGACCAACTCCGGTTTCACCCGCGAACTGGCCATGCTTTCCTACTTCGGTCGTGTGAACTACGACTATGCCGGTAAGTATTTGCTGGAAGCCAATTTCCGTTCGGATGCTTCTTCCCGCTTCGCTCCCGGACACCGTTGGGGCTATTTCCCCTCTTTCTCTGCCGCATGGCGTATCAGCGAAGAGAGTTTCATGGAGAATACGAGAGACTGGTTGAACAGCCTGAAGATCCGCGGATCGTGGGGTATGCTCGGTAACCAGGATGCATTGAGCGACGGAACACCTACCGGCGGTGACTTCTATCCCTGGCTGAATACCTATAATCTGGGGGCAAATTATCCGATGGGCGGTTCGCTGACAACCGGTTATTATCAGGGAAGCTATAAGATCGAAGACCTTTCATGGGAAAAGTCGACCACCTGGGGGCTGGGACTGGATGCTATAATCAATGATAAGATCAGTTTCACTTTCGATTATTACGATCGTAAGACGACGGATATTATCATGGAAGTGCCTGTACCGACCGAATTTGCATTGGGAGCTTACAAAGACAATGTAGGTGCCATGCGTAACCGCGGTGTTGAAATCCAGTTGGGTTACAACAATACCTGGGGCGACTGGAAACTGGGCGTTGTCGGCAACTTTGCCTACAACAAGAACAAGATCGAAAACCTGGGCGGTGTAAACCGTATGGCAGACGGTGACTTCATGCGCCAGGTCGGTTCGCCGATCAATTCATGGTATGTGTACAGAACCGACGGTTTCTTCCAGTCGGATGACGAAGCACAGGCCTGGATGGATAAATATGCCGGACAGGACGGCTATCCGTTCGGTCTTAAGTTCAAAGGCGGCGACCTGAAGTATGTGGATACGAACGGCGACGGCAAGATCACGGCCGAAGACCGCGAACTATATAAGACAAAAGACCCGGTGATGACTTTCGGTCTGAACCTGAATGCCGGTTATAAGAACTTCGACCTTACCCTGAACTTTACAGGTGCGGCGAACGTCGGTTTTGCTTATACAAAAGAAGCCTTCGGTGAATTCTCCGGCAGTGCCGGCCACCCGTCGACAGCCTGGTTGGACTCATGGACACCCGAAAATAAGAATGCAAGTATGCCTCGTGTTGCGGAAGCCCGCATGTCACCGAGCGAAGCATCCGTCGTTTTCTCCGATTTCTGGGTAATGAATACAAGCTATCTGCGTCTGAAAACCGCCCAGTTGGGATATACTTTCCCGAAAGGACTCCTGGAAAAAGCAGGTATTCAGAACCTGAGAGTGTATTATTCGGCAGAAAACCTGTTGACATTCGACTCTATGCCGTTGAATGTAGACCCGGAAACTGTTAGTACGCGCTTGTCGAGCTATCCTTTGTCGACAACCCATTCATTCGGTGTTAATGTTACCTTCTAAACGATTAATGATTATCTAATATAAGTTGAATTTTATGAAACGATTATCTATATATTTATTGGCCGGAGTAGCCCTTTTGTCTGCCTCCTGCTCTGACTTTTTAGATACAGCTCCACATGATGCCCTGTCGCCTTCCACCACCTGGAAGACAGAGGCCGATGCCGAAAGCTTTGTGGTAGGATGTTATAACGGCTTGTGGGACCCGGGTTCGATCCTGTATCTGGATTGCGGTTCCGATCTGGGGTATAACAACTTCTCCTGGGAAGGGTGGCGTCCATGGGGAGACGGCTCTTTGTCAAGCTCCAATACTGGTGCTTCGTTCTATAGTTTTACCATTATCCGCCGTTGTAATACGGTACTCGATAATATCGATAACGTAGAGTTCAAATCGGAAGAAAAGAAAAAAGACCTGATAGCACAAGCCAAGGCGATCCGTGCTTACAAATACTTCCTGATGAACTGGTGGTATGGCGGTGTGCCTATCATCGACTCTTACCTGACGGCTGAGGAGGCCCAGGTGCCCCGTAATACGGAAGAAGAAGTGCGTAAACAGATCGCTCAGGACCTGGATGATGCCCTGGCCGGTATCAATACGGTTCCTTCCGAACGCGGACGTATTGCCAAAGGTGGCGTTTTAGCTATTAAAATGCGTGAAGCCTTGTATTATGGAGAATGGCAGAAAGCCAAAGAGGCTGCTCAGGCTATCATCGACCTGAAACAGTATGAGCTCGATCCTGATTTCTCCAACCTGTTCAAGCTGACCGGTGTCGACTCGAAAGAAATTATCATTGCCGACCAGCGTATTCCCAATACCTTCGGTCTGGGTACGATCGGCCAGATGTATAACAACAAGGATGCCGGCTGGTCGTCTATCGTTCCGACTCAGAACCTGGTGGATATGTATGAAATGACGGATGGTAAAACGAAGGAAGAGTCGAGCCTGTACGATGCGGCTCATCCGTTCGCCAACCGCGATCCCCGTATGGAAATGACCATCCTGTTCCCGGGACAGGACTGGAGAGGTGAGGTATTAAATACACTGGACGAACTGACACCGGAAGGCGGGAAGAACATCAACTATCCGACCTATACGGACAATGCTTCCAAGACGGCTCTTACCTGGGCGAAATACCTGGACCCGTTTGAACAGTATCCCAATGTATGGAATACCGGAGCTTGTGTGATCGTATTCCGTTATGCGGAGGTGCTGCTTTCTTATGCCGAAGCGGAAAACGAGTTGAACGGTCCTTCGGCTCAGGTGTACGACTATCTGGATCAGATCCGTACCCGTGCAGGTATGCCGGTGGTAGACAGGGCGAAGTATGCATCTAAAGACCAATTGCGTGAACTGATCCACCGCGAACGGGCTGTCGAGTTTGCCGGTGAAGGTTTGCGTCGTGCGGATATTCTGCGTTGGAAAGATGCCAATAATAAAATGCTGGCTGAGACAGTATTGAACGGTACATTGAACCGTATCTCCGGTACTATCGACTACAAAGAAACGGATCCTTACAAACGGGCCGTCGTAAAAGGCTCGGAGTTCATCGAAAACCGCCAGTTCGCTGCAAAGAACCGTTACTTGCCGATCCCCCAGGGTAGCATAGATAAGAATCCGAAACTGGAACAGAATCCGGGGTACTGATCCGTGTGACCTGCGTGCCATTTAGTACTTTGGAACGCCTTTATATATAGCGGAGGAAGAGTTTTTAACCGCTGTCATTTCTTTGGCAGTATGGCTGAAAAACTCTTCCTCACTGTTTTTTAGAAAGAATACTACCGGAAACTATTGCTTTTCTCCCGATATTTTATACCTTTAGTCCTGACTTGGTATAACCACCCTTTACACCCTGGCAGACCATGATGTACATCTTGTCCGATTATCCTGTACACCATAATCGACCATCCTGTACAGGCTGATATTACCGGATAATAACCTTTGATATAGAAGGTGGTAATCTATAACATAACTAGTAGTAATATTAAATCTAAAAGAAAGGGAACCGCATGGCTGTAAAGTACAAACTCACGAAAATCAATGACAATATTACCAATAAAGAGCAGGTGAAGTACTCAGTAACCACCGTAAGCAACGGTAATGTTAATCTCGACGCCCTGGCAGAACAGATGGCCGATGCCAGCACCTTCAACTACGGGGAGGTAAAAGGGATGATCGAAAACCTGACCCGTATGGTCGCATTTCATCTGAAAGATGGCTATACCGTTACGATAGACGGTTTGGGTACGTTCAGTATCACCGCCCAACCGAACCGGGAGGTGGAAGTTCCTTCCAAGATACGTGCCGAATCCATCAAATTGAAAAGTATCAGCTTTAAACCCAGTCCGAAACTGAAGGAAAAGCTGAGTGATATAGAGTTTACGAAGCTGAAATAATCGTTTGTACATAAAGTTTTGGGAGTTTATCTGTCATCTGCCACTGTTGTTGGTAGGTGGCTGAAAGATATTTTGTTAGGTGTGGCAGATGATGAGGTGTTATCTGCAACAGCATCTGTTATCTGTCACACACCTCAAATAAAATAAAGGGTATTTATGAAAGTAACACAAATGAAAGGTGATGGAAAGTCGCTGAAAAATATAGAGTTGGGTGCTGTAATGGCAACGATGGCCAATGAAGAGTATAGCAGAGAAATAGCATTGTTGAGAGAGTCACTGAAAAGCATAATGCCTGGTCGCAAAAATGTCCATGCCGATAAGATCCCTGTTTTACTGTTTGCAGCTAAGTTCAGGAAAAAAGAGAATGAGCTGTATTTCAGTTTGTACAATGGCATCGTGTTAGTGCAGGTCAATAACCTGGCAGATCGCCGAGAAGTGGAAAAGATAAAGAAATTAGCCTCGGAAGCTCCACAGACACTGGCGGCTTTTGCCGGATCGAGTGGGAAAAGTGTGAAAATACTGGTTCCGTTTACCCTGCCGGATGGTTCTTTGCCGCAAACGAAAGAGTTGGCAGAATTGTTTCATGCAACAGCCTGTCGGCGTGCGGTGAATTATTACCGTGGCCAGCTGCAACGTGATATCCCGTTTGAAAACCCGTCTTTGGAGCAAGGATGCAGGTTCTCGTATGATCCGGAACTTTATTATAATCCTTCGGCTATCCCATTGACATTGAAGCAACCGATGCAGCTGTCTTCTGAAATTACCTACAGGGAGGCGGTTGAGAAAAATGAAGACCCGTTACTGCGATTAATGCCGGGTTATGAGCGTAGCCATATTATTTCCCGTTTGTATAATGCCTGTGTACAGGATGCGTTGGACAAGACCGGAGGGCTGGATGAAGGGAGAGAGGTCAGGCCTTTTCTGATCCGGTTGGCTGAAAACTGTTTCCATTCGGGTATTCCGGAAGAAGATGCCGTTCGCTGGACGATGATATACCAGGATCTGAAGTTTTTTGAAGAGGAAATAAGGGAAACGATACATACGGCTTATCAATTATCCAGGAATTTCGGGAAGAAGTTTACTGTACCCCAGGAACAATTGATGGCTGTTAAAACGGATGAGTTTATGAAGCGGCGTTATGAATTCCGGCGTAATATGCTGACCGGGGAGGTCGAGTTTCGTACTCGCGGATCTTATTATATTCAGTTTGCTCCGATAACAGATACCGTATTGAACAGTATCGGGCTGAATGCTCAGGCGGAGGGGGTGGCCTTGTGGGACAGGGATGTGAAACGGTATGTTTATTCGGATCGCGCACCGGTCTTTCACCCATTGGATGATTTTCTGGATCATTTGCCTGCCTGGGACGGAAAGGATCATATTCGTGCTTTGGCAGATACATTGCCGACTGCGAATCCGGATTGGCGCGATCTGTTTTATATTTGGTTTCTGAGTGTGGTCATGCATTGGCGCAGGCGCGAACATCTGCATGCGAACAGTTCGTTGCCATTGCTGGTAGGTCCGCAGGGATGCGGCAAGTCTACCTGGTGCCGGAATTTGTTGCCTCCTTCTTTGCGTCTATATTATACCGATAGTATTGATTTCGGGAACAAGCGAAATGCGGAGTTGATGTTAAGTCGTTTTGCCTTGATCAATATCGACGAGTTCGACTCGGTCAGTTCCGCTTATCAGAGTTTTTTGAAGCATGTCCTTCAAAAGCCGGTAGTCAATGCCCGGCAGCCTTATAAGCGGAGTATCGATGCGCTGCATCGCTATGCTTCTTTCATCGCGACCTGCAATAATTACGACTTATTGTCCGATCCGACCGGAAGCCGCCGTTTTATTTGTATTGAAATAACAGGTACGATCGACCATTCGTTTACGGTAAATTACGGGCAATTGTATGCACAGGCATCAGCCGCTTTGGCTTCTGGCGAGCGTTACTGGTTTACTTCCGAAGAAGAGTTCTCGACGACAAAGAATAATGAGGCTTTTCAGCAAATGCCTGTTGAAGAACAATTGCTTTTGCAATATTTCCGTCCTGCTTTGCCGGATGAAGATTGTGAATGTCTTTCTCCGATTGAAATAATCCTCTATCTGCAAAAGATGAGTGGTGTGAAGTTGGGTAATAAACGGTTATCTTATTTCGGTCGCCTGTTGCAGAAAAACAAGTATCCTTCCCGGCGTACCCGACGCGGTACTTGCTATTCTGTTGTAAAAATAAAGTAAAGGGGTGACAGGTGGCAGATGCGGTTGCAGATAAATAGTTGAATCTGCAACCGTAAATTCGCTGTTCAATAACGTGTTATGTGTATTTGTTGCAGATGACAGATGAAATAAGTGAAACATTTGTATGAAAGCTGTTCGGCATTGTTGTTGCAGATAATACAAATCTGATAAAATGCAAACAAATCTGTATCTTTGCATGTCGATATAAGGATATAATATGAACAAAAAGATACTTCAACTGGCAATACCCTCTATTGTCTCAAATATAACCGTTCCTCTCTTGGGACTGATCGATGTCGCCATTGTGGGGCATCTGGGATCGGCTTCCTATATCGGAGCGATCGCAGTGGGGGGGATGCTGTTTAATATAATCTATTGGTTGTTCGGTTTCCTGCGGATGGGGACGAGTGGCATGACTTCGCAGGCTTTTGGTAAACGTGACTTGAAAGAGGTGACCCGTGTTTTGTTGAGGGCGGTGGGAGTAGGACTTTTTATAGCTTTATGCCTGTTGCTGCTTCAGTATCCGATTCGGAAAGTCGCTTTTCTTTTGATAGATGCTACTGCCGAGGTTCGCGAGTTGGCTACGGTTTATTTTAGTATCTGTGTATGGGGAGCACCCGCTGTACTGGGGTTGTATGGTTTTGCCGGGTGGTTTATCGGCATGCAGAATTCCCGTTTCCCGATGTTTATAGCGATTACACAAAATATAGTGAATATCGTCGCGAGCCTGGCTTTTGTCTATCTGTTGGATATGAAGATCGAGGGCGTGGCATTGGGTACGTTGATTGCCCAATACGCCGGACTTTTTATGGCTTTACTGCTTTGGCTACGTTATTACGGAAGATTGAAAATCCCTTTTCGCTGGCGGGAGATCCTGGGCTGGACGGCTATGCATCGTTTTTTCCAGGTAAATAGCGATATCTTTTTCCGTACGTTGTGCCTGGTGGCTGTCACAACCTTTTTCACGTCGACAGGGGCACGACAGGGAGATGTCGTATTGGCTGTCAATACCTTATTAATGCAGTTGTTCACCTTGTTTTCTTATATCATGGATGGCTTTGCCTATGCCGGCGAAGCGATGACGGGGCGTTATGTCGGTGCACAGAACCGGAATGGATTACAAAGGATGATCCGGTTACTATTCCGTTGGGGATGGGGATTGTCATTATCCTTTACAATTTTGTATATGATAGGCGGTCAAGGCTTTCTGGGCTTATTGACCAATGATACGACAGTCATAGAGGCTGCCGGAACTTATTATTACTGGGTACTGGCTATCCCGTTGGCCGGTTTTGCCGCTTTCCTCTGGGACGGCATCCTGATCGGGGCTACGGCTACCCGCCTGATGCTTTATTCGATGCTGGTCGCTTCTGGAACATTCTTCGTTGTCTATTATCTGTTTTATGGAATAATGGGAAACCATGCATTATGGATGGCGTTTTTGATATATTTGTCATTGCGCGGGATTATGCAATGGATATTGTGGCATCGCCGCTCTTTTGCCTCTATCTGAATATGCTATAAGGCAGGCTTATTTGAATAGGGCAGGCCCTGTAGGGGCGGTTCGCGAACCGCCCCTACCGTCGCCCCCATCCCCCCCTCTCATCTCCTATATTTATCCCTATCCCACCTCTCCGGATTCTCCAATATATAATTATATATATTCTGATACGAGTAATCATTGCGGATAATATGTTCATAATAATTGCGATGCCACAATTGTTGGCCTGGTGTGTTATTGATAAGATTGATGTTTTTGGTTGTGATTGTTTTGAATGCGCCGATGATGCGGCCTAGGGGTTTGGTGGGGTGGGAAAGGGCGGTTCGCGAACCGCCCGTACAGGGGGAGGGGATTTCGATGATGGCGTGGAAGTGGTTGGGCATGATGCAATAGATGTTGAAGCGGATGTGGGGGGATTGTTGTTCGATTTGTTGGCAGGCGGATTCGATGATTTGGCCAAATTGGTTTAATATCATTTGGCCGTTGGTGATGTTGCCGAACAAGCATTGCATATCGTTACAAAATATAAACCTTCTTGGGAGTAATCGTATCCTTGTAGCCGGATACTATGACGGTGGTGTAATAAAGGATTGTAATTGTTCATAGCTAATACTGTTTGGTTGTTGGGACAAATGTAGAAATAAAAAATCCGGATATCAAACGATACCCGGATTTTCTTTTTTATGAGATGTTGTATTATGCTTGTCTGTAATACGCCAGATCTTCGCGGTTGAAGTTGTTGATGAAAGATTCGATCTTGTCCACTTCTGCCTGACCGTAGTTGATATATACTTCGGCTGAACGGCGGTAACTGTCGTCTTTGTTGGCATCCTGCAATAACAGGTAACCGAAGACACAATGAGCGGCAGCTTCTACCATGCGGCGTGCCTGGAAGTCGATGTATTCGTTGTCTTTGGTTTCTGTAACCGCGGCAACTACTTTTTCGTACTTGTCAGTCATTGCTTTCAGCTTGTTCTTCAGACCTTCCAGTTCCGGTTTGTATTCGATAGCTTCGTATTCACGGATCTGAGCCAGGTAAGTACCGGTGGTGACGTGGCGGATCGCTGCAACCACCTGCAACTGGGTCGTACCTTCGTAGATGTTTGTGATACGGGCGTCACGGTAGATACGTTCGCAGGCATAGTCTTTCATAAAACCTGAACCACCGTGGATCTGGATCGCGTCATATGCATTCTGGTTGGCATATTCGGTGGTCATACCTTTACCCATCGGGGTATAAGCATCAGCCAGTTTGCTGTATTTCTTCATTTCCTGACGTTCTTCCGGAGTCAGCTTACGTTCTTTGGATATATCGTCCAACGCCTTATAAACGTCTACGAAACGAGCAGTTTCGTAAAGCATGGAACGGGAAGCATCCGCTTTGGCGCGCATCAGGGCTACCATTTCATATACAGCCGGGAATTCGATGATCGCTTTGCCGAACTGTTTACGTTCCGTTGCATAGGTATAACCTTCGCGGTAAGCCGCTTCGCTCAAACCTACGGCCTGTGCCATGATACCCAGACGGGCACCGTTCATCAATGCCATTACATATTTGATCAAACCTAGTTTGCGGTCACCGCAAAGTTCGGCTTTAGCATTCTTGAATACCAATTCGCAAGTAGGGGATCCTTTGATACCCATCTTGTTCTCGATACGGCGAACATTTACACCACCGTTACGTTTGTCGTAGATGAACATTGACAAACCACGACCGTCGCGTGTGCCTTCTTCGGAACGTGCCAGTACCAGGTGAATATCGGCATCACCGTTGGTAATGAAACGTTTTACGCCGTTCAGATACCAGCAATCGTCCTTTTCGCAGTAAGTAGCTTTCAGCATAACAGACTGCAGGTCTGAACCGGCATCCGGTTCTGTCAGGTCCATCGACATCGTTTCTCCGGCACAAACACGCGGGATATAACGCTGACGCTGGTCTTCGTTACCGAATTCATATAATGTTTCCGCACAGTCCTGCAATCCCCAAAGGTTTTCGAAGCCTGCATCGGCACGCGATACCATATCGGCTGCCATGATGTAAGGAACGATCGGGAAGTTCAGACCGTCGTAACGGCGTGGCATTGCGATACCCATCAGGCCGGCTTTGCGTACGGCATCCAGATTTTCCTGAGTACCTTTGGCATACGTTACACGTCCGTTGGCAACAGACGGGCCTTCATGGTCTACGCCCTCTGCGTTGGGAGCGATGATCTCACCACAGATTTCACCTACAATTTCCAGTACCTTTTCGTAGCTGTCCATTGCATCTTCGAAATCCTGAGGAGCATAGTCAAATTTATCCTTGTCGGCATAGCCGCGTTCTTTCAGCTCTACGATCCGCTGCATCAACGGGTGATGCAGGTGATGTTTCATGCTGGGATTATCTAAATAAAAGTTTGCCATATCTTATTTACTGTTCTGTTTGTAATACTTGATCATCTTCGGGATCACTTCTTCAACCGAACCGTTAATCACATAGTCAGCGATGGTGTTGATCGGAGCGTTCTCGTCGTTGTTGATGGAGATGATAATACCTGCGTCCTGCATACCGGCAATGTGCTGGATCTGTCCGGAAATACCGCAAGCGATATAGAGTTTCGGGCGAACGGTCAGACCGGTCTGTCCGATCTGGCGGTCGTGGTCACAGAAACCGGCGTCGACAGCAGCACGGCTGGCACCTACTTCTGCATGAAGTTCTTTAGCTAATTCGAACAGCAGGTTGAAGTTTTCTTTCGACCCTACGCCATAACCTCCGGCAACTACGATAGGAGCGCCTTTCAGGTTGTGTTTTGCTTTTTCAACGTGACGGTCGATTACTTTTACTACATAATCAGCATCGGATACATATTTTGCTACGTCGTGTTTTACCACTTCGCCTTTATAATTGGCATCCAGGATCTCTTTCTTCATCACACCTTCGCGAACGGTAGCCATCTGAGGACGGTGTTCCGGGTTGATGATGGTGGCAACGATGTTACCACCGAAAGCTGGACGGATCTGATACAACAGGTTTTCATATGTGATACCTGCCCGTTTATCTTCGTGAGGACCGATCTCCAGTGAAGTACAGTCGGCAGTCAGACCGCTGGTCAGTGCAGAAGATACACGAGGACCCAGGTCGCGACCGATAACGGTAGCACCCATCAGGCAGATCTGGGGTTTTTCTTCCTTGAACAGGTTGATCAGGACAGAAGAATGGGGTAGTGAAGTGTAAGGAAACAGGCCCGGAGCATCGAACACGTGTACTTTGTCGACACCGTAAGGCAGTACCTGGCTTTCTACACCTTCGAGGCCGCTACCGGCAACAACTGCTTCCAGTTGGCAACCTAACTGATTCGCTAACTTACGACCTTTGGTCAGAAGTTCGAGACTTACATCGGCAATGGTTGTGCCTTCAATCTCACAATATACAAATACGTTATTCATAATCTTATCCGATGGTATGGTTAGCTAACAGTTCAACAATCATCTCTTCTATATCCTTATCCGCGCTGGTCAGCGTTTTGCTTTCCTTTGCCTGGAACACGATATTCTGTATAGTCTTTACTTTTGTAGGTGAACCGGACAGACCGCACTGTGCCAAGTCTCCGTTTACATCGTTCACGCTCCATTCCTGGATATTCAGGTACGGGCGTTTTTCGTAAAGGTCTGCGTACGGCAGTTCGCTCGGAACATCAGGATGGCAGGCTGTCGGGTGAGCTGCTTTTTCCTGTGCACCCATGGCACGCTTATATTTCTGTACCAGTTTGGCGTTACGCGGACGGCAGGGAGCTGCCGAGCCGTTTACTGTGATGACGATAGGCAGCGGACCTTCTACGGTTTCCACACCTCCGTCGATATGACGTTTAACGGTGATACGGCGTGCTGTTTCATCCACATTCAGGATTTCCTCAGCGTAAGTGATCTGTGTCAATCCCAGCTTTTCTGCTACCTGGGGACCTACCTGTGCCGTATCTCCGTCAATAGCCTGACGGCCACCGATGATGATGTCATAATCATTAATTTTTTTGATAGCCGTAGCCAAAGCGTATGAAGTAGCCAGTGTATCGGCTCCGGCAAAGGCGCGGTCGGTTAACAAAAAGCCGCCGTCTGCTCCGCGGTATAGACCTTCACGGATAATTTCGGCGGCACGTCCCGGGCCCATAGTCAGCAATGTAACAGTTGATCCGGGGTAGGCATCTTTCAGGCGCAGAGCCTGCTCCAATGCATTCAGGTCTTCCGGGTTAAAGATGGCGGGAAGTGCGGCACGGTTTACCGTTCCGTCTTCTTTCATCGCATCCTTTCCCACGTTGCGTGTGTCCGGAACCTGCTTCGCTAAAACAATAATTCTTAAACTCATATTAAATAGGAATATTAGATTTCTATTGTCTGAAAATTATTCGGTAATTAGTAAAAAATACCGAACTGCAAAAGTAGTCAAACATTCTTTATATCAAACAACTTTAACCTGAAATGTGCACACTTTAGGTTTTTTTGAGCAGTAGTTTTGGGGATTTATATTTATAAACCGATCTATATGTACGTCTGTTGATAATATGATTCTGTCCCTTAAATAACAAACAACCGGAGCTAATATCACTATTAACCCCGGTCTTAATAAGTGTGTTTTTTATCTTTGATCAGATAAAATAGGGTTTGGCATTATTTGTAATTAATAACTTCTTATTTATTGTCCGATGTATCCCACCAGACACGCGTGTCGAAATTATCCGGACCTTGTGCTGCAATCGCTGCGTCGTAATTAGCCTTGTTTGTATTATAGTCGTCCGGATAATATACACGGCGATACGGGATATGCGTGATGGTTGCCGATGGTCCCGGCTTGATATCCGGAACGTTCAGGCGACGCCAGTCTGACCATGCCTCGACACCATCCTGCATAAAGTTGGCTAACCAACGTTGCATGGCTATCTTTTCGATCTTTTCAGTATCGGAGCCTGTCAGTTTGATCGCATCCTGTATGATGTACTTGTCGAATTCGTCTGAACCGATACCGTATTGACCGAAAGAGGCTTTGATACCTGCATTATACAGTTCTTCCGCATTTCCGCCGATCCAGCCTCGGATGGCCGCTTCTGCTTCGATCAGTAAAATATGGGATGGGGAAATCACAACGATAGGAGCATCCTGCTGATAATATCTTTCGTTGAAAAAAGCCATGTCTGTGTATTGTGCAATTTCTGTTTTGGTAAGGCCGAAAGGTACCCCATTGTATTCTCCTTCCGAATTGGGCACTGCATATTCTTTCAGGCGCGGATCGTTATAGGCTATCAATTGATCCAAGATGGTCTTTGACGGAGCGAAGTCTTTACGTCCACTTTCTATGATATTAGTATACAGAGGATTTTGGTTGGCTGTCTCCGGGAGGTATTTGTATTCCAGCAACTCGCTGTTGTCTGTCATACCTCCGTCGGCGTAAGCCTTGGCAAAACGTGCCTTCCCTATTTCCGGAGCTACATCGGATAGTTTGATGGCCATCATCATTCGTAATGAAGCATTCAGTTTCTTCCATTTGGCCACGTCACCGTTGTAAAGAATGTCATACGTTTTATCCAGTGTGCCGGATTCATCGAATTGTGCATACGCTTCATTCAGTTCTTTTTCCAGATCCTCATAGATGAATTCCTGTGTATCATATTTCGGATTGAAGTTCCCATCATCCCCTTTCAATGCTTCACTATAAGGGATCATACCCATGATGTCTGTCAGGTGCATATAATAGAAAGCACGTAATGTACGGCAACCGGCCAACTGGTTGGCTGTACTGCCCAATTGTATTACGTTGGGTAAATCTTTCGTTTCTTCATCCGTATTCAGTTTGATAATTGTTTCCAGGTTACGGATATATTCGTAATAATAAGGACCCGTATTGAAATCAGTCATACCGAAATCCGAATATTGGATGTTCTGACGTTCCGAGAGGTATTGAGGAAACAACTGTGTCCAGGGATTGTAATTAGCCACATAAGAAAATAGGGAAACATTCTTACAGGCATACGTAAACAGGAAACGGGTTTCCGGGTTTGAAGGATTGTTCGGATCGATGTTGTCATCTCCGTAATCCCCGCAACTATTAAAAGATAATAGTCCGATTAATGCTAATGCGAATAATTTTATTTTTTTCATAACTTAATTCGTGTCTTTAAAATTAGAAGGTAAGATTTACAGTAAAACCGAATGTGCGTACAGAGGCTGCCTGACCGCCTTCAACATAGTTATAACTTGCTGCACCCATTTCCGACGGGTCGAGGTTGGGAGCTGCGGAATAAATTAACCAGGGATTTTGGGCGACAAATGATACGCTGGCTTTTTTAACACCACAATTCGTTTTTTGCAGGAAGGAACGTGGTATATCGTATCCGATAGACAATTCGCGCATTTTCAGGTAACTGGCCTTATATACATAGTCTTCCCAAATGGTTCCTTTGCGACTTTGGAAATAATAGCTGGCATCTACGTAGGCTGTAACCGGCGTATAAGAACCATCCTGGTTTTCTACAACACCGTCGATGCGTACACCGCCGCCATCTTTTACTTGTGCTCGAATAGGATTACCCTTGTCGTTTGTACCTGTGGTCGATGCTAACAAACCGGAACTTTCGCCAAACATATTGGTCGCAGAGGCGATCACTCCTCCTACCTGAAAGTCGAAAGACATTCCCAAATGGAAATCTTTATAACGCAGGGAAGTAGAGAAACCTCCGGTCAGGTCCGGCTGGATGTTACCTAATTCTTCCTGTGCCGTTGATTCTACCAAAGGAGCATACGGGCCGTACTGATGATTGGGATCGCTTCTTTCCTGTAAAACAATGCGTCCTTCCGGATCTTTTTTCCATGTGGAACCCCTGACGACTCCGATTGGTTTGCCTACTTCTGCGTAAGAATAGATACGTGAAGACCAGCTTCTCCAATAGATTTGGTAAGTATCTTGTCCGTCGATTAATTCTTCCAGCGTATTACGGTTATGTGAGAGGTTGGCATTCAGTTCCCAGTTCCAGTCTTTGGTTTGGATGATCTGACCACCTAAAGAGAATTCGATACCCCGGTTACGGATCAGACCTGCATTCATCTTTCGTGACCGGTAACCGCTGGCCGGTGTTGTATTCACATTAATGATCTGGTCTTTTGAGTCGCGATTATAGAAGTTGAAGTCTCCCCATAAGCGGTCTTTAAATAAACGGAATTCCGTACCGACTTCATACGAGGTGGAGATGGTCGGTTTAATATACAGGTCTTTCAGGTTCGTGCTGTTCCACATATTAGAGAGTTGTCCGTATTTGATCAGATCGCCGTCGGAATTTTTTAATACATAGGTCGGATAAATATTATAAGGATTCATCGTTGAGCCGACCTGTGCCATGGATGCTCTCAGTTTCCAGAATGACAGCCACTCTGCATTTTTGATCCAGTTGCTGGCTATTGCTGCAACAGAAACACCACCATACAGGAAGCTGTTTTTGTCAGGATGCAGTGTGGAAGTCCAGTCGTTACGTAAAGAAAAATCGAGATAATATGTGTTATCCCAGCCTACGGTGGCTGTTCCGTAAACGCTCTGGTCGTGTTGTTTGGTCAGTTTGCTGCTGCCGCCTGGTAAACCGGAAGATGCTGCCGTGCTGAAGAAACCGTCCATAAACAAACCATCACGGGTAAAAGCTTGTAATTCATCCAGATTATAGACGCGGTCTTCAAAGAATAAAGCAGCATCGACGGAAAGTTTACTGTCGATAAAGTGCTCGCTCCATGTTAAACGGCCCTGTGTCTGGATATCGGACAATTGATTCTGATCCTGAGTGTATTTAGAGACTTCCCCATGTATGTTTTGAGGTAGACGTACTTCCTCTTTGTAGCTGCGGATATTCCCGTTTACACGGATACCGGCTTTCAAGTTCTTAATGATATCCAATTCTGCATCTCCACTGAATACATGCCACTGGTATGTTTTGTCCTGGTTGATCTCGTTGAATAGGGCGAACGGGTTTTCATGGAAAGCTGCGGTAAGATTGGTCGGACTGGTGATATTCCATGAGCGAAATGTCCCGTCCGGACGTTTGTAATCTTTCAGATCGTTCAGGTTGACATTTGTATGTCCCCACTGTTCGTAAGAATAGAGGGCATTTCCCAGTTCCTGGTATCCTTCGGCTGCAGCATTATGATTGTTGCGGTAAGTATATTTGTAATCCATAGTGACCCTTAAGCGGTCGATCGGCTTGAAACTGGTTCTGACAGAGAGGAACCGGCGTGAGGCATTACTGTTCGGGGTGATACCGTTGCGGGATACGTTGGAGAAAGAAATGCGACTCATATAATCTTTCCCTGATTTTGTAAATGCTACATTGGTCGTATTGCTGACACCGGTACGGAACAAATCGTTCAGGTCCATCTGGGAAGTCCACTGGCTTGTTTGTCCGAATCGAGGGTCTGTCGGGTCCCATGCATACCAGGGGGCATATTCGCGACCATCCAATTTAGGCCCCCAGCTGGCATCGTTGTTGTAGTCATAGTAACGGACACCATCCAGCTTTTGAAGGTATGCCGGGTGTTTATTCGGATCATATTTGAATACGGGCATTTCGGCATCAGCACCTAAGTAACCTCCACCGTATTCGTCTTGCAGGTCGTAGCGGATATTAGCTTTGTCCCAGGCGATAGTGTGGCTTACCGTTATTTCACTGTGTTCGCCTGTACTTCCCTTGGATGTAATGATGATAGCCCCGTTACCACCGCGTGCTCCATACAATGCAGTGGCTGCCGGCCCTTTTAGAACGTTCACGGAAGCTACATCATCCATATTGATCGACATATTATTGGTGATAACTCCATCGACAACATAGATCGGTTCGTTACCTCCGGCCTCTGTTAATGAAGAGGTCCCGCGTAATACGATTTTACCCGGATCGAAAGTAGCACCGGAAGAGCCGATGAAGCGAACTCCTGATACTTTACCAACCAAGGCATTATTCAGATCTGTTTGACGAACCTGGACTAACTCATCTGCTTTGAGTTGCTGAGTTGCATAACCCAATGATTTTTGTTTACGGGTAAGTCCTTGTGCCGTAACGACGACCTCTTCCAAATCTTGCGTATCGGATTGAAGAACAACTGTAACCTGAGGCTTTACTGCTACATCCTGTGAGTTCATGCCAACAAAAGATATCTGGAGTATTTTACCCTCGTTGGGGACTTCCAGCGAAAATTTACCATCCATGTCTGTTACTGTTCCGACAGTTGTGCCTTTAACAATAATGGATGCTCCAATAACAGGTAGTCCGTCGTCTGCAGAGGTAACGGTTCCTGTTACTTTTTTTGTTTGAGCAAATGCTATTCCTGTACATAATATGAAGGATAGCAAACTGAGAAATAGTTTTCTTATCATACTTTTGAATTTTAGATTTATTAGGTTATTAAGGATTTATTCACTTTCAGATCAATTCATGCTTGTTTTAGAGCGGTAGTTCTTGCAGAACTTGGCGTTCAAGGCTTATGTGTTTGTGCGTATCTGCCTGTGTTTCCTGTTGTTTTGAAATAAATATTGTTGGTTAGAACATGGTTTAATAATATGGTAAGTAGAAAGCAAGTAGCTTTATTCTGTTCTATTTGATTTTATTCTATTGATTAATAGATAATTGGATGTGTTTGCTAGTGTTTTATTCTATAAATAAACAACCTAAAAGACTGTATTTCTATTTTATTCTTTCGTTTTCAGTATAAAATATATAAACTCATTTTAGCATCAATATTTATTATTTAAAATAATTTTATTTTTATCGGAATTGGTATATTTTTGAAAATATTTTCATATATTGCGCACCATCTACAGAGAACTAGTATTATTAATTAAAAAATGTGCCTATGAAAAGAAATTAATCTTATTCCCCCTATCTTTCAAATAGGTATAGCGTTCAAAGCCTCTTATTAAATAACCTATTCTGTTTAATCTGTTGAAAACGGAATATCATTTTAAGTATCACTAAAATTAGTTTAATGAATTCCGGTGAAGTTTCGTTATTAATACAGGTACTGAATTGTTTTTATAGAGGTACTGAGTTCTGCAAGAACTATGTTTATTTTTTCTGTAGATATATTGTATGGGGTATGTAAATCAATCCAAATGTGTGATGTGGTTTTAAGTGATAAGAATAAATAGTAATTATATGATAGTAATGTAAGTGGCTGAAAAAAGAGTAGGAAAATACTATTTCTGTTTTCAGCCACTTTTGTATTTATTTTAGGCTACGAGAAGCATCCAGTCGCTTTACAACCTGACCGTAGATAATCAGGGCAAAAGCAGAAACCAGAGCGATTGCTCCAAAGTAATACCAGATGTAATGAGCATTGGCACTGGCTGCTACCCATTCTTCATGTGTGGCAAAAAGCGTTGGCTCCGGGCAATATTTACTGAGCAGGAAACCGGAAAGGCCAAATCCGAGGATGGATGACAGGAACGAGTGAAGATGGCTGAAACCAAGATATAGCCCTTCTTCTCCTTTGGGAGCCTGCAAAGAAAAATACTCGAGGAAACGTGGAGATATAAATGTCTCTGCCAATCCTTGAAAGACAATACCGACTACCATCATAAAGGCGACCGGGTGCATACCCAGAATAGTGGTGGTTCCGTCGAGCATATTTCCGGAAGCCATGCAAAGAGCGGATACAGGCATGATAAACATACCGAATGTCATAGAGGTAAGTGCTGTTTTCTTACGCATTAATTGAGTGACCAGATTAACTGTTAATACAACAACCAATGGGTTAACATTGGCATACCAGGAAGGGGATGCTCCTTCACCGGCCAGACGCAAAACGTATTTGGGCATTGTTGCATACAATTGGTGCTGAACCATCCAGAATCCGGAAATAATAATGATCAGTGTGATCAGTCGACCGTTTGTACAAACTTTTATCAATGCTTTCCATATCTGTCCGAACGTTTTTCCTTCTCCCGAATGTTGGCTGCTCTTATAGAAGAACCAGATCGCTATCAGAGCAAGGAAGGTCATTGAGGCGGAGAAATAGTTGAGAGTGATCAACCCTTCGTTTCCTAAGGCTTCGCGTAACGGTTTTACAATCGTTTTGCCGGAGAAAGCTCCGATATTTACCATCGCATAGAATATGGAGAAACCTTTGGCACGGGTTTCAGGAGTTGTTTCTTTAGCTACTGTTCCGGAAATCACACTTTTGATGAATGAACCTCCGATTACGATCAGTATCATGACCGGGATAATCCCATAACGAAGATTACTTTCAAGCAATCCGGTAAATGTTGTCGTTGTCCCGTATTCAACCAATCCGGCTGACTGAAGCCAGGTTGGGTAGAGTCCTAATCCGGCATAGCCTATGGTCAGTAAGGAAAATGCCAGTAGCATGGAGTTACGGAAACCGATCTTATCGGCCAATGCTCCGGCAAAAGTCGGAAGAAAATAAAGAAATGCGGAGAATGTTCCGGCGATAGTTGCCGCCTGGATATCGTTAAATCCGAGAATACGGCTGAGGTAGAGTGTTATTACGATAAATACGCCATAGTAGGCTGCACGTTCAAAAAGTTCGACGGTGTTGGCAACCCAAAACGCTTTACTAAATTTGATTTTCTCTTTCTTTGCTGTCGTGTTCATGTGATAGTTGTTTGTTTATAGAATTTAGAATAGAAATGTAAAACGCAGGTATAAGCAGATGAGAAAATTAGAGCTGCGTATACCTGCGTAGTTTACATACTGTATAAGTTATTTATTTCTTCGTGTATGTCTGGTGAATAGCTTTGTCGAACGCCTTCCAGTGTTCGTCCGTCATTCCCTGCGGGGTGAAAAGGCAAACGCCTGCCGCTCCGCTTTCCATGGCTCCGCGTACTGCTTCTTCTATTTCAGAAGGGATCAGTCCGTGTCCTTCCGGATCTTTGATATTGGCTTTGTTCTGCCAGTCATGGCAGATGAAAAGGCCACTGTAAACCGGAAATTTATTATTTACCGCATCCACTTCTTCTTTGGTGATCTTACCAACCCAGGCTGCATCTTCCAAATAGAAATCATTGTAGTTCATTGGGAAGACGGCATCTATATTCCATTCGTCCCATTCCTGGCGAACCATCCATTTTGCATGAGAATCGGGGCCGGGGAATACAGCAGCGCTGACCTTTTTGCCTTTGGCATGGACTGCATCGGCAATATGATTGACCAGGTGAGTGATCACGTCGCAACGGAACTGTGCCCATTCCTTACATTTAGACGGGTCTTCCACTGTTTTGATATCGATACCTGTTGCTGCTTTGAAATCGGCAACACATTTGTCACAATAACAGTAGTCGGCAGTCGGATACTCTTCGTTCATTACCAGTCCGTATTTTTCCCACAAGCCTTTTGCCAGGATGACATCGACATAGCGGATGTAGTCGAAATGAACATAATCAACATCGGGAATAGCGGCTATCTTTTCATATTCGCCAGTCAGGAAGTTAATTACATTTTCATTGTTCGGACACATGAATTTGTAGTAGGGAACATAAGCCTGTACATTGTAGGCAGATTCTCCTTTACGGTTAACGGCATACCATGTAGAGTCGGCATCGCCTTTTAGCATCGTAGGTATCCATGCATGGTATTCCAGCCCGTTGGCATGAGCCACTTTAGCGGCACGTGCCTGTTTTTCTACGTTGAAACCGGCATTATAGCAAACACCGTCCAGACCGTGAGATTTCCACTTGCTGAAATCGGCCTGTAATGTTTCTTCGGTGGTTTTGCCGCCTTCACCTTGCCAGCCGTACGCTTTGATCTTTGTTTCAGGAGCTTTGGTGCAAGCCGTTGCAAACAATGCAACGGCTGCTAAAGCGATAAATACTTTTTTCATTCAGATTTGTTTGTTGTTATTAAATTTCACAAGCACAGAGAGTCGGGATCAGGTTACGGTCGCCATAAGCGTTGTCTACGCGTGCCACATTGATCCAGAATTTACTGTCATGCAACCATTCCAGCGGGAAAGCTGCTTTACTACGAGGGTATTCATGCTTCCATTCATCGGCTGTTACTTCGTATTCAGGATGCGGAGCATTTTTGAGCACATTATCTTCTTTGGAAGCTTTTCCTTCTTCTACTTCTTTGATCTCTTTCCAGATGCAATCCATAACTTCGGCGAAGCGGTCGAGTTCGGCCTTGCTTTCGCTTTCGGTCGGTTCGACCATCAGCGTGCCGTGTACCGGGAATGAAAGTGTAGGAGCGTGATAGCCGAAGTCCATCAGGCGTTTGGCGATATCGCCTTCATCGATGCCGGATGCTTCTTTTACACCACGGCATTCGAGGATCAACTCGTGGCCGACACGTCCTGTGGCTCCTGTATAAACGATTCCGTAAGTATCTTTGAATTTAGAAGCCAGATAGTTAGCGTTCAGGATAGCCGTTTTAGTTACTGTTTCCAGTCCTTCTGTTCCCAACATGCGAATATAAGCGTATGTGATAGGAAGAACACCTGCGCTACCGTAAGGAGCGGAAGATACTGTATTCTGATCGCAACCCCATAATACCGGATGAGACGGCAGGAACGGAACCAGATGTTCCGCTACGCAGATCGGACCTACACCGGGGCCACCGCCACCGTGAGGAATAGCAAATGTTTTGTGCAGGTTCAGGTGACAAACGTCGGCACCGATCGTACCCGGGTTGGTCAGTCCTACCTGTGCATTCATATTGGCACCGTCCATATACACCTGTGCACCGCATGCATGGATGATATCACACATTTCTTTGATGTCGACTTCGAAGATACCGTGTGTGGAAGGATAAGTGATCATGGTTGCTGCCAGGTTCTCCTTATTTTCTTCTGCTTTGGCACGGAAGTCTTCCAGATCGATATTTCCGTTTTCGTCGCATTTAACAGTAACGGTTGTATAACCACACTGGATTGCGCTGGCTGGATTCGTACCGTGTGCGGAAGCCGGAAGGAGGACAATGTTTCTATGTCCTTGTCCGATACTTTCCAGATAAGCGCGGATTACACGCAGACCGGTATATTCGCCGGCAGCACCAGAGTTCGGTTGCAGGGTAGCTCCCTTAAATCCGGTGATCTCTGTCAGATAGTTGCAAAGATTTTCAATCAACTCTTTGTAACCTTCCACTTGTTCTTCCGGAGCATACGGGTGGATATTCTGAAATTCGGGACGGCCCAGTGGCAACATACTTGAGGCTGAATTCAGCTTCATGGTACATGAACCTAAGGAGATCATCGACTGTGCCAGTGATACGTCTTTACGTCCCAGGCGGGTAATGTAACGCATCAATTCTGTTTCCGTATGATATTTCTTGAATACATCTTCTTGCAGGAAGTCAGACGTACGGGCAAATTTTTTATCGAAATAAGTTTTTTCCGGAATAGCTTTTTCCAACATATAATCTTTTCCGGCGGCTCCGGCAAAGATGTATAATAACACACCTATATCAGTCGGTTGCGTTGTTTCGTCAATGCTGATACCTACTTGTCCGGCTTCGAAGTATCGGAGATTTACTTTACATTCCAATGCGATTTCGCGAAGAACGTTCACAGAAACATGAGCCGGTAATTCGATCTTCAACGTATCGAAATAATCCTTATTCAGTTGTCTGTAACCCAGCTTTTCAAGTTCAGCTGCCAGGAAGCCTGCTGATGCATGGATGCGTCCGGCGATATCACGCAGACCTTCTGCACCGTGATAAACGGCGTAGAATCCGGCCATTGTAGCAAGTAGAGCCTGTGCGGTACAGATATTAGATGTTGCTTTTTCACGTTTGATGTGTTGTTCGCGTGTCTGCAAAGCCAGGCGATAAGCCGGATGTCCGTAAGCATCTTTCGAAATACCGATGATACGTCCCGGAATAGCACGTTTATATTCGTCTTTTGTTGCAAAAAATGCAGCAGACGGACCACCGTAGAACATCGGGATACCGAAACGCTGGCTGCTACCGAATACGACATCTGCTCCCCATTCGCCTGGAGGTGTCAATAATACCAGGCTCATCAGGTCGGCTGCTACGGCTACACGGGTTTCGTTAGCGTTAGCTTTGGCTACAAATTCCTTATAATCTTCAATCGAACCGCTCGCATTCGGATATTGAACGATTGCACCGAATACATCAGGAGTGAATTCGAATGTCTTGTAGTCACCTGTTACCACCTTGATGCCTTGCGGGATCATACGGGTATTGATAACTGCAAGTGTGGAGGCGAATACATTTTCATCTACAAATAATGTATTGGCTCCGGCTTTAGCCTGTGCACGGCTGCGGCTACCGTGGAACATGGTAGCAGCTTCGGCTGCAGCAGTTGCTTCATCCAGCAGGGAACAGTTGGTAAGAGGCAATGCGGTCAGTTCGCTGATCACTGTCTGGAAATTAAGTAAAGCTTCCAGACGTCCCTGCGATACTTCTGCCTGATACGGTGTATAGGAAGTATACCATGCTGGATTTTCGAATACGTTCCGCTGAATAGGGGCAGGGCAAATGGTATCGTACCAGCCCATGCCGATATAGGATGTAAATACTTCGTTTTTGGATGCCAGTTCAGAGATATGTTCGGCATATTCCCGTTCCGTCATCGGTTCCGGAAGATTCAGAGGTTCTTTAAGACGGATATTGGCCGGAATGGTCTGGTCAATCAGTTCGTCAACCGATTTAACACCGATAGCTTCAAGCATAGCCGGAATATCTTCCTTTGCAATGCCGACATGGCGGTTTACAAATTTATTTGTGTCCATAGTATTTAATGTGTTTATAAATAAGGATTGTTTAATTTTTCGTCAATGATTGTTGTTTCCGGACCGTGACCGGGATAAACGACTGTTTCGTCCGGAAGAGATAACAGCTTGTCGTTAATAGCAGCTATCAGGACTTCCTGGTTTCCGCCCCACAGGTCTGTACGTCCGATACTGTTTGCAAACAAGGCGTCGCCCACAATGACAAAGCCGTTTTTCTTATTATAGAACGCTACACTTCCGGGTGAATGTCCGGGAACAGTAAGTACCACCAATTCGGAATGCCCGAATTTAACCACTTCATTACCTGTCAGGTATTTCCCAACCGGAATATTTTCCATTTTACCGGGAACGCCGAATAGTCTCGCTTGCTCTTCAGGAGCAGGAAGCTGTTCAACATCCGCCTTGTTTGCCTCCGGCTTCAGGCCATATGTCTTATACACAAACGGATTACCGAAAACATGATCCAGATGAAGATGGGTGCAGAGCAAATGCTTTACTATCAGCTTATTTTCAGAAATAAAGTCACTCAGTGCTTTCTCTTCTTCCTTACGGCAGCAACCGCAGTCGATAATGACTGCTTCTTTCGTATCGTCATACAATACGAAGGTGTTTTCCTGAAAGTAATTAAATTGAAATGCTTGTATTGTAATCATAGCGGTACGTATACTACTTTTTTAGTTTGGAAAAATTCTTCTTTGAAATGCTCCCCCAGTTCGATTACGATCGCTTGCTTTTGGTAAGCATGTATCTCATGCTGGAGTTCGCCTCCTTTCAGGCAAATCAGTCCGTTGGGAAGTGCGTTCTGCTGTTCCTTTTTTATGTTTTTACGAGAAATTTTGATCAGATCGCCCAAAGGCATAACGGCCCGGCTGACAACGAAGTCGAATTGTTGTTTTTCTTCTTCGGCACGGCAATGGCGGAAAGTTACGTTTTTCAGACCGATAGCTTCCGCTACCGCCTGTCCGACCTTGATCTTTTTTCCAATGCTGTCGACCAGATGGAACTGCACTTCCGGAAAGAAGATTGCCAGGGGAATTCCCGGAAATCCGCCCCCTGTACCTATATCCATTACGGTAGAGCCGTTTTTGAACTTCATCATTTTAATCAGCCCCAACGAATGGAGCACATGATGCGGATACAGATTCTCTATATCTTTACGGGATATGACGTTGATCTTTGAATTCCAATCAGTATATAAATCATACAGAGCTTCGTACTGTGTCAGTTGCTTTTCACTTAGCTCCGGAAAATAAGTTTTTATAAGTTCCATAGATTGTTTTTAAAATGCCAGATGAGCGATCGGACTATCTTTTTTGAGCAAGTATTGTATTTCTTCATACGGAAGATGTACATTCGTTGCACCGACTACATAGGCTGCGATCTCATATTCATTAAATGTATAGGTAATACCATAGTCGTCTATCAGGAAATTCCCATTAGGGAAAATTTCTTCTACACTGAAAAATCCAACACTTTCCAGTTCTTTAGGATTATCAACATTGTTTTGTTTGGCAATCCGGTCTACCAATATCTGGGCCAGATCGTCCTGGTAGTTTTCGATAAATATATCTTCTTCTTTGATCAGATCTCCTGTTTTTGTGTTGATGACGTGGTTGGTGAACGAGTGTGCACCATGCGCACCGCCTGTGTAGTTATCAAAGTTGACCGTATAACTCAGGATATCATTCTTGTTATAAGCAATATCATCCGACGACATTTCAAAGTAAGAGAACCAGGCTCCGACCGGAGTTTCATCTGCTTTCGCAACTTCAGCCTTGTATTCTTCTTCCAATTCTTTATAGCTGTTCAGATAATCTTCCGTGTATTTGGCGGTAGCTTCTTCGGGAGACAATGTCTCATAGTTATCACCAAAGTAAGATGACACGAATTGCTGCTGGATCTTTTTCAGTATCTCTTTATTCTCTGACTGTACCGGGAATGTAAAGTTTATTTGCAGGTTACAATTCGGGTTCTCCGGATTTTCAAGCAGGTGATAGGTTTTATCCACACTGATCGAGTCGAATTTTATATCATTATCCGCTGTCTTTTTTGTCCCGATATTACAACCACTGACAAAAATACTTATAAGAAATAGAGCCACCAATTTCTGGCATAATTGCGTCTTCATTGTGATACAGATTTAATTTTATACTTTAAATTGCAAATGTACATGTTTATCTCCGAATTACCGAATAGATAACCGATTTTATAAATCTTCTCCACCTATCAATTTGTCATACTATGCCATGTAAATAGGATTAATATACCGGGTAAATGAAATTAGTCTACCGGGTAATATTTTTTAACTAATCATATTGCTGTTGAAACGATCAGATTGATGTCATATGGTAAAATCAGCCATAACGGAAACAGGCGGTATAGTGTCTGTTTATGGAAGATTTAGCATATATTTTTTTACGAAAAATTGATTATTTAAATCTTCTGCTTATCTTTGTCCCGCGCATGAAATGCAAGGAGTTGCAATGCGTGTCGCTTTTTTTATTGGACATAAGCGTTTTAAATATTATTTGGCATTGAAATCTCGACAATTTCATTCCCAACAAATAATAGGCAGTAAATGCAGATGTTCTTGTCTATCTATGCACAATATAGAATTGTTTAAAATTGATTCGTGTATATGGATAAGAGCGTGGTACTGTTATATATATTGTTGGGGGGCCTGTCGAGAGCCTCAATGTCTATATATAAACAGTTTCCACGCTTTTTTTTGTTTTATCCAGTCAGGGAATTGATGGATAGTTTGTTAGCCTTGAATCATGTATGGTATGTTTCTGAAAACAGATACTGCATTGATCTTGCCGGAGACTTCTTCCCGCAAAAATATCATATATTTTTTAGATGTCATTCATATTCTTGAATTTCAAGGTAGTTTAGAAGTCTTATTAAGAAATGGGTATGTTTATTTATTATCCGGTAACACTTCGGCCTGGAAATTAATAGATATTTGCTCTGAAAAGAACCATCCTATTTATAAATGCGCTTTAAATGAACTAAATCAACGTTTGCTTGTTTTATAGATGTGGCATAGAGTAAAAGCCACCACCTGAGATAAAATAATTCAAAATTTTACGGTTTGAAATTTGCCGGACTCACACGATGAATCCGGCATAGAATAATACTTGTCTGAACGATGCGTTCGGGGAACTAAGATCGTTGTATCATAAACCCAAAATATATATGGCAAAAATTGAAATAAAAAACTTATCCATCCTTTTCGGACCTGAGAAGGCCAAAGCGAAAAAGATGATTTTAAAAGGAAAAAGTAAACAGGAGATCCTCAAGGCGACAGGATGCACTGTAGCTGTACGTAACGCCAACCTGGAGATAGAAGAAGGAGAGATGTTCGTAATCATGGGACTCTCCGGTAGCGGAAAATCGACATTACTGCGATGCATTAACCGGCTGAACGAACCTTCGATGGGGGAGATCCGTCTGGACGGTGTTGACATCACCCGTTCATCCGATAAAGAGTTATTACAAATACGCAGGGAAGAACTGGCTATGGTTTTCCAGCATTTCGGACTGTTACCCCACCGTACGGTGTTGAGTAACGTGTCGTTTGGCCTGGAGTTGCAGGGTGTTCCTAAAGAAGAACGGGAGAAGAAAGCGCAGGAAAGTGTTTTGCTTGTAGGCCTGAAAGGATACGAAAAGCAGCGGGTGGACGAATTGTCGGGAGGTATGCAACAGCGTGTCGGGCTGGCCCGTGCACTGGCAAACAACCCGGAGGTGCTTCTGATGGATGAAGCCTTCTCCGCCCTCGACCCGCTTATCCGCGAACAGATGCAGGACGAGTTGCTCCTGTTGCAGGAAAAGATGAAAAGGACGATTGTCTTCATTACCCACGACCTGGACGAAGCGATCAAGCTCGGCGACCGTATCGCAATTATGAAGGATGGCGAGATCGTACAGGTCGGTACCCCCGAAGAGATACTGACAGATCCGGCCAACGCCTATGTCACCCGTTTTACAGAAAGCGTAGACCGGGGACGTATCGTCACTGCATCTTCTATCATGCTGAAACAGCCGGTCGTGGTCAGACTCAGGAAAGAAGGCCCTGAGACTATCCTGCGCAAGATGCGCGAGAAACGTCTATACGCCTTGCCGGTAATAGGAAGTGAGGATCAGTTCATCGGTGAAATACAATATAAGGATGTCCTGAAGTTGCGAAAAGAGGGAAGTAAAGATGTTGCTTCCATAGTCCTTAAGGAAGTCCCTTCCGTATTGGAGAATACGACGGTAGAGGATATGCTTCCGTTACTACCGAAAGTACGGCAGGCTTTACCTGTTGTCGATGGCGAGAACCGGCTGATCGGAGTTGTCTCCCCCTCTGCCATCATCATTGAAATGACCGGAAAAGACCAGAAAGAAATAGAAGAAATAATTCAAAACGCAATAGACTTATGATTAATATCGGACAATATATAGAAATAGCCATCAACTGGCTGACAGAACATTGGGCCCCTTTCTTTGATATAATAAATAATGGCATCGGTAGCTTTATCGACGGCTTCCAACACGGTTTATTATGGATACCGTTTTATGTGATGATCTTGGCACTGACCGTTTTAGCCTGGTTTAAAGCGGGAAAAGGTACAGCGGTACTTACCCTGCTGGGGTTATTCCTTATCTATGGGATGGGCTTTTGGGAACAGACGATGCAAACGGTGGCGCTGGTTTTATCCTCTACGGTTATCGCCCTGGTACTGGGTGTACCGTTGGGGATCTGGACAGCACGTAACAACATTGCCGCCAAAATAATTCGTCCGCTAATGGACTTGATGCAGACGATGCCTGCCTTCGTTTATCTGATCCCTGCCGTGTTGTTTTTCGGGCTGGGACCTGTACCGGGAGCTTTTGCCACAGTGATCTTTGCGATGCCGCCGGTGGTTCGCCTGACAGACCTTGGTATCCGTCAGGTTCCGGAGGATATTGTGGAGGCGACCCGGTCGTTTGGAGCGACTTCGCGGCAGTTGTTGTTTAAGGTGCAGTTGCCGCTGGCATTGCCGACGATTATGACCGGGGTTAACCAGACGATCATGATGGCCTTGTCTATGGTGGTGATCGCAGCAATGATTTCTGCCGGAGGTTTGGGCGAGATCGTATTGAAAGGAATTACCCAGATGAAGATCGGACTCGGTTTCGAAGGAGGTATAGCCGTTGTGATTCTGGCTATCGTGCTCGACCGTATAACCCAGGGATTTGTCCGTAAAAGATAATCCCGAGTGATTAACAAAAAAGAAATTTTTATGAGAAGATTAGTTATACTTATCAGTTTAGTCCTGCTTCTGGCAGTCATTATGTTCCTGTCCGGGTGTAGTCGGGAGAAAGATCCGAAAGAGATCTCGATCGGCTACGTGAACTGGTCGGAAGGGATTGCCATGAGCTACCTGGCTAAAGCGATGTTGGAGGAGCAGGGATACAAAGTCACGTTGAAAAATGCGGACATAGCACCTATCTTTACTTCAGTCGCCGCGGGAAAAGTAGATCTTTTCCTGGATGCCTGGCTTCCGAATACGCATGTCGACTACATGCGGCAATACGGCGACCGGTTGGAAACAGTCGGTGTGCCGTTCGACAATGCCCGCTTGGGTTTGGCTGTCCCTTCCTACGTAACAATCAATACGATAGAGGAATTGGAGACGAATAAGGAACGTTTCAACAACGAAATTATCGGTATCGATATCGGTGCCAGCCTGATGAACCTGACGGAAGATGTCGTCAAAGAATACGATCTGTCACTGAAGCTGATGCCATCGAGCGGGCCGACTATGACCGCTTTTTTGCAGAAGTCGGTCGAGCATAATGAATGGATCGTCGTCACCGGCTGGATGCCCCATTGGATGTTTTCACGGTATAATTTGAAGTTTCTGGAAGATAGCAAAGGAATTTACGGGAATGCCGAACATATTGCAGCCGTTGCCACCAAAGGCTTCTCGCAAACACATCCCGATGTGGCCCGGTTCTTCCGTAACTTCAAGTTCACCGGCGACCAGTTGAGTGAGCTTATGGACATCATGGAGCAGTATCCGATGCAGGAATTGGAAGGAGCGAAAGTTTGGTTGAAAAAGCATCCGGAAATAGTTGATTTATTTTTATCTTCGCAAACAAATCAATTAACTCTGCAAAACGAATATGAAACTGACCGGGAAAATAACATGCCTGTTGCTGGCACTGGCAATCGGTAGTCCTTTTATAAAAGGAGAGAATATGAAAAATTTGAATGTCGTATTTATAGGAAACAGTATAACGGAAGGAGCGTTGATCAAGAACCCTACGCACGATGCTCCGCCCGTCAAGGCTGCCCTGTACCTGACAAAACAACCCTCCGTTACTTCGGTGAAGTACTCAAACCAGGGCGTGAGCGGCTGTACGACTACCGACTATCTGCCCCAGGCGGAAAAACTTTTCCCGAGAGCAAAAGCGGCGGCCGACAAGTTCGCGGACGAAACATGGGCAACGCTGGTCTTCTCCATTATGCTCGGAACGAACGACAGCGCGATTACCGGCCCGAACGGTGCCCCGGCTTCCCCGGAAAAATATGGAGAGAACATGAAGGCGATCGTCGACCAGTTATTGGCGTTATATCCGAATTGCAAGATTGTCCTGCATCGTCCGGTATGGTATAGCCCGAACACCTATAACGGAGCGATGTACCTGAAAGAAGGACTGAACCGTTTGCAGAACTATTATCCTGTATTGCAATCGCTGGTGGCGGACTACGGCAAACGTTTCCCCGGCCAGGTTTTTGTGGGGGATACCGATGGCTTCGATTATTTCAAAGAAAATTATCAAACGGATCTTTTCCCCGAAGACGGGAATGCCGGAACTTTCTACCTTCACCCCAATGAGAAGGGCGCAGCCGTTTTAGGGCAGCTTTGGGGAAAAGCGATCATGAAAGCATTAGAATAGAGAATGGGTTAAATAAGAAATACCTGCGGGCAAAAAAATATCCATCCGGATGGGAAACGAATTTCTTCCGGATGGATTTTTTATTTTTACCGGATGCTGCTTAATGGCAGAAAAGCAACAAGCCGGATTTTAACAGAAAAAATCAATAATAACTAATAACCCATATTTATCTTTTACCCAAGTGATGATCCATAATGGCGATGTGATGTTCGCCATACATCTTGAGCTTCTCTACAATATTTTTGGCCGTTGCTTCTTCTTCAACCTGTTCACGTACAAAACCCCACAGGAAATCCTGGGTAGCCTTGTCCTTCTCGGCTGCGGCTACGTCTACCAGTTTGTCGATCAACTCGGATACATGTACTTCATGCTGGTATACATGTTCGAATATCTCCAGCGGTGTACCGAAGGCTGTCGGAACCACATTGATCTGGTCCAGTTTAACCTGTCCACCCCGTTTGATTGAATAATCGATCATCGAATACGCGTGTTCCAATTCTTCCTGCGACTGCTTTTTCATCCAGTGTGCGCAACCGTCCATACCCAACTGGGCAAAATGAATGGACATCGACAAATAAAGGTTGGAAGACCACATCTCTGCAAGGATCTGCTCATTAAGAGCATCGGATAATTTTCTACTTAAAGTCATAGCTGTATGTTTTATATATGTTTATAGTTTTATTTATAAAACAAACAGCTTCCGGATTTGTTCGGGTAGAATACGATTTGTTGCACTGGATATATGCTATGCTTTATATTAATGTAATAAGAAATCCTTATCTTCGTTTTATAACTAAAAATATCGTATATGAAAAAGAAAATAGAGATACTGATGGCCCGGTTACTGCTGGCCATCCGTTTGCATCCGGTGGAGGTACTGTTGTCGGTTGCCTTCGCACTGCTGGGATGCATCCATTTCGAAAGTGGATACGACTATAAGTTTCTGGAAACCCCGCTGGTTTATTTTCCTGTCCTGTTCCTGGCGACATATACGTTGAACGGACTCTTCTCGCAGACGTCCTACCGCTGGATCTATTACATGTCCGCTCTCTTCTGCCTGCCTTTTTTCTGGTGGACGATGGAGAGGATATGGACACCCCGGTACCTCGTATCGCTTGTCGTGGTGCAACTCATTTACTTGGTGAGCAGCAGAAAGAAAGAGAACGATGAATTCGTGCGCGTCGCCCTCCGGTATATGAAAGCTATGCTGTCGGCCGGACTGTTAGCGGGTATCGCATACCTGTTGGCTGTTTCTATTTACGTCTCCATACAATATATATTCGAGATATGGCAGGGAAGCGACCGGCGGTTCTATACCGAAGCCGCCTATATTATATATATGTGCGCGATGCCCCTGTTGTTCCTGATGTTCAACCAGGCGAAAGAGGAAGGGGCGGAGAGCCGCAACCGCCTGTTCGAGGTTTTACTGAACTATGTACTTTCGCCGGCCCTGTTGATCTATGCGGTGATCCTGTATCTTTACTTCATCAAGGTTGCTGTCCTCTGGTCGCTGCCGAAAGGGGCGGTTGCCTATATCGTTGTCAGCTTCGTTTCGGCTACCTTCATTTTGAAGGGATGCCAGGTCTTTCTTTCGAAACGGTATTACGACTGGTTTTACCGGTATGCCAGCTTAGCCGTATTACCCGCATTGGTGATGTACTGGATCGGTGTCTACTATCGCATCAACGAGTATGGCTTTACGGAGCCGCGCGTTTATCTGGTGGCGGTCGGGGGCATCCTGACCGGCCTTGTCGCACTATTTTTCACCCGGCAGTGGGGGCGTTACCTGTATGCGGCATGCCTGGCTATCGTTTTTCTGTCGGCCGTGACCTATATACCCGGTATCACGGCAGAAGATATCGAACGGATCTCACAAACCCGGCGCGGCAATTATCCCCCGAAGGAGACGACCTACGATTTCCGTTCCTTCATAGAGCTCGATGGCAACGCCCCGGTCGATATTTCCGGTTACCGGACATTGATACCTGTCAGCGGATACAGAAGTGCCAACGGCATGTGGACGACCATCGAGCGGGATACCTTTTATATTTTTAACAAAGCAGAAGATACTGTTTACAGCGAAGATATCTCCACCTTCTGGAATAACCAGCTCTCCAAAGCAGGCATCCAGCCCGGCGACACCATCCCCGAAGAGGCTTTCCCCATTCTTCTTGAGTTTGATATGGACTCGGCAAAGCTCGTTTTCCAGACGATCAGTCTTTACCGCTCTTCGCCCGATTCAGCCTATCGGGTTTCTTACATGACCCCGGCCTGTTACCTGCAAAAGAAATAACCTGTCAGGCGTCCGGCATTCCCGGACGCCTTGATTATGGATTCATTTATTAACAGAAAATAGTACCTTTGCATTTCCTTAATATTATAGTTATGAAGAGATATTGTCAGACATTAGACTTGAAAGACGACGAAAAACTGATACAGGAATACATGTATTGGCACTCGCCTGAGAATTTTTGGCCGGAGATCGGCCAGGGTATCCGCGAAGTAGGCATACTGGATATGCAGATCTACCGCCTCGGTAACCGCCTGTTCATGATCCTTGAAACCCCCGACGACTTCGACTGGGATACCGCCTTCGCCCGCCTCGCCACCCTCGACCGGCAGGCCGAATGGGAAGACTTTGTAGCCCGTTACCAGCAGGTCGCCCCCGGTGCTTCGTCGGCCGAGAAATGGCAGCTCATGGATCGCATATTCAAACTTCCCGAATAAAAATAATCAAATGGAAAAGAAAAACAAACAAAGCTTATTCGCCGCCCCGAACGGTAAATCATACCTACTGCCTTTTATACTTATCACCAGCCTGTTCCTTTTGTGGGGATTCGCTCACGGATTGCTCGACGTACTGAACAAGCATTTCCAGGGCGCATTCACCATGACGAAGGCCGAAAGCGGACTGGTGCAATTCTCTACCTATATCGCCTATTTCCTGATGGCTCTTCCCGCGGGAATGTTTATGAAACGCTACGGATATAAGAAAGGTATCATCCTCGGCCTGTTGCTGTTTGCGGCCGGCGCGTTCGCTTTCATCCCGGCAGCGTTCCTGCATTCGGCCACGCCTTTTCTGGTCGCGCTGTTCATCATCGCCTGCGGACTGTGTATATTGGAGACGGCAGCTAATCCGTACTCCACGATCCTGGGACCGTCGGAGTCGGGCGCACAACGTCTGAACCTCTCGCAGTCGTTCAACGGATTGGGATGGATACTTGGGCCGTTGGTCGGTGGGGCGTTGATCTTCGGAGGTGCTGAGGGCGATGCCTTTGCATTGACAAAGCCTTACATCCTCGTAGGAAGTATCGTGCTATTGGTTGCCGTCCTCTTCTTCTTTACCCGCCTGCCGGAAGTCAAAGTGGAGGATCAGGAAGAAACCCCGGCGGACGTGAAATTGCCTGCCACCAGCATTTGGAAACACCGCCAGTTCGTGCGTGCGGTCGTTGCCCAGTTCTGCTACTGTGCGGCGCAGACCGGGATTTTCAGTTTCTTCATCAACTATGTGACAGAACTCGACCCGCAAATGACGAATATCGAGGCCTCGCGTATCCTGGCTTTCGGCGGTATGGCATTGTTTATGATCGGCCGCCTGTCGGGTAGCTTCACGATGAAATGGATGTCGCCCGGTAAGCTGTTGACCTGGTTCGCCCTGGCGGATGCCGTTTGTATGGCTCTGGTGGTTGTCTCGGCCGGAACGGTTTCTTTGTACGCGCTTTATCTTTCTTTCTTCTTTATGTCGATCATGTTCCCGACCATTTTTGCATTAGGTCTGGAAGGTATGGGGGGCTTCACCAAGAAGGCTTCTTCTTATATCGTGATGGGAGTTGCCGGTGGCGCATTCAGCCCGATGTTGATGGGGTATATCGGAGCGGAAAATATGGCAATCGGTTTCTTCGTACCGTTGGTTGCTTTCCTTTATATTCTTTATTTTGCTATTAAGTGCAAATGAATTTATACAATATGGTACGTTCCAAATAGAGAATCAGAACCTTAACATTCTTTTTCCAATTCTCCGGAGAAAGAAAAAAACAATTGTTAAAAAACAGTGGATAAATTGTACTTTGTGACTTGAAAAATAAAAGGCACGAATGTTAATTGGCATGACTAAAAATAAGGGTCGTTTTTTTTAGTCATTGCAAAGCTAATGAGAAACTTTTAAAAAACAATAGCTATCAAGAAAAAATAATCCTTGATAATCAATTTTTTAAAGCTTGAAATTTCGTTCAATTTCTTATTGCCTATTTCGCCCTCAGAATGACTAAAAAAAACGACCGTTTTTACTAGTCATTTATTCGTCGGCCTAGTAAAGACAATTTAATAACTCTCTGATGGAAATAAGCGACATAAGCAACCCAAAAAGAACACAACAACAAATATTCCTTCGCCTTGCAAATCCCGCTGCAACCCAAAGTCAATATTCGCCGAAGTTCTGCGTTCAGAAGTTTCGCAATGATAATCTTGCGATAAAATCGGTCGCCGAAATTTGTCTATCCCGAAATTACTCGCTCAAACTCTACGGCGAGGCTACAAAAACAGTAAAACATTCACCGCGGATATTTGGTGAAACTATATTTAACTTTTTACCCCGTCAAAGCTCCGCGGTGTATGTTGACGAACATTTTTTGCTTCTCCAAAGGGGGTGGAAATGGCCTTTTCAATAGCTTTTGCTACTTCCAACTACTTTGGCAGTAGTTTTTCATCAAAACTGGCTGAACCGCGGTTCTGCGGAACAACATAATCAATCCATTTTATCAATCTTAAAAAAAATACAATTATGGCAAAGATCCAGACTTTTCCGAAATCACAGTTAAGAAACGGTGAATTCTTAGATGCAGCAAAATCTATCATTCAGAAAATGAATGATACCGACGGGGTAATCGAGCCGGTTAAATCGTTTTTCGATGTATTCAATACTTGTACGGATGAATATGCAAACAGCATCGTCAAACGTTGTATCAATGAATATACAGCAGAGGCTAAAAGACTAAAAAATGAGAATTTAAATAATCGGAGTGTTATTTTTCGCGTAGTTGATGGATACAAAAAATCACGTATCGACGAAAAGCGAAGGGCTGCTATTTCTGTCGATGCGGGTACGAGCGGGTTTAGAAAATGCCGTAACCTTTCAATTGAAAACCTGATACAGGATACTGAACTTTTCATCAATCTGCTTGAAACAGATATCTATAAAGGTAAAGTAACGACACTCGGACTTACCGACCAGTTGGCTTCCCTTAAAGTAATTAATAAAGAAAGTGCAGATGTGGTCATTAATAAGATCTTAGCGAGCAGACGATATAAACGCCCCCGCAAGCCCGAACTTACCCGTGCCGAACTGGCCAAGGCATACGACGAGCTTGTAGACGAACTAAACTCCTACACCCGCCGCAACGGTAACGACAAATATTTCGAACTTTTCAGTTGGTGGAACGCCATGATCGACGAATATCGTATCAAACTATCCGACCGTTATGGTAAGAATGCCGGAGGTAAACTCGACGGCGGCAAAAGTAATACTCCATTTCCCGGCAGCGGTGGCAATGAAGACGACCGTCCCGTGATAGAATGAGTCGATTAGTGATCAAGAAATAAACTCAAATTGTAATATAAAATAAAGGATGAATCATTTACAATCCAATTTTGAATTAGAATATAGTCTATTGGCAAAATTAATGGGAGTAAGTGTAAGCAAGCATTTACTGGATGAACATTTTACCGTTCTCTGGGCAAACGATGCTTATTACGAACTAATAGGATATCCTAAAAAAGAATATGAGGAACTTTTCCACAATCGGCCGGATTTATATCTGGCTGATTGTCCGGAAACAGCCCGGGTAATAACCGATAAAATTCATAATGCCATTGCAAATCAGATAAATGGATACGAAGCAGTAGTCCGTATGCCGGTAAAAGGCGGCTTTAAATGGGTAAAGATAGCCACCACGTTTACCGACCAACTTATCGACGGTGTCAATATAGCTTATACTGTGATGACCGACATCGACGACAGCATGCAGGAACAGCTTATCAAATCGATCACCTATGAAAGCATTCCCGGGTTTGTCTCCCAGCAGAAAATATGCCGCGATGGTCGTTTTGTCCTGCTTGAAGCAAACAAGAAATTTGCCGATTTTGTCGGATTGGGTGAAAACGAGGTTACCTCTTACATCCCTTTTTCCTCCATATCCGACGATGGAAAGAGCATACTCAAAATGAATATTCTCCACATGCGGCAAGGCCAGCCTGTCTATTTCACATTTCACACGAAAGACAGATACGGCATAGACGTCTGCATGCAGATCAGTGGAAAATGTATCCGTTGGGAAGCCGACGAACCGATTTATCTCTTCGTCTATATCGATGTTACGGAACAGTATGAATTGCAGAAAAAACTCAAACAGCAATCCATACAATTGCAGGAAGCGTTGAGGCTGGCAGAGAAGGCTAATAATGCTAAATTGAATTTCCTTTCCAATATGAGTCATGATGTCCGTACTCCGATGAATGCAATCATGGGAATGACGATGATCGCGAAAGCCCATATAAATAATCAGGAAAAGGTTCTCGACTGTCTGGGCAAGATAGACAGTTCGTCGAAACTGCTTCTGAGCTTGATCAACGAGGTACTGGATATGTCGAAGATAGAAAGCGGCAAACTGGTACTGTCGAAACAGGATATCAACATCGGCAACCTCATAGAGGAAC
The DNA here is from genome assembly GCF_023369805.1 of Parabacteroides leei. Taxonomy (NCBI): domain Bacteria; kingdom Pseudomonadati; phylum Bacteroidota; class Bacteroidia; order Bacteroidales; family Tannerellaceae; genus Parabacteroides; species Parabacteroides leei. Next base: position 57,666 of record NZ_JAMBQG010000021.1, read on the forward strand.
TGGTCGTTATGATGCAACCGCAAACCCGAAGCAAACAACATTCCCTGCATATCTATATGCAACATATTAAACATGAAAATGTGTGGGGCGACCTTCAACGTATCAGCCAGGTATTGATGAATATACTCTCCAACGCTATCAAATATACCCCGGAAAAAGGTCTGATAAATATAACGATAAAAGAAGAGGAACTGGATCGGCAAACTGGAATGTACAAATTCATTTTTGAAGACAACGGCATCGGTATGAAGCCTGAATTCCTCGACAAAATATTCCTTCCTTTCAAACGCGCCAACGATGATAAAATAACAAATATCCAGGGAACAGGTCTGGGAATGTCTATCAGTTACAAGATAGTAAAAATAATGGACGGAGATATAGAGATAGAAAGCGAATACGGTAAAGGATCGCGTTTTACGATCAGTATTCCTTTATCTTACAGGGAACAAATCACCGATGAATGGATCAATACCAACGGAAAGAGTATCCTGATAATCGACAATGATGAACTTGCCTGCATCACTACTTGTCGTTACCTCGACGAAATAGGTGTCCCCTGCAATTATGTCTGTTCTGGCCCCGAAGCCCTGGAAAAAATCGAACAGGACTATGAGGAAGGCAAAGATTATTTTGCCATTGTCATCAACCTGAAAATGCCCGGCATGAACGGCTTGGAAACAATCCGGCATATATGGAAGATATTGGGAATGCATATCCCGATCATAATTCTTTCCAACTATGATATCGAAGAATATGAAGAAGAAGCACGCACTATGAAGATTGATTCCTATATGACAAAGCCTGTCTATAAATCGAAACTGGTCCGTATACTAAAGTCTTTTACCCACGAAGGGAAAAAGGAAGTGACACCGGATAACGTATTCAAACTGTCCGATGCCGACTATTCCGATAAACGTATTTTGCTAGTCGAAGATAACGAATTGAATCGTGAAATAGCTATCGAAATCCTCTCGGCAACAGGTGCTACGGTCGATACCGCTACAAATGGACTCGAAGCTGTCGGAATAATGAGAAAAGTTCCTACCGACTACTATAACCTGATCCTGATGGATATCCAAATGCCTGTGATGGATGGCTATGAGGCAACACAGAAGATTCGTCTCCTTCCGAACTTGAATATGACCCGGTTGCCCATTGTCGCCATGACTGCGAACGCTTTTTCAGAAGACATCGTGAATGCCGTCAGGGCCGGAATGAATAACCATCTGTCGAAACCGATCGATATAAAGGCTCTGATGAAGATTCTGAATACATATCTGCGTTAAATTATAGGTATCTGGACGGCAAGCGAGCCGACAGTACCCGTTCCATGCCTCTGACTAAAACCTATTCTCTACTACAAAAGAGGCATGGAGCGCAGATTTTTTCTTTTGCTATCCAAAGTAAGCAATAGGGTAGAAGTTGAGACGTCAGTATATAGTATAAATTTCATCTGAACAATATAAGACAAAGTCTGACGTTTTTTTATAAAATACTGATAGATAAAAGTTATATGAAGAATTATTGTTTTATAAGAGATAATTATATGAAAAATCAATCTTTAGTGTTCAGCCTATTGTTTATGTTCCTATTAGCTGCATGTTCAAATGATGATGATGAATTGAAGGAACACATTATCTACAAATCGAACCCGGAAATTACGATCTCTACCCATGGTGATACCGTATATATTAAAGGATATAATACTTGTACCTCTGTCAATAAGTCTAAAGGTAAATTACCGGATTCCATCGCCGCCGAATTCAGCTTGGATAAGAAATATATTTACGTCACCTATAAGGCTGTTGTCGAATCGTCCGAAATATTAGGAGAAGATTACCTTTTTTCCTCCCCGCTGAATACAGAGATGGAAGGATATAAAGATCCCGAACTGTCGGGAAGAGGATGTATCCAGTCGGGATATGTGACAGAAAATAAAAGATACGGAAATATCTCTACCTATTTCGTCAATGTAACGAGGGAAGTCGGAGGAGAAGTAATGAATCTATGGCTACCTTATCCCCCGGAGGATATTTATTGGAAATGCCGATTGATCGACGCAAGTGAAATATAATATCCGGTCAAATCCCGGCTGTCCCCGAAAGCCTCTCAACTGTCGGTATCGGCCATCCTAAGAGAACGCTTTGCGTTCTAGGAAAGGCCTCAGCGGGTGAGCGTCCGCGGAGGGGAAAGACGAAGCGTGAGGAGGCTGCGCTGTTTGAGCGCAGCGAGTTCGCAGACGACAGCGTAGTCTTTCACCGCAGCAGCGAAGCCGGTGCAGCCTTGATCTTTTGATTACTTTTCTATCAAGAGAAAAGTAATATCTACTGTAACATCTGATAGAGCTTGTCGAGCTTTGGAGCCATAATAATCTCCGTGCGACGGTTTTTGCTGCGACCTTCAGCCGATTCATTGTCGGCGACAGGCATATATTCGCCTCGTCCGCAAGGCTGTATCTGCAACGGATTCACCCCGTAATCCTTCGTCAATATACGAACAACCGATGTCGCACGTATCACGCTCAAATCCCAGTTATCCTTAAACTGTGCCGTATTGATCGGCTTGCTATCCGTATGTCCTTCGATATATACATCTATATCCGTCTGCTTGTTGAGGACTTCCGCCAACTTTGCCAGCGCCTCCTTGCCGCGCTTGTCTACGCGGGCGCTACCCGATTCGAATAATAACTTATCCGACATCGCAACGTACACTTTACCATCCTTCTCCGTAATCGTCAACTCTTCGCTGCTGAAGCCCAGTAATGCATCCTTTACACTGTTCAATAACCGCTGTACCTTCTCGTTCTGAGCGTTAATCATATCCTGCAATTCGTTGATCGTCCGTTCCCGTTCGTTTAATTCCTCCATTTTCTGGCTGAGCAGGCTGTTCAGTTTCTCCTGTTGTGTCATGTTCGAGTTCAGCATCGTCTGGTAATTGCGGATGTTGGAACCCAGCCGTGCCGTATCCCGTTGCAGTGCGGCCAGCCGTTCATTTAGTTTGTCACCGGTATCTTTGCAGTCGACAAGTTGTTCCTGCAAAGCATTCCCGCGGCCAATTGCTTCCAGCCGTCCGTTTTCAGCCTCTAAGTATTTCTTTTTCGTTACACATGATGTGCAAATCAGCAGTGCGGAGACTGCCATGAATAAAACCTTTCTCATTTGACAAATAAATTTTGTGCAATGTAATATATATTACACTTTACCTGTACCCGAATTAAGATATTTGTCAAGAATTAAACTTTAATTAAGGCTGTATGAAGATAAAAGAGATAATAAACTCGATTCTCCCCACAAGGCGATGGAAACTGTTCGCCATAATTGCCGGGGGAGCTATCTGCGGTTTAGGCTTTTATACATTTTATGTATCAAAGGCCTGGAGTTACTTGTCTGATGAGCCGTCTACCTGTGTGAACTGCCATATCATGGGGCCTTATTATGCCACCTGGAACCATAGTTCGCATAGCCGTAACGCCACTTGCAACGACTGCCATGTGCCGCACGAAAATGCTGCGAAGAAATGGTTCTTCAAAGGAATGGACGGTATGCGCCACGCCACTGTCTTTATGATGCGCGGTGAACCTCAGGTGATCCAGGCCATCGACGAAAGCGCCGAAGTGATCATGAACAACTGCATTCGTTGCCACACGCAGCTGAATACCGAATTTGTTAACACCGGACGGGTCGACCACAACATGGCAATGGCCGGCGAAGGGAAAGCATGCTGGGATTGCCACCGCGATGTCCCTCATGGAGGTTCGAACAGTCTCTCATCGACTCCCTCGGCAATTGTTCCTTACCCGAAAACCAATACGCCTGAATGGCTGAAAGATATGCTTAAGTAAAACGAATAAATAAAAATCAACGAATATGGAAAAGAAACTTAAATCATGGCAAGGCTGGTTATTGTTTGCCGGAACAATGGTAGTCGTTTTTGTACTGGGCGTGCTGGCCGCTTCTATCAATGAACGGAGGGCGGAGATCGCCAGTGTTATGAATAATAAGAAGGTAGAGATCACAGGGATCGAGTCGGTGAATGAAAAATTCCAGCCGAACTATCCGCGTGAATATGAAACATGGACACAGACGATGGATACCAGCTTCCAGAGCAAGTATAACGGAAACCAGGCGGTCGATGTACTGGCTGCCCGCCCCGAAATGGTGATCTTATGGGCCGGGTATGCTTTCTCCAAGGACTATTCTTCCCCCCGCGGACACATGCATGCTATCGATGATATGCGTCATACACTGCGTGTAGGTTCTCCGATGACACCCGACGAAGGTCCTCAGCCCGCAACTTGCTGGACTTGTAAGAGCCCGGACGTTCCCCGCATGATGCAGGCTGTCGGTGTGGATAATTTTTATAAGGCTAAATGGGCTTCTATGGGTAACGAGATCGTGAACCCGATCGGTTGTGCCGATTGCCATGAACCTACTACAATGAATCTGCAGATCAGCCGTCCGGCTTTGATCGAAGCTTTCCAGCGCCAGGGACGCGATATCACCAAAGCGACCCAACAGGAAATGCGCTCGTTGGTTTGTGCACAGTGCCATGTGGAATATTATTTCAAGGGTGATGGCAAATATCTGACTTTCCCTTGGGATAAAGGTTTCACGGTGGAAGATATGGAAGCTTATTACGATGAGGAAGGTTTTGCAGACTATACACATAAATTGAGCAAAGCGCCGATCCTGAAAGCGCAGCATCCTGATTATGAACTGGCCATGATGGGGATCCACGGACAACGTGGCGTTTCCTGTGCCGATTGCCACATGCCGTACAAGAGCGAAGGCGGTGTGAAATACAGCGACCATCATATCATGAGCCCGCTTGCAATGATAGACCGAACTTGTCAGGTTTGCCACCGCGAAAGTGAAGAGACTTTACGTAACAACGTTTACGAACGCCAGAACAAGGCAAACGAAATGCGTAACCGTCTGGAAGCGGAACTGGCCAAAGCGCATATCGAAGCGAAGTTTGCCTGGGACAAGGGAGCTACGGAAGCACAAATGGCCCCTGTATTGCAGTTGATCCGCCAGGCTCAATGGCGTTGGGACTTCGGAGTGGCTTCCCACGGAGCTTCTTTCCATGCCCCGCAGGAAATACAACGTATCCTGGGCAATGGCCTGGATAGAACGATGCAGGCTCGTCTGGCAGTTTCCAAAGTATTGGCTAAATTAGGTTACACGGATGAAGTTCCAATGCCGGATATCTCGACAAAAGATAAAGCACAACAGTATATCGGTTTGGATATAGCTTCCGAACGTCAGGCAAAAGAAAAGTTCCTGAACACTGTCGTGCCCGAATGGATCAAAGAAGCAAAAGCAAACAAACGTTTAGCAGATAAGATCTGATTATGTGGAAACAACCGTGGGGATATACCGAAGGGTGGGCTATTAGTATCGGCCTGTTTATTACCGGTGTCGTTTTGCAACTGACGACCGGGAAGGTGGATGCGACGCTTTTCCAGTATCCCCTCAATGCCTTAACAGGTGGAGTGTATTTGTTTTTCTTGATAATGGTTTATGTCGTGAGCCGTAAAGCCGTTGCCTTGCAATGGTTTTACAGCTTGACGGCGAGTATTACGTCTTTGACGGCCTGGATGGTTTTGGTTATCATCATGGGACTGACCCGGCAGATGGCTCCCTCCGCAACGGTTACTCACGGAGGACTACTGTCAGGGTTGGGTTTCATGCAAATGACGGTTTCATGGCCTTTTATGTTACTGTTCTTTTATTTTCTGTCTGTATTGGGGCTGGTCACGATCCGTAAGATCAGCCGTTTCTGCTGGAAAGATACGCCTTTTATATTGAATCATGCCGGCCTCTTCATCACGCTGTTGGCTGCTATTCTCGGTAACGGCGACCTGCAACGTCTCCGCATGACGGCTTCCCTCGATGGTCCCGAATGGCGAGCTACCGACGAAACCGGCGAAATGGTGGAACTTCCTCTGGCTATCGAACTGAAGTCATTTACGATCGACGAATACCCTCCCAAACTATTAGCGATAGATAATACGACAGGTAAAGCCTTGCCGGAAAACAATCCGGAAAACGTATTGGTGGAAAATGCTCCCTTCTCCGGCTGTTTGCTCGATTGGGATATTGAAGTTTCCCATTCTCTACCGCTGGCAGCTTGTGTGCGTAGTATCGATACCTTAAACTTTGTAGCTTTCCACTCCGAAGGTGCTACTACCGCTTTAATGGTAAAAGCCCGGAATAGAGTGGACGGAACGGAGAAAAGCGGGTGGGTCAGTAGTGGCAGTTTCATGTTCCCGTACGTTTCCCTGCCCTTAAGTGATTCTGTAAGCCTGGTGATGCCGGAACGCGAACCCAAACGTTTTGCTTCCGAAGTTACCGTTTACACCAAAAGCGGGGAACGGGCAGATGCACTTATCGAAGTGAACAAGCCGTTAAGTATGGAAGGATGGAAAATCTATCAGCTTAGTTATGACGAAACAAAAGGAAAATGGAGCCGTACCAGTATTTTTGAACTGGTCAGAGACCCGTGGCTTCCAGTCGTATATATCGGTATCCTGATGATGTTGCTTGGTTCTGTCTGTCTCTTTGTTTTAGCCCCTGGGAATAAACAGGGGAAAATGGCCGCTAACGATACAAAAACTGTGTGATTATGGAATGGAGTCATTTTATATATTTCTCTTTGCCTGCCGTGGCTTGCTGGTCGATAGGGGCAGCTATGGCATATCGCCCGAATAAATCCGGGCTGGTGCTTCTATGGACAATCCTTGGACTGGCAATCTTTATGGCATTCATTGTCGGAATGTGGTTGTCGCTCGAACGTCCGCCGCTCCGTACGATGGGAGAGACTCGTTTATGGTATTCTTTCTTTCTGCCTGTGGCCGGGATCATAACGTATATGCGTTGGCGGTATAAATGGATTTTATCGTTTAGTACGGTTTTGTCATTCGTCTTTATCTGTATCAATATCTTTAAACCGGAGATACATAACAAGACGTTGATGCCTGCTTTGCAAAGTCCGTGGTTTGCCCCGCACGTTATTGTCTATATGTTTGCGTATGCGATGCTGGGGGCTGCGGCTGTCGTTGCCATTTATTTATTGGTTCGTTCAAGGAAGACTGCGATCGATCCGAACGTGATGAGCCTATGCGATAATCTGGTGTATGTAGGAACCGCTTTCCTTACTATCGGAATGCTCTTCGGGGCGCTCTGGGCCAAAGAGGCTTGGGGACATTACTGGGGCTGGGACCCGAAAGAAACATGGGCTGCTGCTACGTGGCTGGGAAATCTATTATACATTCATTTTCGGCTTCATCGGCATACGCGATATAAGGCGGCTCTCGGATTATTGGTATTTGCATTTCTTCTCCTGCAGGTATGTTGGTTCGGTGTGAATTATCTGCCGTCGGCACAGGGAAACAGTGTGCATGTTTATAATATGGAATAAGAAGTGTATTGGTATAATATTGAACTTATAAAAACTTAAAACATAATCGATATGAAAAAACGGATGATTGTATTTTCCGGATTACTATTGTTAGGTTCGGTGTGGATGAAGGCTGATGAAAATGAAACAGCTAAAGATAAGGAGAACACATTCTCCATGAGTGCACAGATACGTCCGCGGGCGGAATACAGGAATGGGGCATCCAATCCTCGTGAAGAAGGACAGACCCCAACAGGTTTCATCAGTAATCGTGCCCGTCTGTCTATGAACTATGAACGCGATCGTCTGTCTCTGGGTCTTTCTGCCCAACATGTCGGTGTATGGGGACAAGATCCGCAGATCGACAAGAATGGTCGTTTTATACTGAACGAAGCTTGGGCTCAACTTGATTTCGGTCATGGTATCTTCGCCAAACTTGGTCGTCAATCCCTGATTTATGATGACGAACGTATCCTTGGCGGATTAGACTGGAATGTCGCTGGCCGTTATCATGATGCTCTAAAACTAGGGTATGAAAACTCTCAAAACAAACTACATTTGATTTTAGCTTTTAATCAGAACAATGACAACAGGAATGCAGGTGGAACCTACTATAATCCGGGAGCCCAACCTTATAAAAACATGCAGACTTTATGGTATAAGCATGTTTGTAGTAAAGTTTTCAATGCTTCTTTTATGTTTATGAACCTGGGGTTGGAAGCGGGAGATCCGGAGACTCAAAAGTCTGACACTAAATATATGCAATTACTTGGAACAAACCTGTATTATGCTCCGGGCGACTGGACATTTGGAGGAACTTTCTATTATGAGTTCGGAAAGAACATGGCAAATCGCGATGTATCCGCTTTTCTTTGGGCCTTGAATGCTGCTTATAAGATCAATTCACAATGGAGCATAGCTCTTGGTAGTGACTATTTGAGCGGTGCAAACAATACAGATGGTCCGGATGCCAAATATAAAGCTTTTGATCCATTATATGGAACGCATCATAAGTTTTATGGAGCAATGGATTATTATTATGCAACACCTTTCAAGACAGGCTTTAATCCGGGGCTATGGGATAATCAGGTGAAACTAGCCTATAATGTTTCTTCAAAGGTTAATCTGTCATTAGCATATCATTACTTCTCTATCACCAGTGACTTGGTGATAGATAACAAAGAATTGGGTCGTGGTCTGGGTTCCGAAGTCGATCTTCAGGTAGACTGGCAGATCATGAAGGATGTCAAACTATCCACCGGATATTCAACAATGTTCGGTACTTCAACTATGGAAATTGTAAAAGGAGGCAGTAAGGGCAGTTGGCAAGACTGGGGTTGGCTGTCGTTAAACATAAACCCACGCATATTTATGGCGAAGTGGTGATTTGTTTGTGTCGGAAATGTTCTTAACTTTGTATAAACATTTCCGACACTAAATCTATACTGATGGACATAACCGATATCTTTAAAATACCTCTGTTCAGGAATTTTACGCAGAAAATGCAAGAAGATTTTCTTGAAAACCTTGAGTATACGCTTGAAAACTATCCGAAAGGAAAAACTATTATCCATCAGGGATCTCCCTGTCAGGCTATACATGTATTGTTGGAAGGCAAATTGAACGTTGATGTTGTCGATGTTTCCGGGGTGGAAGTCCGGGTAGAAGTAATCCAGGCCCCACGAACCTTTGCCACGCCTCATGTCTTTTCCGAAAAGAATCTTTTTCCCGCTACATTTTCTGTTGAGGAAGACGTCGTACTGATGAAGATAGCCAAAGACTCTTTTTTTAAGATGATGCATTCAATGCCTCTATTGCTCCATAACTTCCTATGTGTAAGTACGAGTTGTAATAAATGTACTATGACTCGTCTCCGTGTATTGTCTTTCCGTGGAATCCGTAGCCGCTATATTTATTATTTATTGGATCATTTGAAAGAGGGAGAAGATATAGTGGATATGGAACACAATCAGGTACAGTTAGCTGAATATTTCGGTGTAACGCGGCCGGCTCTATCTAAAGAAATAGGCAAACTGGTCGATAGTAATTTTATCAGTATTTCCCGTGGGAAAGTAAAAATATTGAATAAACAAGCCTTGATCAGTCTGCTTTAGATTTCATATTATATATGTAGCCTTCTTGCAGAAACGAATAATATTGTACATTTGCCGTTGTTTTCAGAAACCAAGCGAGATGGGAAAAGTATTGATCATTGACGACGAGAAACAGATTTTAAATTTACTGTCACGTATTATTGAACTGGAGGGTTATGAAGTCCTTCAGGCTTCTTGTTGCAAAGCAGGATTAAAACAACTGGAGCAGTATAGTCCGGAAGTCGTATTGTGTGATGTTCGACTACCCGATGGAAGTGGCGTGGAGTTGGTTACAGAATTGAAGAAGTCGCGCCCTCTTTCTGAAGTGATCTTATTGACTGCACACGGGAATATACCGGATGGTGTGCAAGCTATAAAGAACGGAGCCTTTGATTATATAACTAAAGGTGACGACAATAATAAAATTCTTCCATTGATCGCTAAGGCAACGGAAAAAGCAACGGCTGCCTATTGTTTGGCAAAAGTATCAAAATCTCCCGTAGGTCAACAGTATTCGTTTAATACAATTGTAGGAAAGTCTCCGGCTATTCAGGAAGCGATAGCATTGGCTCGTAAAGTAGCTCAGACCGATGTTCCCGTTTTGCTGACGGGCGAAACCGGTACAGGTAAAGAAGTCTTTGCACAATCCATCCATCAGGCTAGCAGTCGTCAGGGGAAAGCATTTGTTGCAATTAACTGTTCGTCTTTCAGTCGTGATTTGCTGGAGAGCGAAATGTTCGGCCATAAAGCAGGAGCATTTACCGGTGCTATGAAGGATACGAAAGGGTTATTTGAAGAAGCGAACGACGGAACGATCTTTTTGGATGAAATAGGTGAAATGGCTTTTGATTTGCAGGCAAAATTATTGCGTATACTCGAAACCGGTGAGTTTATAAAAATTGGAGATACACGTCCGGTCAAAGTAAATGTGCGTATAATAGCAGCCACAAACCGGGATCTGTCAAAGGAAATTGCCGAAGGACATTTTCGTGAAGATTTATTCTATCGTTTGTCAGTGTTTCAAATCCACCTGTCGCCGCTACGCGAACGCATTGAAGATATTCCGCTGCATATAAAATCTTTTGTAGATTCTCTATCTGTCAAGATGGGAAAGATTATTCAAATTGTTTCACCTGAATATATCAATATTCTGAAACAACATAGTTGGAAAGGAAACGTGCGAGAGCTCCGCAATGTTGTTGAACGCAGCCTGATCATAGCCGATGGCAATACACTCACTCCAGAGTCACTCCCGTTAAACTTGCAGCATCCTGAAATGGCGAATTCCGACACTTATTCCGGCTTCGACTTGAGTGGAGTTGAAAAAATGCATATCCAAAAGGTTTTAAAGTATACAAACGGCAATAAAACCGAGACATCCCGTTTGCTGGGTATCGGCCTGACTACCTTGTATCGAAAGATAGAAGAATATAAATTGCAATTATAGCAATATGCTTCAACTACAGTTTATTGATTTGAACCATTTAATACCAGTATGATATCATGAAAAGGCCTTGGGTTTCTAAACTTGTTTTTTATCTGTATTTTCTATGTGTGTTCACTCTTCACGCACAGAATAATATTCATTATTACTTTAAAACACTGGATATAAAAGATGGTCTTTCACAAAATACCGTGAATACCATTTTGCAGGATAAACAAGGTTTTATGTGGTTTGGAACCAAGGACGGATTAAACCGTTTCGATGGACTGTCTTTTCGTATTTTCAAAAAAGAAGAATCAGATTTAGGTAATAACTTTATAACGGCTCTTCATGAAGATAAAGCGGGTAATATCTGGGTCGGTACTGATGCCGGTGTATTTATATATGATCCTATGTTAGAAACTTTTACCCGTTTTGATGTGGTTAGCAATACTGGAAGTGTGATTGAACGGGCTGTCACTATGATTGGAGAAGATGAGAATAATGATATATGGATATCCGTAGATTATCAGGGATTGTTCCACTATCACCTTCGGGATAAACAATTGACTAATTATTTAGATAGGGATGAACATGGAAATAAATTAGCCAATGTAACCCGCTTTTGGTTTAATGGAAATACTTGCTGGTTTAGTCTGTACGATGATAATCTATACTATACAGAAGATAACTTTAAGACCGAACCTATTTCTTTTAAAGATATTAATGGTCATGAACCATTTAAAGATGATATAATAAATACCCGGATTATAGGCTCCCACAATTGTATGTATATTGGTTCTTCCAATGGATTAACAGAAGTCAATATGACAACGCGTAAAGTTCGTCGGTTGCTGGATTATTATGTTCGTGATATTCAGTTTAAATCAGACAAGGAACTATGGGTAGGGACAGAGTCCGGTTTATATATTTATGATCTGGGTAAAGAAAGCCATATTCATTTGATGCAGTCAAATGAATATGATCCCTATGCATTATCTGATAATGCGATTTACTCTTTGCATCGCGATAAAGAAGGAGGTATGTGGATAGGCTCTTATTTTGGAGGGGTGAATTATTATCCCCGGCAATGGACTTATTTTGAAAAGTTTTATCCCCGCGAAAATATAGAAAAGTTCGGACGCCGTGTTCGTGAATTTTGTGAAAGTAATGATGGTACTTTATGGATCGGTACGGAGGATAAAGGGCTGTTTAATTTTGATCCCGCAACAGGAAAAATAGAACCATTCCAACATCCGTTGATTTATCATAATGTACATGGTTTGTGTCTGGACAATAATTATTTGTGGGTCGGTACTTTTTCCGGTGGCTTGATCCGTATAGACTTATCAACCAAACAACTTAAACATTATCAGAAAGGCCTTGACGTTAATTCTCTGGATGCGAACAATATTTTTTCCATATACAAAACAACAACCGGAGATTTATGGATCGGTACTACATCTGGATTACTAAAATATAACCGTGCTACAGATGATTTTACGCGTATCCCGGAACTGACCAATATGTTTGTTTATAACATATTAGAAGACTTTAATGGTAATCTATGGTTAGCCACTTATTCAAATGGAGTTTTTCGCTATGATATCAATAGAAAAGAATGGAAGAACTTCGTTTATCAGTATAATGACTCAACTTCTTTACCGTATGATAAGGTTATCAGTATTTATGAAGATAGCCAGAAGCGTTTATGGTTTATGACTCAAGGGGCGGGCTTTTGTCGCTTCAATCCTCAAACAGAAGATTTTACCCGCTATGATATGTCAAAAGGCTTTCCTTGTAATATTATTTATAAGATGTTGGAAGATAACCAAGGAAATTTCTGGTTGACAACAAACAACGGGTTGGTCTGTTTTAATCCGGATACGAATTATAAACGGGTGTATACTACGGCAAATGGGTTGCTTAGCAATCAGTTTAATTATCAATCGGGCTATAAAGACAAGAGAGGGCATCTTTATTTTGGTAGTATAAACGGGTTTATAGCATTTGATCCGGCTACATTTGTTGAGAATAGATTTATTCCTCCTGTAGTCATTACGGATTTCTTTTTATTTAATAAACGACTTCCTGTTAACCGGGAACATTCTCCATTAGAAAAAAGTATCACTTGTTCGGAAGAAATAGAGTTGGATGCTGATCAAAATTCTTTTTCTTTTCATACAGCAGCTTTAAGTTATCAGGCTCCTGAAATGAATCAGCTGATTTATAAACTGGAAGGGTTTGATCAGGAATGGTATACTGTGGGACGAAATGCTTTGATTAATTATTCAAATTTGCCATATGGAACTTATTGGTTCCGTTTGAAAGGTTCAAATAGTGACGGTAAGTGGAATGAAATTGAGCGTACTTTGAAGATTCATATATGCCCTCCTTTTTATTTGTCTACCTGGGCCTATATATTGTATTTCTTATTGCTTATCATTTCCATAGTTGGGGTTATTTATTATTTCAGGAAGAGAAACAGACAAAAGCATCAACAAGCGATGGAGAAGTTTGAGCGGGAAAAGGAACGTGAGTTGTACACTGCTAAAATTGACTTTTTCACGAATGTGGCACACGAGATCCGAACTCCGCTGACATTGATAAAAAGCCCGCTTGAAAATGTACTGGTTTCTCAAAATATACCGGGGGAAATACGTGATGACCTTGAAATTATGGATCTGAATACTAACCGTTTGTTAGATCTTGTCAATCAGTTGCTTGATTTCAGAAAAACGGAGACTCAAAAATTTAAGTTGAACTTTGTTAATTGTGATATTGCAGGATCTTTACAACAAATATATACGCGTTTCACTCCTTTAGCTCGTCAAAAAGGATTGGAGTTCACAATTGATTGTCCTGAGCAATTGTATGCCTCGGTAGATCGCGAAGGTCTGACGAAAATAGTAAGTAATTTGTTTTCAAATGCTATAAAATATTCTGAGACTTATATTCATGTGAAGTTATTGCATAATACAATAGATGAAACCTTCGTATTGTCAGTTTGCAATGATGGCAATGTTATACCATTGGAAATGCGAGAAAAGATTTTTGAACCATTTATACAATATAAAGACGGCATATCGAATATGATATCAGGTACAGGTATTGGGTTGGCTTTAGCACGTTCATTAGCAGAGCTTCATGATGGGACATTATCAATGGATGATTCTGTAGAGTATAATTGCTTCCTTTTAACTTTACCCCTTAATCAGGAACATACAATCGCAGTAGTGAAAAATGACCGGGAAACTCAGAATATATTAAAAGAAGAGTTACAAACAGTTCGGAAACAGAATCGCCATACCGTATTGGTCGTGGAGGACAATCCCGAAATGTTATCGTTTGTAGTTAAGCAATTATCTCCGGTTTATTTGGTCTTAACGGCTACAAATGGAGTAGAAGCGTTGGATGTGCTTGAAAATCAAATAGTAAATCTGGTTGTTTCGGATATAATGATGCCGGAAATGGATGGATTAGAGTTGTGCGACCATATTAAGTCTGATTTGAATTACAGTCATATACCGATTATTTTATTGACAGCAAAGACAACTATGCAATCAAAAATAGATGGTTTAAAATCCGGTGCAGATGCTTATGTAGATAAACCTTTCTCTGTTGAGTATCTGAAAGTGGCTATAGCCAATCTTCTGATGAATCGTGAGAAATTACATGCCGCTTTTGCACATTCTCCATTTGTTCAAACAAATACGATGGCAATGACGAAAGCGGATGAATCATTTTTGAAAACATTAAATGATGTTGTCATGACCAATATGCAAAATCCGGATTTCAGCCTGGATGATATGGCAAGTTTGTTAAATATGAGCCGGTCGAGTTTGAATCGTAAAATAAAAGGATTGTTGGATATGACTCCGAACGACTACATCCGTTTGGAGCGATTGAAGAAAGCGGCGCAATTATTGAAGGAGGGAGAATGTAAAGTAAACGAGATTTGCTATATGGTAGGCTTCAATACACCTTCTTATTTTACTAAATGTTTCCAGAAACAGTTTGGTATCTTACCTAAGGATTTTGTGAAATAAAACGATCAGATAATAAAATAGAACAATAGGATCAAACGCCTTCAGAAAACACTCTGAAGGCGTTTTTTGATTATATAATTGTATTAATTGGAAAAATAGTTGCAGTTGTTATTGTCATATTGAAATACATTTGCGATCAGGAGTTCTAAACAAAAATAAATAATACCGTGAAAAAAGAAAAGCCTATGACATAAGTATTGTAATCTTTGAATCTTTACATCTCGTGTATGTAGAAAATACATACATATTGATTAACTGAAAAGGCGGAAGATCGGCTTTCGCAAAGTTTAAAATCTAATTCTATAAAAAATGATTAAGAAATTATTAGTTCTGTTTTTTACTGTATTTACGGTAACAGCATTTGCCCAGAATGTAACTATTTCCGGAACAGTAGTGGATGCAGAAAAAATGCCGTTGATCGGTGTTAATGTTTTAATAAAAGGAACAACTGTTGGTACGACAACTGATTTTGATGGAAAGTTCTCTTTATCGGGAGAAAATGGTAACACGCTAGTTTTTTCCTATATAGGTATGACTTCTCAAGAGATGACGTATAAAGGAAACCCTTTGTATGTAATTATGGAGGATGATTCCAAAGCATTGGAAGAAATAGTTGTGATTGGTTATCAGACCGTAAAAAAATCTGATTTAACAGGAGCTGTAGCAGTTGTTGACACAAAAGAAATGAAAAAGAGTGCTGCCGGTACAATCGCAAATCAGTTGCAAGGACTGGCTACAGGTGTAAACGTTCGTAGTACCGGAAAAGCAGGTGAAGATGCATCAATCGAAATTCGAGGTGTCGGCTCCTTAAGTGACAATAGCCCATTGTGGGTAGTAGATGGAATGATCACTTCTCCGGGTGTGGATTTTAATCCTTCAGATATAGAATCTATTCAAATATTGAAAGATGCTTCGGCAGCAGCTATTTATGGTTCGCGTGCAGCAAACGGAGTGATCATTGTCACGACAAAGAAGGGTACTAAAGGCCCGATGAAAGTAGGTGTCAGTGTAAAGGAAACATTGGAGTGGACTCCGCGCTACAATTTAATGAATGCTGCCGAATATAAGAAATATAATGATATTGCCTATAATGAAGCAATAAAAGATGGCATTGCCAGTATTACAGCAACGCAGCAGCATTCTGAATTTGATACAGACTGGCAAGATGAAGTATTTAAGACTGCTTTAGTTCAAGATTATAATGTGTCACTTTCCGGTGGTGGAGATTCGGGTAATTATTTTGTGTCTGCCGGTTATTATAATAATGACGGTGTTTCTTATGGTAATAATTTCGACAGATACAGCTTCCGTGTCAATACACAGGGTAAAAGAGGCATGTTCTCTTTTGGTGAAAATCTGGCTTATTCATTAATAAACAAAGACCCTCTTCAAACAAACCCATATAATGATGTGGTTCGTATGATGCCGACAATTCCTGTGTATGATGCAAACAACCCAGGGGGATATGGTTATGGAGATGCAGCAAAATATAATACTTTTGGAACGAATCCGATAGCCCGTGAAAATCTTGAGAAGATGAAAGAAAGACAAAATCGTTTAAATGGTTCTGTTTGGTTAGAATTTAAACCATTTGATTTTCTGTCTTATAAATTCAATGGCGGTATAGACTTATATTTTTATGAAAAATCATGGTTCAGAGGAGAAGGTAACTGGACTCAGAACCAGGAACACCGTGATCCGGAAAGTCAGAAGCAACGTGATAACACCTATAATATGTTGGTGGAGCATACGCTGAACTTTAATAAAGATATCAAGAAACATCATATTGATGCCGTGGTAGGTACTACTTATCAAAAAAATGAATGGGAAGGCTTATGGGCTTCTCGTCTGAACTTTCCACAGTTGGGTACTGATGATTATTTGACAGTACTGAATGCTGGTCAAAGTAATCAGCAAAATACTAACAGCATCAGGAAAAGTGCAATGATCTCTTATTTAGGCCGTGTTAATTATGTATACGATAATAAGTATTATGTAACCGGAACATTCCGTCGGGATGGGACTTCCCGTTTATCGAAAGAAAATCGTTGGGGTAACTTTCCGTCTGTTTCTGCCGCCTGGAGAATTTCAAAAGAAAACTTCTTTAATGTTCCATGGATCAATGATTTAAAGATCAGAGGAAACTGGGGGCGCCTGGGTAACTCCTCCATTGATGAATGGGATTATTTAGGAACGATCAATCAAAGTATTGTTACCTTGTTGGGAGGTACAATTGTTCCAGGGGCATCACAGGTTAAAATCGTAAATAGCAATCTGGTATGGGAAACCAAAGAAACAATGAATTATGGTTTTGATGCTGCTTTCTTGGATCAACGATTAAGTTTAAGTGCAGAATACTATGTGGCTAAAACCCGTGATGTGTTAACTGATATGCCTATTGCATTATCTACAGGTAATCAGGGAGGTGCTCCGAAGGCTAATGCTGCAAGTTTAAAAAATCAGGGATTTGAAATGACTGTCGGTTGGAGAGATCAGGTGGAAGATTTCAAATATAATGTAAATATGAATATAACAACCCTAAGTAATAAGGTTATAGATCTGGGATACGGAAAGGATGTCTATTATTCAGGCCAGGCTAAAACAGAGATCGGTCAGTCTTTATCTATGTTCTATTTATATAAAACAGATGGTATCTTTAAAACTCAGGAACAGATTAATAATTATGTGAATTCGAAGGGTGAACCGATCATGATCAACGGTAAACGCCCTCAACTGGGTGATGTTAAATATATAGATACCGATGATAATGCCAATATCACAGCGGATGATCGTCAGATATGTGGAAGTCCGTGGGCAAAAATGCAACTCTCACTCATGCTCAATGCTGAATGGAAGAATTTTGATTTCGGAATGATGTGGTATGGACAATTTGGAAATAAAATTTACAATGTTACGAAATGGCAGGGACGCCTGTTCTCCGATAACTCAAACTATATTCGCTACGATAAAGGGGAAGAACCTTATCAGGTAAATCCTGATTCAGATACGCCTCGAATTATATATGGTGACCAGCGTAATTCGATGGATAGTGATCGCTTCCTTGAAAATGGTTCATTCTTCAGAATGAAAAATATTTCATTGGGATATAGTCTCCCTAAAGAGTTACTAAACAACTTCGGTATAGATAAGCTCCGCTTATATGTTGCAGGGAACAACCTGATTACTTTTACTAAATATAGCGGTTTGGATCCTGATTTTGTGAATACCAATGTATGGAATAGAGGAACAGACAGTTTTGCATTCCCTAATACCCGCTCTGTAATGTTCGGATTGGATTTGACCTTTTAATTTATAATCAAGAGAAGATATGAAAAAAATATATGAATTATTAGTTGTTAGCGCTTTATCATTATGTACAGCTTGTAGTGCGGATCTATTGGATATAGATAATCCCAATGAAGCAACTGTCCCTACCTTCTGGAAAACAGCGTCAGATGCAGAAGCTGGAGTGAAAGCTTGCTATAGCGCACTTTACAAAGAACCTACCTGGATGCGTTGGCTGTCGTTTCGTTACGATTTATCTTCCGACGAAGGATGGAGTTCTTCTCCATGGATTGAACTTGGCGACTGGACACGTTTTCTGTATACGAATTACAATTTTAATGAAGGGAATAACCAGCATTGGGAATTCTTCTATATGGGAATTTACCGCTGTAACCAGGTTTTACAGTATGTTCCTGAAATAGAGATGGATGAAACCCAGAAAAGTAAAGTATTGGCTCAGGCTTCTTTTATGAGGGCTTTATGGTATTTTCAGATCAATTTGCTGTGGGAAAAAGGAACATTGATATTAGAACCGGCAAATGCAGATTATGTGCCTTCGGATGCATCTGAAGAAGAAATATGGACACAGATAGAAAAAGATTTACTATCTGCAGCAGAAAATCTACCGGAAGCATGGGATGCAGCCAATGTCGGCAGAGCAACAAAAGGTGCAGCGAAAGCTTTACTGGGTAAAGCTTATATGCAGCAACACAAATTCGATAAGGCTAAAGAACAACTTCAATGGTTAATAGATAAGGAAGGCTCACTATACGGATTGATCGATAACAGAGAAAATAACTTCACAGATCTGGATGAAAATAACAAAGAAGGTGTTTTTGAGATCCAGTTTGATGATCAGAATAAAGGAGGTACAGGTAATGATGCAAGTATGGCTATGGGATTTCAGCGTACACAATTTTATGCACCGAGTGGTATCGGTTGGGGAGACGGAAAAGCACGCAGATGGCTGGTGGATGAATTCCTGAAAGAGAAGAGGGCGGATGGCTCGAATGACCTCCGTTTGTATACTAGTATTTTGTATCACGGTTTCTCGCAGGATTTCCCGGATCAGTCCCGGAAATATTATAAAATAGCAGACGCGGATGATAACACACAATGGGATAACTGGGGACAAAGTAAAGAAGATTGCTATATCCGTAAATATAATACCTCTTATTATCGTGAAACGGAAGATTATTTTGCCCGCAACAATTATCGTATCATACGTTATGCCGATATCCTGTTGAATTATGCAGAATGTATTGTCGAGACTGGAGGTTCGATTACGGAGGCTGCCGGCTATGTAGATAAAGTCAGAGAACGTGCCGGACTTGTTAAATTAGCAGCAAGTCAGTGGAAGGGGGCTCTGAATTCAAAAGAAACCTTTATGAAACGTCTACAGATGGAACGTTCGCTGGAACTTTGTTTCGAAGGCTGGCGTTGGGCTGACCTGAAACGTTGGGGACTTCTGGATACCCAGGCCGGCATTGATGAGTTGAAGAGTAGAGATGCAGATTTTAACAACTTCATTATAGGTAAGCATAAACGTATGCCGATCCCGCAAATAGAAGTGGATAATAGTGAAGGGCAACTGACACAGAATCCGATGTATTAATATTTTATGTTAACAAAGTATCCTTTATCTTCACACTCTAATTGTGAGTATGAAGATTAAAGGATACTTTTATAATAATCTTTACCATGAATATCAGTAAAAAAGTAATATTATTATTAATACTTTCCTATGCTTTAGACCTGTGTGCGCAAAATATCCAAAATCCGGTACTACCAGGAGTCGCAGATGCCGGCGTAATGAAATACAATGGAAAATATTATATCGGAGGAGTTTTTACGAACGGTGATTTTTATGTGTCTAAAGATATTGTTCATTGGGGAACTCCGGTACATGTAGTATCTATGGATAATGACTGGACAAAAGGTAGCGGAGCCGGAGATAACCAGATTCATGCAAATGATATGTTCTATTTGAATGGAGATTTTCATTTATATTGGTCAGTCAATTATTGGGGGAAAGATAAACATGCCGTACATATCGTACATGCACAGGGTAAAGATATATTAGGCCCCTATATGGAACCGGATAAAGCAACTTGGATGGATAACCGGATCGATCCTATGGTCTTTAAAGATGATGACGGACAGTTATATATGTATATGGTTCGTTTTACAGACGGGAATACGATCTGGGGACGTAAAATGAAATCTCCATCAGAGTTTTCCGGTGAACCGGTTTGTCAGTTTGCTTCTTTACCCGACACCTGGGAGACAATGGACAATCGCGTAGCTGAAGGCCCCTGGGTTATGAAGTACAGAGATCGTTATTATATGATGTATAATGCTAATCATACATCGACAGAATGGGGAAATTACCAATTAGGTGTAGCAGAGGCGGATTCTCCACTGACTTTTCAGAATGGAGGTAAATACAGTTATCCGGTAGTTTTATCCAATCAGACTTCCTTGGAAGAGGACTATGTGGATCTATTAAGATATGGCAAAGTTTATGAGCCGTACTTCGCTTATATGGAAGAACGGCCGGAAGGTAACTGGATACAACCCAATTATAATGCTACCGGTTGGAAAAAAGGAGAATCCGGATTTGCTTCAAAAGAGGTGGAAGGATCGACTACACGTCATAAGGGAACAGAATGGCAGGCTTCTTTCTTATGGTTACGCAAGGCCTTCCAAATAAGTAATACGATAAAGAATGCCGCTTTGCGTGTAGCCCATGACGGAGACACTAAGATTTATTTGAACGGGGAGTTGATTTATAATAAGCAAGGGGCAGATTATTGTATCCTTAATTTGAGTGAAAAGCAAGTTGCCATATTGAAGAAAGATACTCCTAACGTCCTGGCTATTGAAACGAATAAAGGACGTAGAACGAACTTTTTTGATGTTTCTTTATTCGATATGAAAGAAGATAAAGCAGACGATATCTTTTTAACTCCCGGACAACCTAATATTTTACGTGGACCGAATGGTTTTGAATGGTGGCTTATTTATATGGCGAATAAAAACCATGAACCTCGCGGACAATACATAAACCGTGTGCAATTCTTTGATAAAACACTTTATGTAGACGGGATAACCGGCCCCAATACAAAAGGATATCATCCGGAACCGGCCAAACCGACTTACGGCGATACTTTTGATGATGCGTCTTTGATGAAAAGCTGGACTTTCCCGGCAAACGATCAATGGGGTATTACCGGAGGTGAGTTGGTATGGCAAAACCCAAAATCTTCTTATGGGTTACTAGACAAGGTACAATCAGGCACATCCTATTTGTTTGAAGCCGGAGTAAACGCGACAAATGAAGCCGGAGTCATAGCCTATTGGAAAGATGCGGAGAATTATATAAATGCAGGCTTGGATTCAATCCGCTCCGGTTGGTATCTGCAAACTTGTACACAAGGCAAGGAGCGAAAAGAATTTTTCAATTTACCGGAAGATTTTCGTTTTGGAGTATACCATACTTTTACGATAGAAAAAAATATGGATAATATAAAAGTGCTTCTGGATGGCATTCCTGCTCCGGGGAAGTCACAATTTGAAGGAATACTACCGGGATCAGAAGCAGGTTTCCCCGGTCTGTTTGTTAAAGAGGGAAAGGCTGCTTTTGACGGAATAATATATACGCTAGGCTTTGATGATTACGATTGCTCCATGCCCGGTTGGGAATGTATCAATGGAAAATATGAATGTGTGGCAAATGGCTTGAAGGTTACGGATAATAACAAAACTGAGATACTGAAGGGGGATATGCTGAATAATTATGAATATTCATTTCAGGTATCCAACCTCTCCGAAAAGGGTCTTGCAGGCGGTTATCCGGTCTATATGGATAAGGACAACTATGTGAAAGCTGTAATTAACGGAAGTACACGTACGCTAAATGTAACAATGGTCAAAAACGGCAAGACCTTACAGAAAAACAGTTTTCCTCTGGAATGCCTGAGAACCATTTATCCGGATGTCAAATATACAGACTTTATAGAGAAAGGCTATCGCTTTCAAAGCCCTGTCTGGTTAGATGCTCTTTATTTGAATCGCCATGATGTCGGAGATAAGCATGATTTTGTGGAGAATATGTTCGATCAATTCGTGATAGAATATGTGAAAGACGGGAAATGGTATCCTCTTGGGGAGAACAGCCAAAGTGAAATTGCTTCACATCCGGCCTATAACAAGCTATCATTCTCTCCGGTAAAGACCGATGCATTGAGATTCATTAATAAAGACCCGCAGGATCTGTCACGGCACATAGACAAGATCAGGATCAATGAATTATTGAAGACATCTTATAACATACGTGCCGTAAAAAAAGACAATGACCTCTATCTGTTTATAGACGGAAAAGAAATATGTCATTTGGAGGCTGCTTACCCGCTATCGAAAGTCGGACTTTATTCAGAAGATTGTCAACCGGCCTATAATGGTGTTTTACGATATCATATTGGAAAGTAAATTATTCATAGAAAATATAAGACCATGAAAAAAAGTTTTGTTTACATTGGAATTCTAGTATTGATTGTTCTTGTCGGATGTTCATCCAACAAAGCAAAGGAAAGAGAAAATGTGGAGATAGCAGCGGAAACAATCCCCTTGGGCGATCCGTTTATTCTGTTGCATAACGGAGTTTACTACGCGTATGGAACACATTCCGATCAGGGGATCGAGGTGTATACCTCCGATGATCTGAATACTTGGAAACTCGCCGGGCTGGCATTGAATAAAGAAGACAGCTGGGCTGACAAATGGTTTTGGGCCCCCGAGATCTATAAAGTAAATGACACCTTCTATATGTATTATTCAGCGGATGAACATATTTGTGTTGCCACTTCCGATTCCCCTCTGGGCCCGTTCAGGCAAAAAGAACAGAAGCCGATGATAACAACCGAGAAGAGCATTGACAACTCGCTCTTCATCGATGATGACGGTACACCTTATCTCTTCTATGTCCCTTTTAACGACGGAAATAATATATGGGTTGCCAGGTTGGAGGAAGACCTCATTACTATAAAGGAAGATACCTCCCACCCTTGTATTCACGTCTCGCAGGAATGGGAAACCGTCTGGCCACGCGTAAATGAAGGCCCTTATGTTCTTAAGCGCAACGGACTTTATTACATGACCTATTCCGCCAACAGTTATGAAAGCCCTTTATATGGAGTAGGCTGTGCAACGGCAACAGATATTATGGGAGAATGGACAAAATATGACGAAAATCCTTTGTTGCAGACACCGGGAGAATTGGTCGGTGTAGGGCACAGCGCGATGTTCACGGATAAAGAGGGAAACCTCCGGATCGTTTATCATGCGCATAAGGATAAAGATAATATTCATCCGCGTGCCATGCACATCGGTAACGTCAGTTTCGAAAAAGTCGACGGTATTGACCGTATGAGAATCAGCAAAGAATATATAACCCCTAAATTGGCAAAATGAAAAAAGAATTATTACTACTGGCACTATGCAGTTTTACCGCTTGTTCCTCGTCCGGCTCTAAAGACGAAGACAAAGGCGGTAGCACCGGAAAAAAGACGGAAACCTATCAAAATCCCGTGATCGCCTACAGCCTTCCCGACCCTTCGGTTATCCGGGGGGACGACGGCTATTTCTACCTGTATGCGACAGAGGATATTCGCAATTTACCTATCCACCGGTCGAAAGATTTGGTTAACTGGGAAATGGTCGGCACCGCATTTACTGACCAGACACGTCCGGACTTCGAACCCGACGGCGGACTGTGGGCTCCTGATATCAACAAGATCGGTGGCCGGTACGTACTCTATTATTCCATGTCGGTCTGGGGAGGCGAATGGACTTGCGGTATCGGTTGTGCTATCGCCGATCGTCTGTCAGGCCCTTTCAGCGACCACGGGATGATGTTCCGTAGCAACGAGATCAATGTGCAGAACTCTATCGACCCCTTTTATATAGAAGAAGGCAACCGGAAATACCTTTTCTGGGGGAGTTTCCGCGGTATTTACGGCATCGAACTGAGTGACGACGGACTATCCCTGAAAGAAGGTTCTCAACCCGTGCAGGTCGCAGGAACGGCTTACGAAGGAACCTATATCCATAAAAAGGACGGATATTATTATCTATTCGCCTCGATTGGCTCCTGCTGTGAGGGACTGAAAAGTACCTACACGACAGTCGTAGGACGTTCGAAGGAACTGTTTGGTCCCTATGTGGACAAGAGCGGACAACCGATGCTGGAAAACCATCACGAAGTTTTGATCCACAAAAATGGTTCTTTCGTTGGAACAGGCCACAATTCCGAGATCATTACAGATGAGGCTGGCAACGACTGGGTATTCTACCACGCAGTTAATGTGAATGACCCTTCCGGCCGTGTCCTGATGATGGATTGTATCGACTGGAAAGATAGTTGGCCTACCGTCGCAAATGACTCTCCCTCTTTGAAATCAGAAAATCCAGTATTCTAACTTTTAAATATATCAATATGAATTTGAAAAACGTAGCCCTTTCTTTGCTACTCTTGGCCGGAACAACCGGCGCGGAGGCTGTGAACTATTCACCGGAAAACGTAAAAGTCTCGATTGCCCTAAAAGTACCTGGAAACGATGCCCGGCAGTACTCGTTGACAATGCAGAAGTTGCAGGATAATTATTTCGATTACCAACTCAAAGCGGGAGACAAACTCCCCCTTTCGATCTACCAGAAGGTAGAGGACAAGGAAGGTAAACAACAGATCACAGTCAGTATCACTGCATACGAAGATATCTGGTTCAATTTCGCGGAGCAGATCAAGACCGGTTTCAGCCACGGCGATTGTCAGTTCTACCTACCCGGCTTCTGGTACCGCCGTAACCTCCGCTCGCCGGAGAAAGCCCCTTCTTTCCACACGTCCGACAGCTGGATCGTACGGGAAGACCGCTTAAGTACCCCCATGACCACTATCTTCGATGCCAAAAATGGCAAAACAATTTCCGTGATCCGTCTCGACGAGTTCAAGACAGATGCCCTGACCACCCATAAAGAAGGCGAAGTGATTCTCTCCGGTAAGACCTCCATCGGATACACTGGTTTCGAGAACGTTTCGGGAACAGCCGCCTTATCTTTCGGTTTCCCCTACAAGGAAGCTCCGAAAACCTATATCCGCAAACTCACACTTGCTCCCGCCGTAGAAGCCTTCCAACTGCTCCGCAAAGACGAAAGTATCACTTTGACCTGGGAAGTGAATGAGTTCAGTGCCACCGACTTCTCCCAATGCGTGCAACAAGCCTGGGAATACAGTTTCGACACCAACTGTCCGCAACCGGTGGAGACTGCCTATTCTCCCGAAAAAATGAAAGAGGTAATGAGTAACTTCTTTGTGGAAAGCTATGTGAGCGATAAGCCGACACATTATTATTCCGGCGTGCATATGGAAACTGCTACCTGCAAGAATACCGGAACAGCCGAAGTCGGTTTCGTCGGGCGTACCCTGCTCAACGCATTTAATGCCCTTGAATACGGTGAGCAGCAACAGCGTCCCGAATTGGTTAAAAGTGCTAACGCTATCTTTGACACATACTTGACCAACGGCTTTTCCGATGCCGGACTTTTTAACGAGGTTATCTACTACCAACGCGATGAAGTAGAAGGTACACATAGTATCCGTCGCCAATCGGAAGGAGTATATGCTGTGCTTTATTATCTTAATTACGAAAGAGAACGGGGTCGTAAGCATCCGCAATGGGAACAACGTATCAAAGGTATGCTGGATAACTTCCTGCGTTTGCAGAACGAAGACGGTAGCTTCCCACGTAAATTTAAGGATGACTTCTCCATCGTCGATAAAAGTGGTGGTAGTACGCCGTCAGCAACTTTACCATTGGTAATGGCTTCTAAATACTTTAAAGACAAACGTTATCTGGAAGCAGCCAAACGTTCTGTCAATTATCTGGAAAATGAACTGATCTCAAAGTCTGATTATTTCTCTTCTACGCTGGATGCCAATTGCGAAGATAAAGAAGCTTCTCTGTATGCTTCTACGGCTGCTTACTACTTAGCCCTGGCTACCAAAGGAGCTGAACGTGCTCATTACGCAGGATTAGCAAAGAAAGCCGCCTACTTTGCTCTGTCATGGTATTATACCTGGGATGTGCCTTTTGCTCCCGGACAAATGTTAGGTGATATAGGACTGCAAACCCGCGGATGGGGAAATGTTTCTGTCGAAAACAACCATATCGATGTTTTTATTTTCGATTTTGTAGACGTTCTTCATTGGTTATCAAAAGAGTATAAAGAAGATCGCTTCTCCACCTTCGCTGAGGTTATCAGCACCTCCATGCGCCAGTTGTTACCTTACGAAGGACATATGTGTGGGGTTGCCAAGAAGGGGTATTATCCGGAAGTGGTACAACATACCAATTGGGATTACGGAAAGAATGGCAAGGGATATTATAATGATATCTTTGCTCCCGGATGGACAGTTGCTTCCCTGTGGGAATTGTTTTCTCCGGGAAGAGCGGAAGCCTTTTTAGAATGATCCGTCAATAGGTTTACTGCTGAAAATTTAGATTAAAAGAAGCTGTTTCTAAAGTTCTTTTTTACTTTTGAAACAGCTTCTCCTTTTTATGCAGACTTTTACTTTAAATATTCCTCCGTTTTCCGGAAAAAGTCGGAGATGTGTGCCCCATCCACAAAACCATGATGCACATAAATGGCTACCGGCATAACTAACCGGCCTTCCCGTGTCACGGCTTTCCCGACATTCAGCAGGGGATAACTCGAACCACTCTTCCGTTCCTGTGTATATGTGATCGATGTGAAATAAAGATCGGGTGTTGCACTTACGAGGATAACACTGTACCGGCTGTCTTCCGTTGCAGTATTTTCAGATTCGTACGGATTGCCGTCTTCCGGTATTGAGTCGATGATATGGCGGGCTTCCTTGTAAAAGGCATCGAAATCTTCAATCCACGGTATCCTTACTGTAAAGAACTTCCCATTTTGATGCATGCGTATCGGACACAATACATCAACTGTCTCATAACAAACTATCTCTCCGCTGTTTTTTATCCTGAAACGCAGCTCCTTTATTTCATTAGCCGCCCGCAGTATGGCATACAGATAATAGAGAAAGAAGGATTGTCCATTCTTTTTTGCCCGATCTTTTGCTCTGGCGCACTCCACTTCGGAGGTGATAGATATACTTGGATTTTCAAAGTCACGGAAGAAATTGTAATTGTCTTTCCGTTCCCAGTTCTCAAAATCAATGAGGTGTCCCTTGGGAAAAACAGGTTGCGTATCCATATAAACTAAATATTGTTGATAGGCTGCAAAGATAGTTATTTAATCAGTATCAGTATATCCGTACTCCCCTTCATAAGCCTTGTAAGCAGGCTCGAACAATTAAAGTCTATCCATTTTTTCTAATTCGGCCCTATCAGATTCTTTTTTCTTCACCTTTTCATTTTGAAAGATATTATCGTTTTGGAAAGGCTACCTTTTCAAAATGGAAGGGTTGTTACCGGAGCTATTTTCTTCTGGTTATTCTTAATTTGCTGTATTTGAGTCGATAATAATCCTGTGCGTTTTTTTGGCACGCCTTTGGCATATAGAATAGCGAAACGATTAGTATTAACTATTAAATAAACAAAGGTATGTTAGACAACGTATTTGTAGGATTTGGATTTTTATGTGTGGTGGGAACAGCCTGCTACTGGTTTTTCTTTAAGTGTGTAGATTGGTTTGAAAAGATTTAAGAAAGGAGAGAAAATATGTTTGTAGCTTTATTTATACTCTGCGTAGTGATCTTCGGGTATCTGATGTATGTATTGATCAAACCCGAGAAGTTTTAATCGTAAATTTAAGGTGAAAAGATGAATACTGAATTAATAGGTAGTATTGCGCAAATCGTATTGATGGTCGTTTTGGCCTACCCGCTGGGGATGTACATTGCGAAGGTATATAAGGAGGAGAAGACCTGGTTGGACTTCATGGCTCCGGTTGAAAGATGGATTTACAAACTCTGCGGTATCGATCCGAAAGAAGAAATGAGTTGGAAGAGCTTCCTGAAAGCACTTCTTACTGTCAATGTTTTTTGGTTTTTCTGGGGGATGATCCTTCTCTGTACACAGGCGTATTTGCCGTTGAACCCGGACGGTAATGCGAACCAAAGCCCCGATCTGGCATTTAATACATGTATCAGTTTTATGGTGAACTGCAACCTGCAACATTATAGTGGCGAAAGCGGGTTGACTTATTTCACACAGTTGTTTGTTATCATGCTGTTCCAGTTTATTACGGCGGCTACCGGTATGGCGGCACTGGCCGGAATCTTCAAGGCGATGGCAGCAAAGAGCACCACGACGATCGGTAACTTCTGGAATTACCTGGTAAAGAGTTGTACACGTATCCTATTGCCCTTGTCGCTCGTGGTAGGTTTTATCCTTATCCTGCAAGGTGTCCCGATGGGCTTCGACGGCAAGATGGCCGTGACCACTATGGAAGGTGCCGAACAGATGGTTTCGCAAGGGCCTACCGCTGCTATCGTTCCTATTAAACAGTTGGGAACCAATGGAGGAGGTTACTTCGGCGTAAACTCTTCGCATCCGCTGGAAAACCCGACCTACCTGTCCAATATGGTGGAATGCTGGTCGATCCTGATCCTGCCGATGGCAATGATTTTTGCACTGGGCTTTTATCTGAAACGGAAGAAGCTGGGGTATACGATCTTCGGTGTGATGTTGTTTGCTTACCTGGCAAGCGTGGCGATCAATACGTATTATGAAATGAACGGTAACCCCAAAATTACCGAAATGGGTATCGACCAGGCTTGTGGGGCGATGGAAGGTAAGGAAACACGTCTGGGGCCGGCTGCTACCGCACTCTGGAGTTGTACGACAACGGTTACTTCCAACGGCTCGGTGAATGGTATGCACGACAGTACGATGCCGCTTTCAGGCATGATGGAAATGTTGAATATGCAGATCAATACCTGGTTCGGCGGTGTGGGAGTCGGTTTTATGAACTATTATGCTTTCCTTATCATTGCTGTCTTTATCAGCGGGCTGATGGTTGGGCGTACGCCGGAATTCCTCGGCAAGAAAGTGGAAGCGCGTGAGATGAAGATCGCTACGATCGTGGCGCTGGCGCATCCGTTCGTGATTCTGATCTTTACGGCTATTGCAAATTATATTTATGTTTATCACCCTGCCTTTGTGGAGGGCGAAGGTGGATGGTTAAATAATCCGGGTTTCCACGGTTTCAGTGAAATGCTTTACGAATATACCTCTGCTTCGGCCAATAACGGTTCGGGTTTCGAGGGATTGGGAGATAATACCTGGTTCTGGAACTTTACGACAGGCTTGGCATTGATCATTTCGCGTTACCTTCCGATCGTGGGACAGGTGGCCATCGCAGGATTGCTGGCACAGAAGAAGTTCATCCCCGAAAGCGCAGGGACATTGAAGACCGACACGGTGACGTTTGCTGTAATGACATTCAGCGTGATCTTTATCGTTGCCGCCCTGTCCTTCTTCCCCGCACTGACACTGGGACCGATTGCCGAATATTTTAGCATTTACTAATTAGCTGATAGTTAAGAAAGAAATAAGATGAAAGAGAATAAATCCGCTTCTTTGTTTCCAAAGGAGCTTGTCATAGAAAGCATGAAACAGTCGTTCGCAAAACTGGACCCGCGTACGATGTTTCGCAATCCGATCATGTTCATTGTCGAGATAGTGACGTTTGTGATGTTGATCGTTACGATTTGGGCTGCCGCCACCGGAGCACAAAACCAGGGAACGTTCGGATATAACTTATTTGTTTTTATTGTGTTGTTTCTCACGCTGCTCTTTGCCAACTTCGCCGAAGCGATTGCCGAGGCACGTGGCAAAGCCCAGGCGGACAGCTTGCGCAAAACCCGTGAAGAGACACCGGCCAAGTTGATTGGTGCTGGCGGTTCTATCACATCCGTAAGCAGTTCGAAGTTGAAAAAAGGCGATGTATTTATTTGTGAAGCCGGTGATACGATCCCGTCCGACGGCGAGATCATCGAAGGGCTTGCTTCCATCGACGAAAGTGCCATTACAGGCGAATCGGCCCCGGTGATCCGCGAAGCAGGTGGTGATAAGAGTTCCGTAACCGGCGGTACGAAGGTACTTTCAGACCAGATTCGGGTGGTGGTGACCACACAACCGGGCGAGAGCTTCCTCGATAAGATGATTGCCCTGGTAGAAGGTGCTTCAAGGAAAAAGACTCCGAATGAGATCGCGTTGACGATCCTGCTGGCCGGTTTTACATTGGTATTCGTGGTTGTTTGCGGTACGTTGAAACCGATGGCCGATTATTCGAATACGCAGATCACGATTGCGGCTTTCATTTCTTTGTTTGTCTGCCTGATCCCGACAACGATCGGCGGTTTGCTGTCGGCGATCGGTATTGCAGGTATGGATCGTGCCTTGCGTGCCAATGTGATTACCAAATCGGGTAAGGCGGTGGAAACGGCCGGCGATATAGATACTTTGTTATTGGATAAAACCGGAACGATAACGATCGGTAACCGTAAGGCTACGCAGTTCTACCCGGTATCCGGTATCGAGGAACAGGCATTCGTGCAGGCTTGCTTGTTGGCTTCCCTGTCGGATGAAACGCCTGAAGGTAAATCGATTGTCGAACTGGGACGTGAACGGGGTATTCGTATCCGCGATCTGAGTACTTCGGGTTCGAAGATGATTAAGTTTACCGCAGAAACCAAATGTTCGGGTGTCGACCTGAAAGACGGTATCCGTATCCGTAAAGGGGCTTTCGATGCGATCCGCAAGATGAGTGAGGCTGCCGGGAATAAATATCCGGAAGAGGTGGCCGACCTTGTACAGAAGATCACGAGTAACGGGGGGACGCCGCTGGTGGTTTCGCAGGATGACTTTATTATCGGTGTGATTGAATTGCAGGATATTATCAAACCGGGTATCCAGGAACGTTTCGAACGTCTCCGTAAGATGGGGGTAAAGACGGTAATGGTGACGGGTGATAATCCACTGACTGCCAAATATATTGCAGAGAAAGCTGGTGTAGATGATTATATCGCCGAAGCCAAGCCGGAAGATAAGATGAACTATATCAAGAAAGAACAGGACAGCGGTAAGTTGGTTGCGATGATGGGTGACGGTACGAACGATGCTCCGGCACTGGCTCAGGCAAACGTCGGGGTTGCTATGAACAGCGGTACGCAGGCAGCTAAAGAAGCCGGTAATATGGTGGATCTCGATAACGACCCGACCAAGCTGATCGAGATCGTGGAGATCGGTAAGCAGTTATTGATGACGCGCGGAACATTGACTACATTCAGTATTGCGAATGATGTGGCTAAATATTTTGCTATTGTCCCGGCTTTGTTTATGGTGGCTATTCCACAGTTGGGTGCATTGAATATCATGCATCTGCATAGTCCTGAAAGTGCGATATTGAGTGCGATCATTTTCAATGCGATCATTATTCCGATCCTGATTCCGCTGGCATTGAAAGGGGTTGCTTATAAGCCGATCGGAGCTTCCGCATTATTGCGCCGCAACTTGCTGATCTATGGAGTAGGCGGTATAGTGGCACCGTTTGTCGGTATCAAGTTGATCGACCTGGTTGTCAGTTTGTTTATGTAATCAATTAAAAGTATAGAAATCATGATATCGAATCTAATTAAATCGTTAAAGTTGACAATAGCTTTCTGTGTATTGTTCAGTGTTTGTTACATATTTGTTTTATGGGCTTTTGCCCAGGTTGCCACTTCGAATAGTGGGAATGCCACAGTGGTGGAATTGAATGGAAAAGTAGTGGGAGCGGCCAATGTTGGCCAATCCTTTACGCAAGATATTTATTTCTGGGGTCGTCCTTCCTGCGCGGGCGACGGATATGATGCTTCCAGTTCCGCAGGTAGTAACAAGGGACCATCCAATGAAGTGTATCTGGCTGACCTTCAGGTGCGCATCGATACCTTCCTCGTACATCATCCGTATCTGAAACGTGAAGAGGTTCCGGCCGAGATCGTTACCGCCAGTGGTTCCGGGCTCGATCCTCATATCTCGCCGAAGGCTGCTTATGTACAGGTACAGCGGGTGGCAGCCGCTCGTGGTGTGTCTCCGGAAAGATTGATGGCTATCGTAAATGCCAATGTGGAGAAACCGTTGTTGGGACTTTTCGGAACGGAAAAGGTGAATGTCCTGAAATTGAATGTGGCTGTGGAAAAGGCCCTGGATAAATAATTGATTAAATAAGTTTACTAAACAAGCAAATAACGATATAACAAGAATATGAAATCGATACTTAAAAAGATTGCCGTTGTGGCAATGATCTTCTCTGTTTCTTCTTTCTCTGTAATGCAAGCCCAGGAGGGTGAGGCTGGCGTAAAGTTTACGGTACAGGGCGACCTGGTGAGTTCTTATGTATGGCGTGGAATGTATCAGACGAGTGCCAGCTTCCAGCCGACTTTCGGCCTGAGCGTAGGGGGCTTCTCCCTGACTGCCTGGGGGTCGACCGACTTTACCGGTGTAAACGAGAATTCCGGACAGGGGGCTAAAGAGATCGACCTGACAGCGGCTTATACATTCGGAAACTCCGGATTGACATTGTCGGTTGCCGACTTGTGGTGGGCCGGACAGGGAGCCGGAAAGTATTTTAATTTTAAGAGTCATGAAACTGCTCATCATTTTGAAGGTGCTATTGCTTATTCATTGCCGGTAGAAAAGTTTCCTTTATCAATTGCCTGGTACACAATGTTTGCCGGTCTGGATAAGAATAGCCATGATGAGCAGGCATACTCTACGTATGTGGAAATGAATTATCCGTTCAGTGTTAAAATGGTAGACCTGAATGTGACCTGTGGCTTCACTCCCTGGAATGCGCCGCAGTATCAGACAAACAGTTTTGCCGTAACGAACGTGGCGCTCAAAGGAACGACCGCAATAAAGTTCAGCGATTCGTTTTCTTTGCCTATTTTTGCACAAGCCATTTGGAATCCTCGCCTCGAAGATGCTCATTTGGTTTTCGGATTCACTTTGAAACCGTAATATAGATAGTCGGATGGACAGAGAACAGAGTGTACAGCACTTTTTGGACTTACTGAAAAAGTCCCGCCGTGGTAACTTCAAGATCTACATCGGTATGATTGCCGGTGTAGGTAAATCGTATCGTATGCTTCAGGAGGCACACGAGTTGCTTCGTAGCGGCATCGATATACAGGTCGGCTATATAGAAACACACGGCAGGCTTGAAACGGAAGCGTTGGTGGAGGGATTGCCCCATGTTCCGCGCCGGAAATCCTTTTATAAAGGGAAAGAGGTGGAGGAAATGGATTTGCAGGCCATCCTGAGTGTCCATCCCGAAGTAGTCATTGTCGATGAGCTGGCCCATTCCAATGTAGAAGGTAGTAAGAACGAAAAACGCTGGCAGGATGTAATGGATATCCTCGAAGCGGGCATCAGCGTAATC
This sequence comes from Parabacteroides leei, assembly GCF_023369805.1. Classification (NCBI taxonomy): domain Bacteria; kingdom Pseudomonadati; phylum Bacteroidota; class Bacteroidia; order Bacteroidales; family Tannerellaceae; genus Parabacteroides; species Parabacteroides leei. Next base: position 91,385 of record NZ_JAMBQG010000021.1, read on the forward strand.
ACGGCAGTCAATATCCAGCATCTGGAAGGGTTGAACGAAGAGGTGCAGGATATAGCCGGAATAGAAGTGAAAGAAAGGATTCCGGACAGCGTGCTGGAGCAGGCCGATGAGGTGGTCAATATCGACCTGACTGCCGACGAACTGGTGAAGCGCCTGAAAGCCGGAAAGATATACCGTCCGGAGAAGGTGGAAACCGCCCTCAATAACTTTTTTAAGTCGGAAAACATCCTTCAGCTGCGCGAGCTGGCCTTGAAGGAGGTGGCTTTGAGGGTAGAGAAGAAGGTGGAGAATTCGGTTCCGGTCAATATGGGTGTCCGGCATGAAAAGTTCCTGGCCTGCATCAGCAGTAATGAGCGTACGCCCCGGAAAGTAATCCGGAAAGCAGCCCGTCTGGCTACCCGTTATAATACGAAGTTCTTTGTTTTGTATGTGCAGACTCCACGGGAGAGCATCGACCGGATACCGTTGGCCAACCAGCGTTATCTGTCCAATCATTTCAAGCTGGCAACGGAACTGGGGGGAGAGGTGATACAGGTACAGTCTGAGTCGGTGACGGATAGTATCGTTCAGGTGTGTAAGGAGAAAATGATAACGACGCTTTGTATCGGTAAGCCTTCCTTTAGTTTGCGTACTTTGTTATTTTCTTCGTATCGTTACCGGAAATTACTGAATAGTTTGTCGCAGTTGAATATTGATTTAATAATAATAGCATGATATGAGTAAGTCTGTTAGTCTGAAGATTAAAACGAAGCTTATCTATGGGATAGGTTTGTTGTTCGTTATGATTGTGTTGCTGGGAGGACTGGCTGTAAAGAATATCCACAATATGTCTGTCGATACTCAGAATATCCTGGCGGATAATTACAATTCGCTTCTCTATTCAAGAAGAATGTTGAGTGCCCTTGAACGCATCAAGACTGACCCCGTAGCGCAGGCGGAGTTTGATAAAAACCTCGAATTGCAGAAAATGAATATAACGGAAGTGGACGAGAACGTGGCAACGACTCATCTGGCTACCCAATATGAAGCGATGCATAACGAACTGAATGATACGACGATCCAACGGGTACGCATGGCACTCAACGATATCATGAGCCTGAATATGGCTACCATATACCGCAAAAGCCAGATCGCCGGACATACGGCAGACCAGGCATTGTTGTGGATCTGCATAATAGCTGTTATCTGTATTTTGACTGCTTTTGTTTTCCTGATCCGTTTGCCCCGCTCGATCAATACGCCGATAAGGAAGCTGACCGACGGTATCATGGAGATTGCCAACCATAACTATGAGAAGCGGCTTGACTTAGGAGATTATCAGGAGTTTTCGGATGTGGCGAACTCTTTCAACCGGATGGCTGAACGGCTCACCGAGTACCGTAAAAGTACCCTGGCCGATATCATCCAGGCTAAAAAGTATATTGAAGCGATTGTCAACAGTATCACGGAGCCCATTATCGGTCTCGACGGCAACCGTTCGATTCTTTTTGCCAATGATGAGGCATTAACGATCCTGAACCTGAAACGGGATGTCGTGATCGGTAAATCCGCCGCCGAACTGGCTTTAAAGAATGACTTGCTTCGTCGTTTGGTGCGTGAACTGATCCAACCGGATGAGAAAAAGGAACCGTTGAAAATATATGCTGATAACAAGGAAAGTTATTTCCAGGCAAAATATATCCCGATCCGTGTGACGGATGAGAACGGGAAGGAGAACCAGTATGTCGGCGATGTGATCCTGTTGAAGAATATTACGGAGTTTAAAGAGCTGGACTCGGCTAAGACTACATTTATCTCTACGATCTCCCACGAACTGAAGACACCGATCTCAGCCATCATGATGAGTCTGAAGCTTCTGGAAGATAAACGGGTAGGCGAAATGAACGATGAGCAAAGGGCCTTGTCACAAAGTATCAAAGACAGCAGCGATCGTTTATTGGATATCACCGGCGAACTCCTGAAAATGACGCAGGTGGAAACGGGTAAACTGCAACTGAACCCGAAGATCACCAAACCGATCGAACTGATCGACTATGCCATCAAAGCAAACCGTGTGCAGGCCGAACGTTTCGGTTGTCATGTCGAAGTCGAGTATCCGGAAAAGATATCGAAGTTGTTTGTCGACAGTGAAAAGATAGCCTGGGTGTTGACTAACCTGTTATCGAACGCTATCCATTACACACCGGAGAATGGGCGTATCATCATTGGGGCCAGGCAGATGGATAAAACCGTGGAAATATTTGTGAAAGACTTTGGTAAAGGCATTGACCCGCGTTATCACCAAAGTATCTTCGATCGTTATTTCCGTGTTCCCGGAACGAAAGTGCAGGGGAGCGGTCTCGGGTTGGCAATCAGTAAAGACTTTGTTGAGGCTCACGGCGGAACGATCCATGTGGAGAGCGAGATCGGTAAAGGGAGTACATTTGTTATCCGGTTTAACGTATAAAAAGAATAGTATAATATAATCATGAAAATATTGAAATTTGGTGGTACATCCGTTGGCTCAGCCCAACGGATGAAGAACGTCGCGTCCATTATCTGTAATGGAGAACGGAATATTGTGGTCTTGTCCGCTATGTCGGGTACGACAAATGCTCTGGTCGATATCTCCGGATCTTTTCATCGGAAAGAAACAGATGAAGCTAATAAGATAATTAGTCGGTTGGAGCAGGTATATGCTGTATGTATTGACGGTTTATATGAATCTGATGTTTATAAGGAACAGGCTTTGGAACTGGTGGCCGACCGCTTTCGTTATATATGGTCGTTCGCAGAGGCACCGTTCACCCCGTTCGATGAAAAAGTAGTGTTGGCACAAGGTGAACTGATTTCCACCGGAATGATGGATCTCTATTTGAAGGAAAAAGGCGTTAACTCTGTTTTACTTCCGGCATTAGATTTTATGCGTATCACGGCAGAGCTGGAGCCGGACTTGTCGTATATAAAGGAGAAGTTGTGTGCACAGCTTGCTTCTTATCCGAATGCCGACCTGTTCATCACGCAGGGATTTATTTGTCGGAATGCCTATGGCAAGATCGATAACCTGCAACGAGGAGGCAGTGATTTTAGTGCCTCTCTGATAGGAGCGGCTATTTCTGCAGAGGAAATTCAGATATGGACTGACATTGACGGAATGCATAATAACGATCCTCGTGTAGTCGATCATACTGTCCCTGTGCGACAGTTGAATTTTGAAGAAGCAGCCAAGCTGGCCTATTTTGGTGCAAAGATACTTCATCCCTGTTGTATACGTCCGGCAAAAGAAAGCAATATTCCCGTTCGTTTACTTAATTCATTGCAGCCGTCTGCACCGGGTACATTGATTTCCAATACGGCTGAAAAAGGAAGGATAAAAGCTGTCGCAGCTAAGGATAATATTGTTTATATAAAGATCAAGTCGTTGAACCTTCTTCCTGCCCATAAGTTTCTGAGCTTGGTCTTTAATACTTTCGAAACGTATAAGACGGCGGTCGATATGGTAACGACTTCTGATGTGGGCATTTCGGTGACAATCGATAATCCTGTGCATCTATCCGAAATTATTTCGTGTTTGGAAGAGTATGCAACGGTCTGTGTGGAAAGAAACATGGTGATAGTATGTGTCGTTGGTGATCTCGAGTGGCAGAATGTAGGATTTGAGGCTCAGATAGTCAATGCATTGAAGGATGTGCCTGTCCGGATGATCTCATACGGAGGAAGTAGCAGTAATGTCTCTTTAGTGATGAAAGCGGAAGATAAGGTGAGGGCTTTACAGGCTTTAAGCAACCGATTATTCCCTTCGTGCATGGACACAAAAAAGTCAGTATCGACTGCTTCTTGAAGCGGTTGATACTGACACTTATCTTAGTTTTCTTACTTTTTATCTTTCAGTAAATCACGTATCTCAGTCAATAGCTGAACATCTGCAGGTGGAGCGGGAGGTGTAGCCGGGGCTTCCTCTGTCTTTTTCTTATTCAGGGCATTCATGCCTTTTATCATCATAAAGATCGCAAAAGCGATGATGATGAAGTCTAATGTTACCTGTAAGAAATTTCCGTAGTTGATCGTGACGGCAGGGGTAATCACTTTGTCACCTTCCATCACTGCATGCTTCAATACGATTTTCAAATCTGTAAAGTTTACTCCTCCGACCAGTAATCCAACTGCCGGCATGATGATATCTCCTACGACTGATGATACTATCTTACCGAAAGCACCACCGATGATGATACCGACTGCCATGTCGACAACGTTGCCGCGCATGGCAAACTGCTTAAATTCTTGTAAAAATTTCCCCATATATATTCGCCTTTTTTATGATATAACCGTAATCGTTTGTATTTGGTTGCGAATATACAATATTTTGTTAAAAATCAGGCAAGAATTAACTTTTCAATATCTTCGTCCGGTGTGCTGATCGTTCCTATCCCAAAGTTTTCAACCAATACCTGTGCAACATTCGGCGAAAGGAAAGCCGGTAGTGTCGGGCCTAGATGGATGTTTTTAACACCAAGGCTCAATAGAGCCAACAGGACGATGACTGCCTTCTGTTCATACCATGCAATATTGTAGACAATCGGTAACTGGTTGATATCTTCCAACCCGAATGCTTCCTGCAACTTCATGGCGATCACTGCCAGGGAATAACTGTCGTTACATTGTCCGGCGTCCAATACGCGGGGAATGCCCCTTATATCACCGAGCGGCAGTTTGTTGTAACGGTATTTTGCACAACCGGCCGTCAGGATAACGCAATCGGATGGCAATTCGCTGGCGAACTCCGTATAATAGTTACGACTTTTCATACGTCCGTCGCATCCGGCCATCACTACGAATTTGCGGATGGCACCGCTTTTTACCGCATCGACCACTTTATCAGCTAAAGCCATTACCTGATTGTGGGCGAACCCTCCGGTAATTTGTCCGTGCTCTATCTCTTTCGGAGCGGCACAGCGTTTGGCATGGGCTATGATCTCTGAATAATCTTTGGTCTTGCCATCTTCTCTTGACGGGATATGTTTCCATCCCGGAAAACCGGCCGAGTTGGTCGTATAAACGCGATCCTTGTATGAAGCACCTTCCAGTGGCGGAACTATACAGTTTGTCGTGAACAGGATAGGGCCGTTAAAGCTCTCGAACTCTTCCCGTTGTTGCCACCAGGCGTTCCCGTAGTTGCCGACAAAATGTTTGTATTTCTTGAAGGCCGGATAATAGTTGGCGGGTAACATTTCGCTATGTGTATATACATCTACTCCGGTTCCGTCTGTCTGTGCAAGCAGTTCTTCCATATCTTTCAGGTCGTGACCACTGATCAGAATGGCCGGATTGTTGCGTACACCGATATTTACCTGCGTGATCTCCGGATTGCCATAGCTATTGGTATTTGCCTTATCCAGCAATGCCATTGCTTTCACCCCGTAGTTTCCGGTTTCCAGCACTAATGCCGTTAGCTGTTCAGCCGAAAGGTCTTTCCGTAAGGTCTCTGCCAACGCAAACTGAATGAACCGGTGTAGGTCTGCTTCTTCAAATCCCAAGTTTCCGGCATGTTCCACATAAGCGGCCATCCCTTTCAGTCCGTAAATGATCAGTTCCTTCAAAGAACGGATGTCGGGATTTGCTTCGCGCAATACACCGACCGTCAGGGCTTTCCCTTCGAAAGTACTTTTATCGCCTTTCCACACCAGTTCGTCGATGACGGGCAGTTCGATACCGCGTTTACCGGCTTCGTCTTTTAACTGATCCCTTAATTCTATTCCTTTGACAATGCGTCGGGTAATACTTTCTATATCGAAGTTTGCATTCGTGATTGTAGAGAAAAGGGCATCCACAACGAAATGATTGATATGTGCGGGTATTTCTACCCCGGCATTTCGCAGTTGAGTGGCAACAACAGATACTCCTTTGGTGATGAATAACAACAAGTCCATCCGGTTGGCAGTCTCATCGTCTTTTCCACAGACTCCTTTAATCATACAGCCGGTTCCTTTCGCTGCTTCCTGGCACTGAAAACAAAACATTTTTGCATCCATACTATTCTATTATTTTATTGGTTTATATTATTTTGAAAACAAAAGTAGGACAGCCCCGTTTCTTATATTGTACCAAATGTTACAAACGCGAATATTTTTCAGATAGATACGGTAGTACTTTTATTTGGATAGGAATGAAACTTATATCAGACCTGATGTAATTTTATTTAGTTGCTGATGAAAGTTGTTGCCGACACCCTCGGCAATATTGTTGACGTCCTCGAAAGCTTTGCCGACGTCCTCGACAATATTGTTGACGCCCTCGGCAATAACTTTCCTTTGCAGGAAAATAAGATTTCCTCCTCTTTTTTCTTATATTTGCCTTATATATAAATGACGATGATAGCAATACTTTCCAAATCCGTACTGTTTAGAAATATCTCTGATGCAGAGATTTCAGAATTGCTGGAAACAGCAGTTTACAGGGTGATAGCTTATCGTTCGAAAGATATTGTCGCTCTTCAGGGAGCACCATGCAATCATCTGATGATTGTATTGAGTGGGCTTCTACAAGGGCAGATGGTGAATGACGCCGGTAAACTTGTTGTTATTGAAGAGTTGCGAGCCTCCCAGTTGTTGGCGCCGGCTTTCCTGTATGCTCCGAAAAATAATCTTCCGGTAAACATTCTGGCAATGGAGCCTTCGGAGATATTATTTATTCATCGGGATGATTTTACCCAATGGATGCAGCTGAACAAGCAGCTTCTTCAGAACTTCTTGATGCTGATATCCGGCAGAAGTCATTTCCTGAGCGATAAGATTATGTTCTTATCACTAAAGAATATAAAGAATAAGATTGCAGATTATTTGCTTCGTAAACTGCCGGAGCCAACGGTAGATGTTATTCATCTGACTGAAACTCAGCAGGAGATAGCCGACTCGTTTGGAGTGACCCGCCCTTCTCTGGCACGAGCTTTGGCTGAAATGGAGCAGGAGGGTGTTATTTCCATCGACCGGAAGATTATAAAAGTCCGTAATATGCCGGCTCTTAAGCAGATGGCTCAATAATAAAATAAACCCACTCCTGAGAAGAGAGTGGGCTCATTTTCTAAGTAATTTATACCGGACCGGCTATTACTTGTTTAAGAAAGAACTTTTCATTCTGGCAATATCTGTCAGGTAGTCTTGCAAATCCTGTTCATGTTCTTCTTCCATACCCAAGATATGTTTTGCTATTTCACAGGTTGTGAAGTCTTTACCGTCTGTGAATTCGGCGATTTGCTGGTATCTGACGATAGCACAACGTTCGGAAGCAACGTTTTGGTTCAATAGGCTGACAACGTCAAAATCGCTAGGTACGTCATATTTGCATCTTGCCAGTTCGAACCATTTTTTAGGATCGAGTACAGGAACGCCTTCCAATTCGATAATACGGTCGGCCAGTAACTTGGCGTGGCCTAATTCTTCGTTGGCATGTTCTTCAAATTCAGCCTGTACGTTTGCACGCATAGCACCTTCTGCAACCAAAGCGCCTACCCAGTATTGATAGTATGCTAACCATTCTTCTGATAATGCAGCGTTAAGCTGTGATAATAAACTTTCTACATCTAGTTTCTGCTGTAGAATCTTAACACTTTCTTTTGCCATAACTGTAAAATTTAGTTTAGTATAATGCTCGTTTGTATTGTTCAAACAATGCTACTGGGCGTTTGTTCATAATTGATAGTGATTTTTCTATGAGATTGTAGTGATTTAATCGTCTAGCTTGCCGAACTTACCTGCTCCCAGATCAATATAAGCTTGTTTTAACTCTGCTACATTGTTCATAACGAATGGGCCGTATGCAGCAATAGGTTCTTTGATCGGTTCACCACTCAAGATAAGTACGGTTGCCTTATTTACTGCCTGGATGGTGAAGGTTTCTCCTTTATTTTCGAATAAAGCGAAATAGTCGGTCGGAACCAGTTCATTATTATTGATCTTTACAGAACCTTCAACGACTAACACTGCTGTGTTATAATCTGTCGGGAATGAGAATTCGGCGCTTCCTCCTTTATTTAATAGGACATTTAATAAATGCATAGGAGTAAAGGTGGATGCTATTCCGTCTGTTTCCTGGTATTTACCGGCAATGACCTCGATCTGACCGGCATTATCAGGCAGTTCGACTTTCGGAATCTGACTGTTTATAATAGACTGATATTTAGGATCAGCTTTTTTATCCTTGGCAGGAAGGTTGATCCATAATTGTACAACATGGAATTCACCTCCTTTCTGACTGAAGCTTTCTTCATGGTATTCCTTATGAAGTACCCCGGAGGCCGCTGTCATCCATTGGATATCACCTGGACCGATCACATCGCTATTACCTCTGCTGTCATGGTGGGCAACTTTTCCTTTATATACGATTGTGACAGTTTCAAATCCGCGATGAGGATGCACTCCGACACCTCTAGGTTCTTTGCGCGGTGAGAATTCCATTTTAGCATTGTAATCTAACAAGATGAATGGATTCATACGTTCTCTATTTAATTGTTCCAGATGTGGTATGAAGTTATGTACTCTGAATCCGTCTCCAACCATGTGCGGAGCAGGTGGGGCTATGATATTTTCTACTTTTTTTACCGTCATAAATAATCTCCTTATTTTTTTAGTAAAACAAAAAAGAGACAGGCTTTGTTGTACCAGCTGGCCTTTCCCATATAATAATGTATAGAGAAATGGCTTTTGATGTGGTTGGCAATTGGATAGCGGCTGAAATTGAAGGGGCTTTGTGTTATTAGACTTGGTTTGATTTTTTTTCACTTGTAACGTTCAGTGATACAGAAGTGTAGTGATTTTGCTGCGATATTAAGTAAAAAATAAAGTGAGAAAAGTTTGGAGCGTATGTTTTATAACACTACTTTTGCATCCGCATTCGAGAGAGAACGGCACTGCAAAACATGATGAAAAAACTTTTAGAAAAAACTTCTGAAAACATTTGGAAGTATGAAATAAAAGTTCTTATCTTTGCATCCACGTTCGCTAAAAATCTGGCGAATGTAACAACAAGAGTTCTTTGAAAGATTTACATATCAACAAGTAGTACAAGTATTAAAAAATTAATACCGTCAAAAACTTGAGAATAAATAACGGATTCTGAGCAAGACAAAACAATTTATACAACGAAGAGTTTGATC
>NZ_JAMBQG010000022.1:0-99531 GCF_023369805.1 Parabacteroides leei
ATCGCCCAAGAGGAATACCATGCTGAATTTTCGTTACAATGTTTAGTTTCTCTTCAAAACTGTGATGTCTATACATAAAAAATGCACCCCTAAAGTTTTATGTCTAACTTTTGGGGTGCACTTCAAATGACGGATTGAGGGGATTTCTCTTTTTAGGGGAGACATTAGGATAGGTGAACAAGAAATCATCGTGATGATTTTAGAATAGATGATAGAGATAAAGCAAAATCTACAACAATTAGCCAATCAAAAATGATCTGTTCAAAGAGAGCTTCTAGCTTTTGGGAAGCTGTATCAACCCTGTTTTAGAGTATAATCCCGAAGATGATTCCCTAATATTTTGTAGTGTTAAAATTCTCATCACAATGATTGTCCCACTTCATTGTGATGAGTGCGTGAAGTCATTGTGATGACTCTGTCGGGACATTGTGATGATAGGGAAGAATCATTGCAATGATTTCCGAAAGGAGGGGTGATGAAGGGAGGAAAACAGAGTGATAAGGTGGATTTTTCTTCCGGAACAGCTGTTTGAGTGAAAACCGCTGTTAGCCTGATCTGTAAAAATCGAACATTCTGAAAGTAATGAATGTTTATCTTTATCTTTTTGATTAATCCGAATAAATGGAGGAAGAGTTATGAAGAAAAGAGATTTTTATGGACAGATGTTGTTGCAGGAAGAGGATAAACGTTCTTGTGGCGATGAAAGTACGGCTGATCTGTATCGGGCAGTGCGTAATCATTTTATATGTTTCTCGGGTGGTAAGGAATTGTACCTGAAAGATGTGACACCGGCTTTGGTTGAGGCGTTTCTGAAATGGTTGCGTGAGAAAGGGCTGCGTGTCAATACGGTGAACAGTTACATGAGTAACCTTCGGGCGATGTATAACCGAGCCCGTCGGGAGTCAAAGGAGAAAACGGGAGAGTCGCCTTTTGCCGGGATTCACCTCAGACGGGAAGAGACGCACAAACGTGCTGTGCCGGTGGAAGTGATAAAGGAAATAGCTGCTCTGGATTTGAAGAGTGAACCGAAGAAACAGCTTGCTATCGATCTGGCATTGTTTTCGTTTATGGCTTGCGGCATTCCTTTTGTGGATATCGTGCATCTGACGGGTGAGAATTTGGTGGAGAACGGTACGGTATTACAATACCACCGGCAGAAGACCGGGGCATTTGTCCAGATGGAAGTGACTTCGGGGATGCAGATGCTGATCGACCGGTATAAAGACGAAGAGAGGCGTTACCTTTTCCCTGTATTGCCGGAAGATGCGACCCACGAACAGTATAAAGCCTGTCTGGCGACGGAAAATCGTTACCTGAAAGAAATCAGTGTGATGCTGGATTTGCCGGAAACATTGACGACCTATTCGTTCCGCCATGCCTGGGCTTCGGAGGCGTACCGCTTGCATGTCGCTATCGGTGTGATCAGCCAGGCACTGGGCCATACGTCGGAGAAAACGACCCGTATCTATTTGCAGAAGTTTGACGTATCGGAAATAGCCAAAGCAAACCGGCAGGTTTCCGAAGCGGTCGGCAGCTGTTTACGGGTGGGGTAAACCTTATTTATATAATAAGGGAGAACATCCTCTTTTAGTCTTACAATCAGTGTTTTATAAATAAGAAAAATCCTGAATTGTAATGAAGTACGTGGCAAATGTAAGAAGAAAAAAATGAAAAAACAAGGAGTGTAGGGTGTTTTCTTAAAAAACGCATATTTATTTTACTAAATTTCACAAGTTAACCTATTTTTTAGCCATAGAATATGAATTTCATTACAAGATGGTATAAAACAGGCCCGGACTGCCATCGTTTTTTAATCTGTTAAGAGAAAACTGTTATTTCCGCAGTTCCGTTTCTTCCTCCAAAAAGACTCAAAAAGACATCAATCCTTCATTTTTTACCTCCAAAATTCCTTAAACGGACACTTTCGGAGAGGGCTTTTTTCACCCTCTACCCTTATTATATAAATAAGGTAACTTTTTAGAGGTAGATCAGAAAATCAAAGGCTGGTATTGATATAATTATATATGTATAGGATAAAAAGATCACAAAGAGAAGCGTTTTGCCTGTTGTTACTTTTCAGCCTGCTTTGGCGGGGAGTGACAGCCCAGACAACGACCTATCATAAGGCGGAGTCCTTTTTATTCTCTTTCAAAGAGAACAGCGACATGTTCCTTGCAGATTATGGTGATAACGCCTACCAGCTGGAGCGGATGGGACGACTTTTGGATGTTTCCCGCAACCGTCTGCAGAAAGGTGGCTCCCACCTTTTGATCGTTTCGCATGTGAATGCTTACGGCGGTGAAGAAGAGTCGGTGATAAATGAAGCTTCCCTTCGTGCGAACCGTATCCGTTCTTACTTGAAGACCCGTTTCGATATCCCTCATGAATGCGTAGCCTTTTATATCGACCGTAGCGGCAGTTATCGTGACCGGATACATGTCTATGAGGTGTATAAACCGCTTCCATGGTTTGCTAATACTTCGATCCATTACAGTGATAGCCGTTATCCGGTTGCGATGAAAGCGGCGGTCGACCGATATGGTGCCGTTCCTTATGTCGATTTGTACCGTCGTGGAGAGGCTGGTGGTTACGATCGTGAAGTGTATCGTATAGACGACCCGCTTTTCGACCGGACGGAACTGGAGGATTATCGGCTGGCATCGGTGGTCGACACCTTGAGAAAGGGGAAAGGTGAATCGGACCCCCCGGCTGTTTCTTTAGCAACGGCGGTGACGACACGTGAAGCAATGCGGATAAAAACAGAACAACCCGAACAACCAGTCGTTGCAAGGAAACCGGAACGCAAAGCTGCATATCTTGCCGTTAAAACCAACCTGCTCCCGTGGTGCACTATAGTCCCTTCGGTGCGTCTGGGAACCGGTGAAACAAAGATGGAAACCGGATCTTTTATGCCGAATCTGGCACTGGAATACTTTTTTGCCGACCGTTGGTCGATTGCCGTATCAGGCATGTATTCCGATTTCTCTTATAAGAATAAGGTGCGCGACCACTGGTCTGTCTCTTCTTTTTCCGTCGAGCCCCGCGTGTGGTCGTTGCGTCCCGGTGAGTTTATGTGGCTTAATACCGGGTTGTTTTGTGAATACGGTGACTTTGACATACAGGGCAGCGCGATTGATCCTGATAAGGATATTCTCTATGGGCGTACCGGTCGTTTCTGGACGGCAGGTGGCAGTTTAGGTTGCCTGATCCCTTTCGGGAAAGGTTTCTGTATGGAGGCAGGGCTACGGGTAGGTTATCGTTCGGTATCGGAGGGAAAGAAGTACCGTTACGATAAAGTAGATGACAAGAATTATCTGGAAACCCGTTTTTCATCGACAGGTTTTATGGTGGGTTTGAATATCAATCTGGTATATCGTTTTCAAATCAGATAAGGAAAGGAGTGTAAATATGGGAAAACAAAAAAAACGTAGAATAAGAAAATGGATGATATGCTTGGTATGCGGCGTATTCCTATCGGCATGTACTTACCATACGCCGGATGAAGATTGGGAGAAAAACGGAAGGGTGCGCCTGCTTCTCGATTGGCAAATCCGGGTACGACCTTCGGTTATGACTTATCATTTTTATAAAGATGGCACAGGCAGTCCCGTTGTGCGACGTGGAGACACTTGGGGATATGAAGGTACACTTCCGGTGGGACATTATAAAGTGGTAGTCTGTAATACCGACTGCGAGAATGTTTTGCTGGAAACAGAAAACGGATATGAGGAGGCTTGTGGGAGAGCCAGGCAGGTATCTTCCCTGAAATCGTCACAGGTCTTGATCGAACAACCCGGTAACCTGTACGGTACCGGTTGCGAAGAAATCGATGTCGGGGGCGAAAATTTTGTCGTACGGGAGTTGAGTCCTGTCAGTCTGGTGCGAAGGTTGGAGCTGAATATAAAGGTTACAAGCGGGGAGACGAGCGGAGTGGTTCAATGTGAGAAACTGACAGGCAGACTCAGCGGTCTGTCTCTAGGTGTATACCTGTCGAATGGTAAACCTTTTACCGGAACGCCTGCCTTTGTCGTATTTGAGCCTGAACGAACTCCTTCCGGAATATATACCACGACACAGAACCTGTTCAACCTGTCGGAAAAGGAAACCGGTGGCAGTTCGGTCAGTCTCCTGCTGGATATGGAATTGTCAGACGGAAAAGAAGTAGCCACGTCGGTCGATATCACGGAAGAGATTGGTAAAGCATTCATAGAGAACACGTTTTCGGTGATACTTGACCTGACTGTCAGGTACGACGAAATAAAGGGCTTGACTGTCCAGTTGGCGGAATGGAAAAAAGGAAATGAGGGTTCGGGTATTGTCGATCCCTGAAAAAGAATAACAATTAAACACTGGTATGATATGAGAACAAATGTATTTTTTGTAACAATTCTGTTGGCAGTCGCTTTTCTGGCGGGTTGTACCAACACCGAAGAGCCGGTGACGGCAAGTAGTGGGGAAGCGATCCGTATAACGGCGGGTATCGGAGGAACTACCCGTGCGGTAATAGACGCCGGTTATGGCACGGATCTGAATGTGTCGTTTGCCCGGATTGATAACCTGCCTGCCTGTATGAACTGGAATACCCCGTCGCTCGATGCTATCCGCACCGGCGGTACAGGTAATACGGCGATCACCTTCGAGCAAAAACAAAACTATCTGGCGGCAAATGGAGTCTCGGCCCTGATCGGCTACTATCCCCGCAAGAGTCCGGAAACAGGGACGGCCAATCCGCTGAGCGTTGTTTATACTATAACCGGAGATGAAGATATTATGGCAACGGAGATACGGACGGGCTGGTTGGCCGCCCCGTTTGAGGCATTCACCTTTAACCATCTGCTTACCCAGTTACAATTCATTTGCGTGGGTTCTGCCGAAGCCGTAGCCAAATGGATGGGAGTCACTTCCATAACGGTAAAAGATATAGCCACGGAATTGACACTTTCGCTCGATAAAACGACGGGCGCCGGTTTAAGGGCTACCGGTGCTGCCGACAAGAGCCTGCGTATAAAGAACTGTCCGGCGGTTGTCTCGGTAGTTGGTCAGGCAACTCCCCAAATCGGCTACCTGCTGCTTTATCCGGCAACAGATATGGGAACAGCCCAGGCAATTAACCTGGAAGTGACAGCAACTTACAACGGAGGGATAAAAACATTGCCTGTCCCTATAACGAATATTGATGGTGGAGTACAGGCGGGACAATCCCACCTGGTCACGCTCACTTTTGCGGAGGATGGCACGGTCATGGCGGAAGCAGGTATTGCCGTATGGCAGCCGGGTAATGGAGGAGGTGCCGTAATAACCCCCGGAGAATAAAGGAATTGTTTCAGACACCGAATTACATTGTTATCGATGAATAAATTAATGATAAAAGTATTTGCTTTCCTGCTTCCGGCAATAACTGGCTGTTCGGATGGTAGTGGCCGTGAGCCGCTGCCTGCTGCCGAAACGATGGTCAGTCTGGAAGGGGCGATCGGGCTGTCTACGCGTGTTGTGATCAATTCGGGTTATGAAGCGGATCTGGATATCTGTTTTGCGCGTCAGGACGAAATTGGCAATACCTATGGTAGGTGGAGCCTGCACAAAGCCGTCCGTAGCGGAGGAGGCGGGAACCGTCCGATTCAGTTTGATATCCCCCAGTTGTATCCGGCTGATGGAAGCCATATTCGCTTGCATGGTTATTACCCGGTGGAGAATGATGTCGATGCGTTGACGGGTAAGGTTACTTTTACTTTGGATGGTATGACGGATATCATGGCAACGGGATGCCTGTCGGCAACCGCTTATGCTCCTGTACGGACCTGCCTGTTCCGTCATTTGCTGACGCAGGTCGGATTGGTTTGTTATAGTGACTGTGCAGCGTTGTGGGGAGAGATCGTGAAGATCGAAGCTATGGGAGTCCATACACGTCAGGAGCTCGATTGTGCGGGTGGATCCCCCCTGTTGACAGATGTTTCTTCCGCTGAAGCGATAAAAAATGTGACCGTGCAGGGGATAGAGGAATTATCCGTTCCGCAGGTGGATGAAGGGGGAGAGGTGCCTGAGGCACAAGGGTATGTCCTGCTTCCCGTATCTCTGCCCGTAGGAACGGGCGGGAATCCGCTCCGGTTGGAGATAACCACGACGAAAGATGGAAAAGGAAATGGGATAGAAACGGTGACACCTGTATCTGTCACCGTAGAAAACGGTTTCCGGGCAGGTAAACGGCACGTCATTTCGCTTTTTTTCACTGCGGGCACCGGTATTCGAACTTCTTTTATTGGTGTGGAACCCTGGACGGATCAAGATGCCGGTGAACTGCCTATCTGAGAGGATGTCTAACGTAATTAAAAATGATTTTCTATAGTGTATAATTAAAAACAAACGAAAATGAAAACAACGACAATGTGGGTTATAGCTATAGCCCTTACGGCAACAACAGGTTGCTCTGAAACAGAAACAGAAGTGATCGACTCCGGCGACGACGATCAGGTCGCTTTAGGTATTTCACCTAATCTGAAGGTGGAAGCCGGAACCAGATCGGCCACAAAATCGGTCGTGAGCGGTGACCTTATTACCTATACCGATTATACGACTGAGGCACCTGGATTAGGCGTGTTAATAACGAATAAGACTGTAAATGGCTGGTATACACCTGATGGAACGGATTACACAGGCCACCATGTTTGGTATATGGGCGATGAAAGGGGAACTAACTGGATTTCCATACAAACCAAAGGGGGCATTTTTGCGGCAACGAACGAATCTCCCTATTATCTGACGAAAGATATAGGGAGAGTATATGCTTATTATCCGTATGACGCAACAGTGACCAATACGCTTATGACTGTAAATACGGAGTCCGACCTTAAAATACCGGTAACAGTTCTGGCCGTCGGAGAGATAGACGCTCAGAGAAACAATGCGAAGAAATATTGGAACATGGGTGCGTGGGCATCTACAGCGAGGGTTGACCAGGTCAACCTGTCCCTGGCGGCAGAAAAAGACTACCTGTATTTTGCGGCTGACGGCGGACGCAACGTAAATAACGGGCGCGCCGACGGGCATACACCTGTTACACCGGATGATGAACCTGATAATCTGGATACGGACAATCCCGGTTACAAGATCAACCTGGATATGAAACATGCGATGGCGATGGTCTCTTTCCGGGTGTACGATGGCGGCCGTCTGAGTGATAACGATGTGAATTTTACGAAGTTTACCATAAAGAATCATACCGGTGGATCCAATCTGTTCAAGACAGGCAACGGCAAAATGTCTTTGACGGACGGTACGATAACAGGAACAGTTACGACGGCGGAATTAAGCCGGACGATCGTCAATTACGTCCTGATGCGGCAAGTGGATGCTTCGGAAGGGCAGTATGCCTTTATACAGACCGGGACTACGACCGGCGGGATAAATGGTAAGACAGTCTCCAAATCGGTCAGTGCCATAGTGTATCCTGTTACTTTCGGAGAAGATGAAATCGACCTGGAGATTACGCTTCAAGAAGGTAGTAATCCTCCCGTTGTGTACCCCGTAACGCTGAGCGGTAATCAATGGGAACCCAACAACAATTACATCTATACACTTTCCGCAGGCCGTAACAAACTTACGGTGATGGATGTCAGTGTTGAAGCCTGGTCGGACAACGAACAGGACGAAATACCTCTGTAATCATATCCAAAAAATAAAGCCCGTGAAACAATTCATATATACATTTTCGACAGCCGTTTTCTTCCTGCTGGCTAACGCTTGTACGGAGGCCACGATCTTTATGGGCGACGGGGGAAACGAAGGCAAAGGCGATGTGGAGGAGGGTGTTCCCCTGAGCGTTAAGAATCTGGGCTTATCGGTTGAGATAGAATCGAGAAGCATTGCGACGGGAGGGGCTGTAGCTGGTGTGGCGAACCCCAATCCGCTTATGCAGGTGGGGCTTTCAGTCACAAAAGCGAACGGTTCCGCCTATGCCGGGGGCATTCATACACAGGTGTTTGTGTACAATGCGACTGCTGTTTCGCCCGGCTGGGAGTTGGCAGAGGGTGAGGAGAGACTTTTGTTGTTTTCGGAGAAAGGGACCGTATACGGGTATGCCCCGGCGGAGAAAAGCGTGTCTTTATCGGGAACACCGAAAGTACCCGTGATGAGTGGTGTAAAGGTGCTCGATAAGCAGAAGTTTTACTTCAGCGACACCCATGATCCGGTAGATGCATCGACCGATGTGCAGTGGGAAACCGACCAAGATGATTTCCTGTATTGTAAAGTGCCGACGGAGGTGGACCGCTGGCATCCCGAAGTTTCTTTGACGATGAACCATGCCTTGGCTAAAGTCAGTTTCCGTGTATTGGAAACGGATGGCGGTTCGGAGTTTGCCGACAGCCGGGTGAAGAAGGTCGTACTGAAAAGTAACGGCGGTTTTAAAAAGTCGACTTCCGCGAAGCTGAACCTGGCAACGGGGGAGCTGAACGGTACGATGCCGGCGGTGGGTGAGTTGTGGTTTACGGCTGATGGCGACCTGCGGAGAGTAGGGACGGAGGTTGGCGCTGATGAAGATGATATCCGGAAGGTTGCAATACAGGTTTTCGGAATGGTTATACCGGTGGTGGATGTCCCTGTGACGTTGGAACTGACGCTCGACAATGGTTCTGTTTTTACGATGGCTCCGGCGGCAGGAGGTGGTGGGGCAAGTACATTTATTGCCAACTGGCTGAAGGGAAACAATTACATCTATAACATCCGGCTATCTCCGCAGGGTATCAGCATAGACAATGTTGAAGTTGTCGGCTGGACGGAGGGCGGTACAACTGATGTGCCCGTGGAATAGTGAAACGAAATAATGCGAAAGACGAAATAAAATGGAACGGAATCGAGTACAGTTATATCTATTGTGGCTACTGGCCGGTATATTGCTGCTTGGGTGTACGGCGGGACCGGTAGAGGAGATCGTACCGGAAGAGAGTCGGCCGGTAGCCCTCAGTTTCGGCAGGCCCAGTCTGGGTGTGCCGGAACTCCTGACCCGTGCCGGAGAGGTTGCCACCCCACCTCCGACTCCTTTGCCAGCCGGGGCGACCGTACGTATCGGAGCTTACTTCACCGGTAGTGTAGGAGATACGCCGTCCGATGCTTCCTTCTCTACAATGGCCCCCTCGTTCGAAGCGACCTACGTGGTAGGGAATGACGGCAGTTTATCCCCTTGTTGCGTGAATGGGAACGGAGAGCAAACGGCGGGTACAGCCAAAGGTTTGACCGTCAGGGGAGGTATGTACGATTTTTATGCTATCTCCCCGGCACGGCCGCTATTGAAAGGAAATGACGGTTTTTATAAGATAACCGGTCTTCCTCACAAGGAAGATGTAATGACTTCTTTTGTCCGTGGTGTGGCTGTGACGAAGACTGCCAGGCGGGTGACACTCGGAACTTTTAGCCGGAAATGTGCGATGTTGGTATTCAACGTGGCTCCTTCACCCGATAATGCACTTCCTTTCGATCAGCTATACGGAACATCTCTTGTAATAAAAAAGATATCATCTTCGGGTACTGTCCTGTTGGCAGGTACGGATACGGGTATTCTTCCTACGGGAGGCGGTACGGGGGCGGATGCGGAAGTTACATTTGCAGCAGAAGAGTTTGAACCGGTCGATCCCGGTTCTGATCCGGATAATTGTGGTCTGAACAAAACAAAAGGCGTTGTCCTTCCTAAAGACGACCAACCTTTCGAGGTGGAAATAACCGTGGTAAGAGACGATGAGACAGCGATCCTCAGGGCCACTATCGACCGGAATATCTCTTTCGACGAAGGCAAGCGGTATATTTTTACCCTCGAAGTGAAAAACAATGAAAGTAGCCTGATAATGAAGGTGCTCGATTGGTATGATGAGATCGTATTTGAAGACGGGAGTGTGGGAGGTCCCGACACTCCTTATCCTCCCGATCCCGATATCAACGAAGGAATAGGCACAACCGTTACTGTTGCCCGATGGAAGGAAATACCCTGGAGCGGCAACGGAAATGTCGGTGGAGATAGTTGAACGAAATAGATTAAAAAAAAGAAATACAATGAAACGAGTAAATAAAACAAGGCTGTTTGCACTGTTGTTTCTGCTGGTTGCAGGCGGTTGTACGGAAACGGTTGTGGAAGAAGATGATATTCCGCTTCATGCTCAGAAAGAAGTAGATGCCGGGTTTGTCCTGAATGTGCTGACTAACCGGACTCCTGTTACCCGTAGCATCACTTTTACTCCGGACGGCACGATCGAGTCGGATACGCTGGCAGTAGGTGTAGGGGACTCGGTACGAACGAGAGCCACCGCTCCGTTGTCAGAAATGCAGGAAAGCCGGATCGCCAGCCTGTGGGTCGGGCAGTATGATGTGACAACCGGTACGCGTTTATTCAACCAGTATATCCCTTCTATGACCGGTACAACAGTCAACCTGAAACTGAAACAGAGTCAGAATGGCAGCAGGAGCCGTGTCTATTTCGTGTCGAATGCCGGTGACCTGGGGGCGATAGCTACTGAAGCGATCTTAAAAAAACATACGTTGACATATACTTCTACGGCTGAGGGATTGCCTGACGATAATTTATGTAAAATGATGGGATCTTGGGAAGGCGAAGTGTCGGACGTCGGTGTAAGAAATATAATGGTGGAACTAACCCGTCTTCTCGCTACGATTAAGTTTACTTATTCAACAAGTACAGATTTTACGTTTAGGCCTACTTCTGTAGTTTTGAAGAATGCCCCGACTGTATCGCAGGTGGAAGCACCAACGGAACAATTGACAACAGGGGATATCCGTTATAATACATATACGGGTACGGTCAGCCAGACAGGCGCTACCATTTATTGGTATCTGCCGGAGAATATGGCTGGTACTGTCGGTGGTGACAACGTCGTCAATTCGGAGAAAAAGAAGACTGGTCGGGGTGTCACGAATGCAACCTGTATCGAACTGACAGGTACAGCGGTACAGGGTGGCGTAACTTATGGGAATGTTACTTTCCGTTTTTATCCGGGTAGTAATGAGAACAATTACGATATTGTGCGTAACTCCCGTTACACGATGAATGTTACTTTGGTAGGTATAGATGTTTCCGACGAGCGTATAACCGTCGGTGAGATACCACCTATCGTGGTTGATCCGGAGGAAATGCCAGCTAAAAAAGGTGGTGAAAAAGAGATACAGATTACAGCCCGGCCGGGTCAGTCGTGGGTATTCGATATGCCTAGCTGGTTGTCAGCGTTGTTGGATGGCCGGAATATTCCTTCGGGTGCAACCATTACGCATCAGGGGCCTGCCAATGTGGTGTTTAAGGCTGAAGAGGCTAATCCGAAAGCAGAGAGTCGCAGTGTCTCCTTTGATATAGATATAAATGGCACGAATCAGTCTATAACAATCTCCCAAAGTGGTTCTACCTTGGTAAAAGGGGAGGATATTTCATTGAATGCGGAAGCTGGCTCTGATGGTGTTTCCTCTTTTACAGCCACCGAGGGTTTGCAGTGGTTAGCGACTTTAGAAGGAGATGGCTGGCTGAACTGGGCGGCTACAAATCCGGGGATATCGGGTAGTGAAGCATCTGCAAGTGCACAACCGTTAAAGGTAGAAGCTACTACCAGTAACCCGCTGTCACGGACACGTACCGGTAGAATAATTGTCAAAGCCGGGGCTTCGGTGGGTTATGCCGGTTATACGGATCTGAAACAGGAAATAACTGTTGAGCAGGCGGGGGCTATTGTAACCGGATCAACCGTGAATATAAATGCGGAAGCTGTAAATAATCAGGCATCAACCTTTACTGCCACAGCAGGTTTGGACTGGGTAGCTAATGTCACGAATGGTAATTGGATCACACTCACCGGAACAACGTCGGGTTATCCGACCACCGGAAATTTACAGAACATAACTTTTGATGTTTCTGTTAACCCGTCTTCAACTCAACGAAGTGGTGAAGTTGTTGTTCGTGCGGGGGATGTGGCTGGTGGTCCGACGGGAACAATTACGGTAAATCAATTAGGCTCTAACTTTAGCGTATCTGATACAGAGTTAATGTTGGCGTATGTTGCTACTTCTGGTTCTGTAATAGTAAAAGGAACAAACGGTTTACTTTGGACAGTAAGTCCGTCTGAGAGTATAAATGGTATCACACCTGCTACTATCTCTCAAATAGCAGATGGTAATGCGCAGGTATTAAACTTTGATGTTACTGAAAATATTGGTACTGTAGTTCGTGAAGCTATTTTCACTGTCGCTGTAACAAATGGAGATCATTCTAAGCGAGTAAGAGTGAGACAGAAGGCCCGTGTTACTGTAACAATAGATCAGAGTGTGTTGCAAAGCTATTCTGCTCGATTATTATTTGGTTATAATTGGTTAAGTCATCCGCCATTTGATGCTGATGGAACAAATAAAGCCGCATCTCATGGTATTACTAATGTGAATTTATCATCATCTCCTCCTACAATGACAGGGTCTTATACTATACAGATACAGGAAGGACAAAATAGAGCCTCTGCCAGTTATTCAGATATGCGACATTATTGTGATACTTTAACTGAAGATGTTTTTAATGATTGGCGTTTACCAACTCAAATAGAGTTGCATGGCATATATCAAAAAGTTGCACAAGAAGGTTCTATAGGTGCTAGTGCTAGCGCGTTTATCAGCAATTGGTATTGGAGCAGTTCGGTTTATCTTGAGGCTCCTGCCGATTATCGTTGTGTATTGACTTTTGGTGGTGTTGATGGTATTCCTGCCGGTGCTTTTGGTGCTCTTGGTTTGGGTACCAATTCTTATGTACGTTGTGTAAGAGATATTCAATCTATAAGATAAGAAATTATGAATAAAAAAGATTTAATTAGTGCATTAGCTGTCAAAATGAATGTTACGCGACAACAATCATGCAAGTTTATCAACTGCTTTCAAGATGTATTAACTGAGGCATTAAAACAAGATTCGTCTGTGATGCTCCAAGGGTTTGGAACTTTTTCTGCTTGGAAACAAAAGAAACGGGAAGGACGTAATCCTCGTACAGGTATTTCTTGTGTAATCGCTCCACGTAAAAGTGTTAAATTCAAACCCGGAAAGTATTTGCTTAGAGATTTGAACTCGTACGAATAGAGGTGCCTGGTGGGAGACAGGGGGACTTTATAGGAAAACTCTGTGTCTCCTTCTTTTGTCTTTGATTTTTTCCTTTAATTATTAATGCCTATCAAAATGAAAAAACAAAACAAATTAGAGGCTCTGTTTCCCAATGGAAAAGTGCCTAATGTGAAGGATTTTAACCGTAGTCTTGATAAAATGTCGAAGGATGGTCGTAACCATTTACTTGAAAAGATTTACAAAATTGCATTTACCGTATGGTCTACCTTGCCTAAAAAACATCAGAAGTTTATCGAAGAGGTAATTGTCCATGATCGTCAGTCATACGTAGACTTTATACAACAAAGGACAGTTATGGTTTGTCTTCGCTGTCCGCTCAGGTTTCCTGTTTTGTTTATTCGGATGTTGCATTTGACTGAAGTTGTTGAACGGACTGCGCAAACTTCTATAAATCATATTGCAATGTCCGTCCTGATTTGTTTTCAGATTTGTGGTAAGATAGGTACGGTTGCCGGGCATATCAGTAAAGGGGGGATTACAAGTGGGGAGGTGCTGGTGTTGGCAGGGAAGGTGAGGGTGGGGGATTATTCTGCTTTTTTTTAGTAAACTGGAATGTAAGTTGATAAAATCAAGAACTACAAATGAAAATTATTACGATTTAGTATTTGCATCATACAGTGAAAGGGTTAGATGAATAAATAACGAATTTTGTTTATTGAAATAGGGACTATCTACAATTTTGTGTAAACTCGAAACTACAGCATTTATTTCTGGTGCCATAGCTTTGTTCATTGGAAAATCACTATATTTACCGCAAAATATACGGAGAATATGAATGCTATCTACATTTGGCAACGGACAGACTGGCCTAATTTTACCTGGGATGATGCAAAGCTATCCTATAAATTAGGTAAGGTACGAGGGCTACAAGGTAAACTTGTAGGTAAAATGAGTGCGTTAGGCTTTGATCTGAAAAATAGTGCAATACTTGATACATTGACGGCTGATATCACCAAATCTTCAGAAATTGAGGGAGAAATATTAAATAGTGATCAGGTACGTTCTTCTGTAGCTCGTCATTTGGGTATAGAAACTGAAGGGCTACCTGAAGCTGATCGTTATGTCGATGGAGTAGTGCAGCTAATGATGGATGCGACTCAAAATTATATGGAGCCGTTAACGGATGAACGTCTTTTTAACTGGCACGCAGCGTTGTTTCCAACAGGTAGAAGTGGTATGTATAAAATTACGGTTGCAGATTGGAGACGAGGTGTAGAACCTAAGCAGGTTATATCGGGTGCGATGGGAAAAGAGAAAGTTCATTATCAAGCTCCTGATTCGGATAATATACCTTTCCAAATGAAGTTGTTTTTGGATTGGGTGAATGATGATCAGAAGATAGATCCGGTTTTAAAAGCTGCTATTGCTCATTTGTGGTTTGTGACTATCCATCCGTTCGATGACGGGAATGGACGTATAGCTCGTACTATAATGGATTTATTCTTAGCCCGTGCCGATGAAATGCCACATCGTTTTTATAGTATGTCGGCAGAGATACGTAAGCAGCGTAAAGGCTATTATGAGATATTGGAGAAAACACAAAAAGGTGGTGTCGATATAACGGGGTGGCTTGAATGGTTTCTTGATTGTTTGGAAGTGGCATTAGTCAAGACTGAAAAATCAATCAGTACGGTTTTACAGAAAGCAGCTTTCTGGGATAGGTATCGGTTAGTCTCCATGAATGAACGGCAAATAAAAATGGTGAATTTGTTTTGGGATGGTTTTGATGGAAAATTAACCTCTTCTAAATGGGCTAAGATTGCAAAATGTTCTGCTGATACGGCTTTACGTGATATACAGGATTTGATGACAAAAGGTGTGTTGCGTAAAATGGATGAAGGTGGAAGAAGTACCAATTATGAACTTGTAATGTGATTGTTTGCGGAGATTAACGTCTGTATTTGCCGTATAATATGCGGAGAATATAAGAGCTAATCTCCGCATACAGTATACTGGCATCACTTGTTTTCTATGAATGACTTATATTCTGTTATTCGATACCCTCTCGGGTATTTATTACGTGATTATATTAAAAAAGAGTACCCGAAAGGATATCAAATTTGTTACGAGAAGTCATTAAATAACCTAAATCTGTCCCTAAGAATCTCACATAATAATCATTATTTTCCTGATAAACGTTAAATAAGAATCTAAATCTATCGGTGTGATGGTTCGTGAAAAATGGTATTTTAAGATTTTGGTTGTTCCTAAAGTCTTATTATATACTGTTTTATACGATACTCTCGCGCCGATCTTTGCATATATTCCTACCTGTACCTTTGTATCGTTCCCCTGGAAGCAGTAGTATTAATCATTAAAATAGAAAAGCTATGACACTGAAATTTAGAAAGGTGCAGCGCAAGGTTCTTAGCGGTGACGATAAGGATAAGGTGAAGACTTATGCGATGGCGCGGTCGTCGAACTATTGCGATATGGATAAGTTGTGTGAATTGATCTCCAGCCGCTCGGCTATGTCGAGTGCTGATGTGAAGGCGATACTCGATTCGTTAAATTGGGCGATGAGCCTGGAGCTTCGTTCGGGTAGTATTGTACAGGTGGGTGAGTTCGGTAGTTTTCGTCTTTCGATTCGTTCGAAAGGTGCGGAGACGGCGGATGCTTTCAATGCTTCCCTGATAAAAAAGGCACGGGTGATATTCTCGCCGGGTACCAGTCTGCGCTGGATGAGTGAGATCGTGAAGTTTGAAGAGGATGAAGATACGAAACCTAAAAAAGAAGAAGGTTCCGGTGGAGATGACAGACCGGAGATTGAATAATTAAAAATGGTAAATTGAAGATTACTTGATTGAAAGAGGAAAGGGGGAACGTATGAAAAAAAGACTGACTATTCAATTGGTAATGGCAATCCTGCTCGTAATGAGTGGGATTGTTCTTCTTTTCTCCGGTTTCTGGATTGCTCCGAAAGGGGAGATTCATAATAGTGTGCTGGTGGCTTTCGGGGAAACCTGCACATTTGCCGGGGCTTTGTTTGGGGTGGATTATTCGTATAAAATTAAATCGGTACAAAATGAAAGAGAGGATAAGTAGGGATTTTACCTGGGAAGAAATGACGTATAGCCGGGTGGCGGTAGAGAACGGGTTGCTGAATGAGCCGCCGTTTGAGGTGAAGCAGGCTATGATGGAGTTGGTGAAACGGTTGTTACAGCCGTTGCGGCTGGTTTATGGGAAGCCGGTTGCGATCACAAGCGGTTACCGGAGTCCGGAGGTGAACAGGTTGGTGGGTGGCGTGCCTTCGAGCCAGCATGTGAAAGGGGAGGCTGCGGATTGTTATGTGCCTGATCCGAAGGAATTACTGGATGTATTGCTTTATTGTAAGTTACCTTTCGATCAGGCGATTCTTTATAAACGAAAGAAGTTCCTGCATTTGTCGTTTCGGGTAAATGGAGAGAATCGTTATCAGGTGATTATTAATAAATGAAGGGGGATAGGTATGGATATGTGGGGTAGAAGTTTGCTTGTTTCGGTTGGTTTGTTGGTTGTTTTGCTGCCCGGCTGTAGTGCCGGGCGGCGTAGTGTGCAACATCGGGAGATAAGGAAAGAGGTGCATAACATTCATAGTGATAGTCTGTTGTTGAGAAGTCTGTATCAGGCTTCCCGCAATAAGGTGATCAATATAGAGCATATCGTGTTTGATAGCTGCCGGTTGAATGGGGTACAGTCTGTTACTCATGTCGCCATTAAGGAAAAGGGGGAGGAAGTTGTTGAATCGGTTGTTAGTTCTGGTTCTGTAGATGAGAACTGTTTTGCCGGTTCTGATTCTTTTCAGAAAAGTAGTACTGTGGAGTTTTCTCATCCCAAGTGGATATTGGTGATTGGGGTGTTGTTGTTGGTTTGTTCGTTATATATAGGTATAGCATTTAGAAAACAGAAGTAAAATTCGTACCAGTATTTGGGGATTAATAGTATTTTCCAATCCCCCCGAATCCAGTTATAATTTTATTTTCTTTCGTTTTATTGATAAAGTTGTTTAATCGCTTTTCAAATTTTTCAGATCGTTTTCTTGCTGCTTCAACGTATGCAATTCGGATACGTTTATATGGATCGGAAAAATGTTGATAGTTTTTCCATGCTATTTTATCTTCTGTCGTCATAGGGTTATTTCTTTGTAAACTCAATCGGCTCGATGTTATAATTTAGGGTTCTGATGTCGCAGTCTTCGTAATCTATTCCATAACGCATTCCGCTGACGGATGGACGGAAGATGGAGATGTTTAGCACTGTTTTCAACAGTCGTATTTAAAATAATACATAGTTGATTATCACTGCTAGAGTAAAGTTATATCTTTTGCTTATTGACTAAAATAAGCAATAAATTATTATCTTTGTCTCGAAATTATAAATATTCACGTTTTGGGAGCAATTCTTAAATTTATACTGGTTTAATATTAGCCTCATAAACCGCAGGCTGATAATTCTTTCGTTTGAGTAGTCCTACTTGAACAGGTTTCTTATTTAATTTTTTCATTCACAGCATTGAACTTTAAGGGTATAGGCCTTTGATGTGGTTGTTTATGGCGACTTCTGAGTTTGCTATAACTGTAATGCTGTGGATTATAATCAAATATTTCAAAGAATATCAAGCACAGTATAAAGAATGGAAACTGAATATATATGGGAGATAAAGCCTAAAAATACTCCTGCCTTAAAAAGAAAATGTAATCATTGTAATTGCGACCGGTTTTATTGTAGTAACAAATTCAGAATGAATGCGCAAAAAAGGAATATCGATGTCTGGCTGATTTATAGATGCGTAGAATGTGATAGTACATATAACCTAACGATTTTGTCACGAACAAAACCTGAACAGATAAAGAAAGAGTTGTTTCGTAAGTTTTCGGAAAACGATGAAGAACTTGCATGGGAATATGCTTTTTCTTCCGAAATAGGGCGAAAAAATAGTGTCGAGTTAGATTATAGCAGTGTCGAATATGAGATATTGTATGACGATATTTCGATAAATGACATTTTGAATGCAGATGATGAGTTTGTAATATTCAAGATTCAAACTCGTTTTGAGTTCGGGGTAAAGTTGTCTTCTGTCATTCGAATTTGTTTAGGGTTGTCTGCAAATCAGTTAAATCGGCTGATAGAGGCAAAAGCGATATTCAGTCCTGAGGGTTATTCGCTAAAGAAACATAAAGTAAAGGATGGAGATGTCGTGCTGGTAAACAAACATATTGCGAGAATGTTCTAATTTTGTAGTGATATAGAAAAGTGTTTTAATTAAATAAATCAGCATTATGAATTTAGAAGAAGTTCTCAATTACCGCCGTTCGGTACGGGCATATGATAAAGAAAAACCGATAGATCCGGAAAGGGTGAAGCATTGTCTGGAACTGGCGACATTGGCTCCCAATAGTTCGAATATGCAGTTGTGGGAGTTTTACCATATTACGGAGCCCGAATTGTTGGCGGAAGTTTCAAGAGCTTGTCTTGACCAGAAAGCGGCTTCGACTGCTTCGCAAATAGTTGTTTTCGTTGTACGGCGAGACTTGTACAAGAAACATGCTCGGTTCGTTCTCGATTTTGAACGGGAGAATATTCGCAGGAACAGTCCGAAAGAACGTCAGGATAAACGTATCAAAGACCGGGAATTATACTACGGGAAATTGATGCCGTTTGTTTATGCCCGGTTCTTCGGAATTTTAGGGTTGTTCAGGAAACTGCTGGCTAATACCATCAGTATCTTCCGCCCGATGATGCTCGAAGTATCTGAAAATGATGTGCGTGTGGTTGCCCATAAATCGTGTGCACTTGCTGCCCAGACGTTTATGATTGCGATGGCAAACGAAGGGTATGATACTTGTCCTTTAGAAGGGCTGGACAGCCGACGGTTGAAAAAGGCACTGAAGTTACCTCACGGGGCTGAAATAAATATGGCTATTCCCTGCGGAATACGAGACGGAAATAAAGGTATTTGGGGGGAACGGTGCAGGCTGCCGTTTGAGGATGTTTATCGGAGGGTTTGAGGTTGCTCGTTTACTGATTAACCTTTTTGTTTCTAAATAAAAACTTGATGGAGACTGTCTTATTCGTTGAATGGATAGTCTTCGTCTTGTCATAACAAAAAACGCTTCATAAGATCTATTAATTCTTTATCTGATATAGTATCCTGATCGGCTTTATCGTAAATATAGAGTAAAGTGATTACTCCGTCTTCTACACTGACAATTGCTGTGTGGGTAATCACTCTGGCTCCATGACTTTAACCTTTTCCTTTGGAGGCAATAGACATACGGACTTTGTGAAGTCCGTTTCCTAAGTCGGCACCGAGGGTGGGATTTTGCTCAAGCTCTTTTACTAGTGCTGCTAGATCGCTTTTTAGTGAATGGTATTTTTTACTCAAGCGTTTGAACTCTTTGTCAAACTCTATATATGTGTCTATCCTATATTTCATTGAGTAATTCATTTACATCTTTGAACATACCCTTAGTCTCTTTTCCATCCTTGCGAGCTTTAATGGCTAATAATCCATTTTTTATACTATCCAGCATCTCTTCCTTGGTTGGCTCCCGGTCTTCTTGGTCAACATTGGAGGCCGCTTGTTTCATACGGCGGATAGAAGTTAAAGCTTTTTTGACGAGTGCTTCATCATCGAGGATAGTGGCAATTTCCTGTAAGAGGGTAAGTCTTAATTCTACTGCTGTCATATATAACTCCTTTCTATTAAATAAATCTTCTCGCAAAGATATACTTTTTTAAGGATGATATATAGGTAAATACAATTAAATTACTTGAACTGCTCCTGATTTAGCGAGTAATATTTCCCTTTTAAGCGGAGAAGTTCTTCATGATTTCCCCGTTCTACGATCTGTCCGTGTTCGAGTACCAGGATCACGTCTGCGTTTCTGATGGTAGAGAGGCGGTGGGCGATGATCAGGCTGGTGCGTCCCTGCATCAGTTGGTCGAGACCTTTCTGGATGAGTATCTCGCTACGGGTATCGATATTGCTAGTTGCTTCGTCCAATAATAGGATAGGAGGGTCGGCAATAGCGGCACGGGCGATGTTGAGCAACTGACGTTGTCCCTGGCTGAGGTTGGCACCGTCGTTTTCCAGCAAGGTGTTGTATCCCTGGGGCAGACGTTTGATGAAAGAATGGGCGGCAGTCAGTTTAGCTGCTTGTACAACTTCTTCATCGGTCGCGTCCAGATGTCCGAAACGGATATTTTCGCGGACAGTTCCTGTGAACAGGTGAGTGTCCTGCAAAACGATCGCCATGGATTGGCGCAGGCTGTTTCGTTTGATTTGTTGTATCGGGTGACCGTCTATGGCGATTTCGCCCGACTGGATATCGAAGAAACGGGGGAGCATGTTTAATATGGTTGTCTTCCCAGCTCCGGTGGCACCGACCAATGCTATTTTACAACCGGCAGAGGCATGGAGCGAAATACCTTTCAGAATTGTTTTCTCCGGTTTGTATCCGAAATAAACGTCTTTCATAGAAACATCTCCCTGTACCTGTTGTAAGGCGATGGCTTCGGGGGCGTCCGGTGTTTCCGGTGCTTCGTCGATCACTTCGAAGATACGTTCGGCTCCGGCGATGGCTGCCTGGATACTGTTGTAAAGGCTGGCCAATTCATTGATCGGACGCCCGAACTGGCGGGAATATTGCAGAAAGGCTGCAAGACCACCGACATCGAAACCACGAAAGATGGCGAGTAGGGCACCTACAATCGTGATAAAGACGTAATTCAATGTGTTCAGGTTCTGCATGACGGGCATCATCATACCGGAATAGAACTGAGCTTTCTCCGATTTACCTTTCAGGTCGTCGTTGAGCATGTCGAAATCGGACTGTACTTTCTTTTCGTGTCCGAATACTTTGATCACCTTCTGGCCGCTTATCATTTCTTCGATATACCCGTTCAGAGTGCCGATAGACTCCTGCTGGGCTTTGAAGTATTTGCGGCTTCGCTGAACGATCCCTTTGGCAAATAGGAACATCAGCGGGACGGTGATCAGAGTTACCAGAGTAAGTATCGGACTGATATATAACATCAGACAGAAGATACCGATCAGGGTAAGAGCACTCGACAACATATCCGACAGGCTGTCGGTCAGTGCATCGCTGATCTTGTCTATGTCATTCGTGTAACGGCTCATCAGGTCGCCGTGCTGGTGTGTGTCGAAATATTTGACAGGCAAATGTTCCATTTTCTGGAAAAGATCGGCACGCATACGGGTAACGGTGCGCTGGCCTATTTTATTCAGCAGGATATATTGAATATAGACAGCGGCAACTCCTGTCAGGTAAATGGCGGCAAGGATAGCTAATACCCTGATCAATCCGTGAAAGTCTCCGGGAAGGATATAATCATTGATAATCGGGCGCAACATGTATGACCCCAACAGATTAGCCACGATACTGACAATGATCAGGAAGCCGATCACGAACAATAGACGCTTGTCGCAGGACAGGTACGAAATCAGCCGGAAGAAAGTTTTCTTTCCTTCCCGGGGCTTTGCATTCTCTTTTAAATGATCTCCGTGTGCCATATCCTATAATAATACTTGTTGTGAATGATAGATTTCCTGATAAACGGTAGATGTTTCGATCAATTCATCCGGAGTTCCTATGGCGTTGATCTCGCCGTCTTCAAGTACGATCACCCGGTCGGCCGATTGCATCGTATTGATCCGCTGGGTGATGATAAATACAGTCGTGTCGTGTAACAACGCATTCAGGTTGTTCCGTATTTTCAGTTCTGTTTCCGTATCGACAGCACTCGTACTGTCATCCAGGATCAGTATCTTGGGTTTACGGAGCAAGGCACGCGCGATGCAGATACGCTGTTTTTGTCCGCCGGAAAGATTGATGCCTCCGCGTCCCAGCAATGTATTGTAACCGTCCGTGAAGGACTGGATAAAATCGTGTGCTTCGGCGGCACGGGTGGCTTCTTCTATCTCTTCCATCGATGCGTCGGGTTTTCCCCATTTGAGGTTTTCGACGATCGTTCCGGTGAATAGTTCGTTTTTTTGAAGGACCATGCCGATCCCCTGGTGAAGCTCATCCAGGTTATAGTCTTTTATCGGGATGTTGTCGATCCGGATTTCTCCGGCAGTAACATCGTACAACCGTGGTATCAGTTGTACCAGGGAGCTTTTGGCAGAGCCGGTAGCACCGACCAGCGCAATCGTTTCGCCGGGTTCGGCCCGGAAGCTGATATGCTGTAGAATGTCATTTTCTCCACCGATGTAACGGAAACTGACGTCATTAAATGTAACTTCTCCTTTCTCTACCCGGTGTTTGTTTTGAAGTCCTTCCCGGGTGTTTGTCAGGGAGGGTTCCGTATCGAGCACTTCCATGATCCGTTTAGAGGATGCGGAAGCACGGGCGTACGACATGATGATCATGGAAAGCATCATCAGAGACATCAGTACCTGAAAGACGTAATTGACGAATGAGATCAGTTCGCCCACCTTCAGTTCGCCGTCCATCACCTTTTGTCCGCCCAACCAGAGGATGGACAGGATGGATAAATTCATGACTAACTGCATGACCGGAAAGATGGAAACGACGATGTTGGAGGCACGGATCACCATATCGCGCAGTTCTTCACTGCTTTTGACGAATTTATCCGTCTCAAAATCTTCTCTGACAAAAGATTTGACGACACGGATATTGATGAGGTTTTCCCTGACCACTCCATTCAGTTGGTCTACTTTCTGTTGTACTTTCAGGAAATAAGGAAAACCTTTGCTCAGGATCAGGTAAACACTTCCTCCGAGGATCGGGATAGCTGCTATCAGGACCAATGCCAGTTGTTTATTGATGCTGACGACAAAGAAAACGGCCATGACGAGCATCAGTGGAGAGCGTAATAAAAGTCTCATCGACATCAGAACGATCTGCTGTATGCGGGATATATCGCTAGTAAGTCTTGTGACAAGCGAAGCCGAACTGAATTTATCGATATCGAAAAAGGATAGTTGCTGTATTTTATTGAAGAGTGTTCCCCGTAGATCTGTACCGAAGCCGATTCCGATGCGGGAAGAAATGTAAGTATTCACAATACTGACCAATAATCCTCCGACGGATACCAACACCATATAGGTCCCAATTCGGGTAATAACCGACAGGTCGCGCGGCATGACCCCGTTGTCAATGATTTCAGCCATGAACATCGGCTGAATTGTTTCACACAGCACAGTGATCAGTACAAGAAGCGGGCTGATCAACAATCCCACTTTATATCGTTTAAGAATTTGCCAGTATTTTCCCATATCTTTGTTACAAAGATAGAACATAATTGGGAAATGATATGTTCAACGTGTTAAATACACTTTTATCCACCACAAAAAGCAATATATCCACCTCGTTGTAAAGTGTTCGTTCTACATTTGCTCTCGTTAAACACGATACCAATAATTTAATAGACATGAATACACAACGAAGTTTGTTAGCCGGGTTATTGCTTTTTGCGGCAATCCCATTTATCTCCGCACAGGAGAAAGCTCAGATGGTTGTTAATGCCGATCTGGGAACTGAGACGATCAGCCGACATATCTACGGACAGTTTTCCGAACATTTGGGAAGATGTATCTATGATGGCCTTTGGGTAGGGGAAGACTCTAAGATTCCTAATACGAACGGAGTGAGGAATGATATCATCGCCGCCCTTAAACATATTAATATACCTAATCTGCGCTGGCCGGGCGGTTGCTTTGCCGACGAATACCACTGGCGTGACGGTATCGGTCCACGTAGCCAACGTCCGAAGATGATCAATACTCATTGGGGAGGCGTTACGGAGGATAACAGTTTCGGAACACACGAATTCCTGAATCTTTGTGAGGAACTGGGAACGGAGCCTTATATCTGTGGAAACATGGGTAGCGGTTCCGTAGAGGAAATGTCGAAATGGGTAGAATATATCACTTTCGACGGGGAAAGTCCGATGGCGAACCTGCGTAAACAAAACGGACGTGAGAAACCGTGGAAGGTACAGTTCTGGGGTGTGGGAAACGAAAACTGGGGCTGTGGTGGAAATATGTCCCCCGAAGGATATGCCGAAAATTACCGTCGTTATGCCACTTATTGCCGTAATTACGGAACCAATCATCTGTTTAAGATTGCCGGTGGCCCGAATGTGGACGACTATAACTGGACAAGTACTTTAATGAAGAATATCCCGGGTCATATGATGAACGGTATCTCATTACATTATTATACGTTCGCCGATAGTTGGACCAACAAAGGGAATGCCACCGGATTTGATGATAACGAATATTTCCGTACAATCGAAAATGCTGTACATATCGAAGAATTGATCGAACGCCATACCGTTATTATGGACCAGTACGATCCGGAAAAACGCTTAGGTCTAGTCATCGACGAATGGGGTGCCTGGTATAATGTAGAACCGGGAACAAACCCGGGTTTCCTTTATCAGCAAAACACATTGCGTGATGCCTTGTTGGCCGGCGTTTCCCTGAATATCTTCCATAAACATTGCGACCGGGTGAAGATGGCGAATATCGCCCAGATGGTAAACGTATTGCAGGCTATGATCCTGACAGGAGGAGAAAAGATGGTCTTGACACCGACATACCATGTCTTCGATATGTATAAAGTACATCAGGATGCCACCTTGCTTCCTATCGAAGTAAAATGCAACGAATATGAACGCCTTGGACGTAGCCTTCCGGCAGTCAGCGCATCCGCTTCAAAGGATAAAAACGGAGCGATCCATATTTCACTCGTTAATATAGACCCGGCAAACGATATCGAACTGTCTTGTGCTGTACGTGGAACGAATGCCGCAAATGTAAGTAATGCACAGATCATTACAGGAGAGAATGTACGTGCGTGCAATACATTCGATAAACCGGAGAATGTGCGTTTGGTAAACTTCAAAGGGGCAAAATACAAAAACGGGGAACTGACCGTGACGATCCCTGCCAAATCGCTGGTAACTATCGAATTGAAATAATTTAAACACGTATAATTTATGTGTAAGGCAATCATTAAGGCAACCATTTTAATGGCTGCTGCAACCCTTGTTGTCTCCGGATGCAGCTTCGGCAGGCAGCCGATAACACCGGAAAAGAACCCTAATCCGTGGAAAGACGATTACACATCCGTCTCCGCCATGAAGGATTACCGTTCGTGGGGTACTTATAACGTACACGATCCGGCAGGTCGAAAGATAGGGGATACGTTCTATCTCTATTCGACTGATGCCATTTTCCGGGAGAACAAAGAAGAGACCAAAGAGGCAGGTGTTTCGCTCGGATACATTCAGGTGCGTAAGTCGACAGACCTGGTGAACTGGGAATTCGTCGGTTGGGCTTTCCCGGAAATTCCGGCAGAAGCGGTAGAACATGTCAGAAGTAATGCCGGGGGAGATGGGGCAACCAATATCTGGGCGCCTTACCTGGTTGAGTATAAAGATAAGTTTCGACTGTATTACTGTGTCTCGGCTTTTGCCAAATCGGTGTCCTATCTGGGGATGGCAGAGGCATCTTCGCCGGAAGGTCCCTGGGAACTGAAAGGCTGTGTAGTGAAAACAGACTCCACTTCCGTTATGAATGCGATCGACCCAAGCGTCATCATAACTGAGAATGGGGAACACTGGATGGTATACGGCTCCTATTTCGGAGGCCTTTATGAATTGCAGCTGGATCCGGAAACCGGACTGGCCATGCGTAGCGGAGATCAGGGACATTGTATCGCCCGTCGGGCAAATGGCAAAAAGGATAATATCGAAGCCCCGGAAATAATCTATAACCCGGAGCTGAAAAAGTATTACCTGTTCGTCTCCTACGACCCGTTGATGACAACCTATAATATCCGTGTCGGACGTTCGGATAAGCCGGAAGGCCCTTTCTTCGACCTGTTTGGCAAAGAGATGAGTGAAGAAACCAATAACTATCCGGTTCTGACGCACCCATATCGTTTCGATAACCATCCGGGATGGGCAGGTACGGCACATTGCGGCGTCATTAATGATAACGGCCGTTATTTCCTGATGCACCAGGGACGCCTTAGCCCGGCTAACCAGTTGATGGATCTCCACGTTCGTGAAATATTCTGGACCAAAGACGGCTGGCCTGTTGTATCGCCGGAAAGATATGCCGGTATCCCGCAGCAGGATTTCATAAAGGATGATTTCGTGGGCGAGTGGGAAATGATCCTGATCCGCGACAGCAAATACGAACGCCGGCTCTGGGCCGGGCAGATCCTGTGGGGGGAAGGGGAACTGCACGATAATGAAGTGAATGTCTCTGTCCATTATACTTTTACGCCGGATGGGAAAATTACCGGCGAGCAGGAGGGACGTTGGACATACACGCCGGGAACCGATCTGAATATCCGCCTGGGAGAAGAAGAAATGCAAGGACTCATTCCACATATGGGACAAGACTGGGAGAATGAAATGAAAACGATCCTGTTTACGGGATTAGATTCCCACGGCTTCTCTATCTGGGGGAAACGAGTCGTATCAAATCAGAATGAGTTAAGTATGAAGTAACCTTAAAACAAAAAGTTTTTATGAATTATCAATTTATTAAGAGCAAACAGCTATCCAAGTTACCGGTAGTCCTCTTGTTTTTATTGGCCTTTAGCTTCCGGCTTATGGCGCAGACAAATGTGGTAACAGGAACCGTGACCGATCCGACCGGGGAGCCGTTGATCGGTGTGAATGTGGTCGTAAAAGACAATCCGAATGTCGGTACGATTACGGATATGGACGGTGCATTCTCTTTGGAAGTAGGGAATGGTAAAGTCCTTGTATTTTCTTATATCGGTTATGCGCCGCAGGAAGTATCCATTACAGGAAAGAAAAATATCCGGGTACAATTGAAAGAAGACAGCGAAGCGCTGGAAGAGGTGGTCGTTGTCGGTTACGGTACCCAGAAAAAGGGCTCGTTGACCGGGGCTATCAGCAGTGTTAGATCGGAAGAACTGACACGTACCACGACTCCTACGACGGCCGGTGCACTGGTCGGTAAGACACCGGGTATCTCCGCCCGCCAGGCCGACGGTCGCCCGGGTGCGAGTGCAGCTATCCAGATACGTAACATGGGTACACCGTTGTATGTGATCGACGGGATACAATGTGAAGAAGCGCAGTTCAACAATATCGACGTGAACGATATCGAAAGTATTACGATCCTGAAGGATGCCTCCGCCGCTATCTACGGTTTGCGTGCAGCCAACGGAGTTGTATTGGTGACAACCAAATCCGGAAAACGGGGTGAAAAGAACCAGATATCAGCCAATGCCTATTACGGTATCCAGAACTTCATGCGTTATCCGGAGGTGGCCAACGCCTCCCAATTCTACGAAGGACGCATGCAGGCCGACCTGAATACCTACGGATCGACCGCCCGCACCATGGAAGAACTTAACTTGTGGCGTCAGGGACAAGGTGAATATTCCAGCTTCGACTGGCAGAAGTTCATCACCAATAAAAACGCTCCGGTGTGGTATGGTAACGTAAGTGCTACCGGTGGTTCCGAAAAAATTAATTACCACTTCGGTGTTTCCCACCTCGACCAGAAAGCTATGATCAACGGGTTTAATTTTGCCCGTACCAACCTTCAGAGTAATATTGAAGCGAGCATCACCAAGTCGCTGAAGATCGGTGCTCACCTGAGTGGTCGTATCGAAGAACGCCATAACGTAGGTGTGCCGGGACTGGACGATTACTGGCAGCCATATTACGCCATGTTCCAGAACTGGCCGACACAACATGCTTATGCCAACGACAATCCGGATTACGTAAACGCGACCCGTAACAACGCTACCGGAGCCGCTATCTTCGACAGAGGTATTACCGGTTATACGGACGATATCTGGAAATCGGCTACCGCCAACGTCTATGCAGAATGGCAGAGCCCGATCGAAGGACTGAAAGCCCGCGTAGCCTATAACTATTGGATTGCCCGCAACGACCAGGAACAGTTCGAGTATACCTATAAAGTATATACTTATGATAAAACGAATGATAGCTACAACGAACAATGGGGAAACCAAAACCCCTGGCGTCGGCGTCTGAAAGATGAAAAGGTGGAACAAACCTTCCAGGCCCAGATGAACTACGACCATACCTTTAACCAGAAACATCATGTATCCGGGGTGTTAGGTATAGAAACATTTGAAAAGACAAGAGACTGGTTGCAATATAACACATTGCCGACCAATAACTATATCCCTCTGACGAACGGTATCGCCGATATGCAGTCGATGGAAACAAAGATAACCACCGCCCGCCGTGCCGGTATGGTGTTTCGTGCCGCTTACGACTATTCAAGCACGTATTTCGCTGAGTTCAGTGGCCGTTACGACGGTTCTTACCTGTTCCAGGAAGGCAATCGCTGGGGGTTCTTCCCGGCTGTATCTGCCGGCTGGAGGCTTTCGGAAGAGTCGTTCTTGGCTGGAGTAAAAGATAAGATCAAATTGTCTAACCTAAAGATCCGTGCTTCCTGGGGACAGATGGGAGACGATAAACTCGACGTTGATGATGATAACGACGGCTATCTGGACGATATCGTATCCCCTTATTCTTATTTAAACGGATATACTTACGGTTCGGGTAACGCCGTGATGAATGGTAATGCCATGAGCGGTGTCGTATACCGTGGTATCCCTATCACTACTCTGTCCTGGATCAAATCGACTCTTATCAATATCGGTGTGGATTATGGCTTCCTGGATGACCATTTGAGCGGTACTTTCGAAGTCTTCCAACGTAAACGTACCGGTCTGCCGGCCCTGCGTTACGACGTATTGATTCCAACGGAAGTTGGTTTCTCGCTGGCCAAGGAAAACCTGAATTCGGATTACCATAAAGGATTGGAACTGGGTATCACCTGGCGCGATAAGTTCAGGGAACTGACTTATTCAGTAGGCGGTAACTTCACCCTGGCCCGTAAAATGTCGGGCGACTCTTACAAACCGCGTTTCGGTTCGAGCTGGGACGAATATCGTAACTCTACGGAAAACCGTTGGGCCAATACCAACTGGGGATATGAAGTGACCGGCCGTTTCCAAAGCTACGAAGATATCCAGGGCTATCAGGTGGATAATGACGGCCAGGGAAATACGACCATGCTCCCGGGCGACCTGATCTTTAAAGACCAGAACGGCGACGGCGTTATCAACGAACTTGACGAACGTCCTATCGGTTACGGCCTGAGTCAGCTGCCTTACATCAACTTCGGTATCAATACCTCTTTCGAATGGAAAGGTATCGACCTGAAAGCCGACTTTGCCGGTGCGGCAGGACAGTCCTACCACATGAGTTGGGAAGTTGCTTACCCGTTCCAGGGAGATGGCAACTCGACTGCTTATCTATTGACAGACTCCTGGCACCGTGCCGATCCGACAGATGCTAACAGCGAATGGATCGCCGGAAAATTCCCTGCTACCCGCTATGCCGGAGCTAATGTGAGCTTCAACAAATACTCCAGTTTCTGGATGCATAATACTTATTATATCAAGCTCCGTACTCTGGAACTGGGTTATACCCTGCCGAAGTCTATCTCCAGCAAGTTCTTTGTAGATCGTCTGCGTATCTATGCAAATGCTTACAACTTGTTCAGTATCGACAACCTGAGTAAATATCAGCTCGATCCGGAAATTCAATCCAACAGTGCATTGGTTACACCCAACCTGCGTACGTTCTCATTCGGTTTTAATCTTAACTTCTAATTAATTAAATCATATGAAAAAGAATTTATTATATATCCTCGGTTCCGCTATACTGACGTGCTCGCTGGCAAGTTGCGACGAATGGCTGGGCAATACGGAACCTTCCGACTTCCTGACCGGCGACCAGGTATGGAACGACAACACGATGGTGCAGGGTGTTTTGGCTAATCTGTACAACGAAGTGCCTAACAACGGTACGCTCGACGATGACGTTAACTTCTCCCTCTACGACGATTTTATGTGGTGCGGATTGATGAATCAGGACGTGGAAACGGCCCGTAACCAGATGGTAGCTTATGCTTACGATGTTTTCCGTTATTATAATTACGAATA
This sequence comes from Parabacteroides leei, assembly GCF_023369805.1. Classification (NCBI taxonomy): domain Bacteria; kingdom Pseudomonadati; phylum Bacteroidota; class Bacteroidia; order Bacteroidales; family Tannerellaceae; genus Parabacteroides; species Parabacteroides leei. The sequence goes on from NZ_JAMBQG010000022.1 coordinate 30,153, forward strand.
CATTTATAAGATCAACCAGGCGATCGAATCGTTGAAAACATCTACGTTGCCGGAAGCCGATGTGGCTGTGTACGACGGGGAATTCCGCTTCCTGCGTGCCTATACTTATTTCCAGATGTGTATCCGCATGGGTGGTGTGCCTTTGGTTACATCTACGCAGGTGTATACGCCGGGCATGGATATTGCTGAACTTCAAACGCCGCGTTCCACCGAAGCGGAAGTATACGATTATGTATATAACGAATGTATGGCAATTAAAGAAGTTCTGGCAGCCAACAATGGTATCAAGTATGTTTCACGTGCCAACAAATACACGGCTTTGGCTCTAGCCAGTCGTTCTATGTTGTACGCCGGTTCTATTGCTAAGTATAATGCAGCCATGAGTAATCCGGTTCGTTCGGATTTGCAGGACGGCGTGGTTGGTATGAGTGGGCAGAATGCAAGCGGATTTTATGAAAAGGCGTTAGCTTGTGCGGAAGAGATCATCACCGGTGGCGTGTTCCGTCTGCAAGGAGTGGATAATCCTTCTGCGGATGAATTTTATAAGGCTGTCAGTATCAAGGATGGCAACACGGAAGTGCTTTGGAGCAAGGATTATTCAGCCAGCAAGTTCCATACCTTTTCATTTGCCAATATTGCGCAGTCGATGAATGAAGACAATGACAATGGATCGGATCTTTGCCCGACTTTGCAGTTGGTGGAGTCATACTATAGACTGGACGGAGCCACTGCTCGCCTGGCCGATAAGGATGCCAACGGTAACTATATAGCTTACGATAACCGTTCCGATATCTTTACCGGTCGCGACTATCGTTTGCAAGGAACCTGCCTGCTTCCCGAACAAGAATTTAAAGGGGCACACTTAGATGTTCAGGCCGGTGTAGCTGTTTATCAGAATGGATCGTATCTGTTTGTCGACGGTTCGGAACCTAACTCCACTTATGAAGCTGCCGATAACCATCCGAATGCGGACGGCGGTACTTTCATTGGTAAAGACGGCCCGCTGAACCGTGCCACTTATACCAATACCGGTTTCAACCTGCGTAAATATGTGGATGCAACCGTCGGTTCATCCGCCCGTGGTCAGGGTTCGTATATCTGGTGGGCGTATTTCCGGATGGGAGAGGTCTATCTGAATGCGGCTGAAGCGGCGATGGAACTGGGACAGACAGGCAAGGCGCTGCAATATGCGAACGCCATACGCCAGCGTGCCGGTTTTGGTGCCGACTCATGGACGACAGCCGACCTGACGATCGACAACCTGTTGCACGAACGCCGTTGCGAACTGGCTCTCGAAGATCACCGCTGGTGGGATATGAAACGTCTGCGTAAAGCACATACCTTATGGAACGGTGTGCAGTCCGAGAACACGATGTTGTATGCCCTTTATCCTTACCGGGTGATCGGTGGTGCGAACGACGGCAAGTATATCTTCGTACGTAAGATAGCCCCGCGCTTCAAGGCTCCGCGTAACTTCCGCGTGGGTAACTACTATACTTCATTTGAACAGGATGTCTTGAACAAGAATCTGAAACTGGTACAAAATCCGAACTACAACTAATTAAAGATGACAATACATATGAAAAAGATAGCTTTATTCCTATTCGCAGCCTTGGCTGCCGTATTCACCTCCTGCGAATACGACAACTTCGATGCCCCGAACACAACGCTGACCGGACGAGTGGTTTACGACGGACAGCCTGTCAACGTAAAGAACAACCAGGTGAGTTTCCGCCTCTACGAACCGGGTTGGGAACTGTCGGCCAGCACTTATCTGACGGTGCAGGTGGCACAGGACGGTACGTTCAGTGCCAGCGTTTACACCGGCAAAACGTATAAATTGATCCGTGTCGAGAATGTCGGCCCGTGGACGAACCCGACGGCTTCCGACACCATCACGGTGGAGAATTGCCGTAGCGGGGAGACGGTAGATATTCCGGTCACTCCTTATTATCTGTTGGAGAATACTGCTATAACCTGCAACAACAAGGTGGTTTCGGCTACTTGCAACGTACATGAAATCACCGGGGGTAAGACGATCGAGTTCGTTGGCCTTTACGCCGGCCGCAATGTGATTGTGGACGACACCTACAATTTCGGATCGGGTACCGGCTCGGTTACTACACCGGCCCAGGCTGGTAATCCGGTTTCACTGAGTCTCGACTTAAGTAGTTTGTCTGTCAACTCGACATCCGGCTCTTTGCCTTCAAGCGGATTTATCTATGCCCGTATGGGGTTGAAGATAGAGGGGATCGATGCGATGGTTTATACGGAACCGTTTAAGGTTTCGATTTAAGCAATTGGGAGATTAGCAATTGCCCCCATAAGGTTCGTCAGAAAAAGACACCTTATGGGGGCAATACTTATTTGAATAAAACCTTTACCTATTTACAATCTTACTTTGAATCGTTCGTTGCCAATCAGAACAAAATAGATACCAGCTGGAAGTTGAACACTGTAATTTTCACCGGCGTTGAGGTTACGTAATGTTTGCAGCTTTCCTTCAGCCGAATAAACATATATTTTTCCTGTAACAGTCGTTTGAATATGCAAAATACCATTCTCCGCCCATACTTTGGACTGGCTTGTTTCAATTGTTTCATTGCTTACCGGATCGGGATTTTTCACAACATCGTTGATAAATATCTCAAGAGACTGACGCACATACTTTATAATATAAGCACCATCGCTATCGCGGGGCGTGATAGTTTCACCCTGGTCAGTCGTTACAACCGGAGTAGACAGGTTATAGTCTTTACTTAGTGTGAGATAGAAACGAAAACTCCCCCATGCCTCTACTTCATATTCTCCGGCGACAGGATCGGTCGTTGCCCCTTCTACTGTCGGTAGGGTAACATTGTAATAGACTGTTGCAGGAGGTGTCGGAGGTGTTATTCCCTTGAATGTGGCAGCAAAGGTGACTTCGCTTTCCGGCATCGTATATGTGCTGTTGTTGCTGAGCGTTGCTGTCTGACCTCCTTTTGGGCTGACAGTGATCGACTCCAGTGTGTAGCCGGAAGCCGGAACTCCGCTGACTGTGAGCACCGTTTTGTCTGCAACCTTATCCTGATCGCTGACGGTGATGTCGGCACCAGCTTTAAGAACCAGCTTGTTGCCGTTGCCTGGGTTGGATACGGTCACAAGATAGGTTTTTTGAAGTGCGGTTCCTGCGCTTGTCTCGGCTGTTGCACCTTCTTTCACGACAACGGTTCCTGTGTTTGCCATGCCGGAGGTGATCAGTTTTGTGTCTGTTTCAGAAACCAGGGAGGCAGTGGCATTCACTTTGATACCTTTGTCGCTGTCGGAGGTGGTGTTGGTTGCTGTGATTTCGGTAGAGGCTCCGGTGATTGTCAGGCTACCGTTATTCACGATACCATACTGGTTGGCTTCTCCGGTTTTCACCTCTAAGCTTCCACTGAAAGAAACTCTTGCTCCGCTGTTGATTGTCAGGGCTGGGGCGGTCGTTGTTGTAGAATTAATCTTTACGCTCTCGAACGTCAATGCGCCCTGTGCTGTGGCATCGATTAATACACGTTTTGTATCAGCCAGCGTATTTTGAATCGTGCCATTGAAAGAGATCGGAGTGGCAGGGGCTCTTGTTAGAATTTCTTTGGTGTATTTCCAGATATCACCTTCTTTCGAGATGGTGATATCTGCATCTTTACCATTTAAGTCTAACGGCAGTATCTCAAACTCACCATGAAAGGAGGCGTTGGCCGAGAGGGTGAGTGCTGATCCGCTTGTAATGGTTGTTTCGCCGTTTTTAAGGGTTGCAGTGATACCTTCATCGTTTGGTGTAATTTCCGGAGTAATAGACGCATTAGTCGGAACCTGGTCGCCATCTTCCAGCATCACGTCCTTTGAGTCATATTGATCCCACTTTACGGAAACAGTTCCTACACCTTCTGTTTTAGGAGCAGTAATGTTTACAGTATAGAGTGTTTCATCATCTTTCTTCAGGCGGTAAGTGTGACCAGCTTTGTAAATAGGAATAGTGACGGGACTGTTGTTTTCCATTTTCACATAACCTGCGAAAGTTGTTGTTGGCTGTGTTTCAGTTACTATAAGAGGCTTGTTTGGCGATAAAGCACCAGAAGATAGAGAATGAACGAATATATTAGTTCCTACCAGTTTTCCGCTACCACTAATATTTATAGGATGATCCTCCATAATTGTAAATCCATATAGATTATAAACAAACGGCTCTACAAACTTCGGCTCATTGAATTTTACGATTGAGTTTTCGAGAACAAGGTTTGATACTGCATATATACCAGGCAATGTATACGGATCATTTTCGCTACCCAGGTTTTTAACTGTCAATGTGCAAGCCTTATATTCGCTTCCGAAACTTTCGTTTCCGGATCTGATGAAATTTTTTACAACTCCACCTTCTATCGTAATGTTCATTGTTCCGGTAACAGCAATAGAACCATTTTGATCTTGCCCTCTGGCAGCACCAACGGCTTGAATTGTTCCACCTTTAATAAGTAGATTTACGTTTCCTCCGACTAAACCTGTAGCCATATTATAATTGTAACCGCTGGCATATACATATTGTATATCTCCACCTTCGATTGTTACATCCGTGTTGCCTGTTACTTTAGAGTAAAGCCCTCCTCCATAGATATTTGCGTTTTTACTACCTGAAGCGACACTTTTTATTACTACTTTGGTAGAACCAACTTTACCTTTGTCTCCATTATCTTTGTCCTGGCCAAATCCACCTCCATAGATGCTACCACCGCTATAGGTACCTGGTTCAAGTTCGTCAGGATCTATTTTTGCGTTATTCACCACAATGGAGGAAAGACTGGTTACGATACCTGTAAAACCTCCTGCAAATATGTTTTCTTTGAATGTACCTCCGTTAAGGATAACTTCTGTGCTGCCACAAGTTCCGCTGTCGGAACCTCCGAAAAGATTATGATTGATCATCGTGTTTTCACCGGAAATAGTCAGCTTGGCAGTGTTGGTAACGTTGCTAGCTTCGCCTCCTCCGTAAATCCATCCGGTTGTTCCTCCTGACATATTTACTATGGTGTTGCCGCATGTTCCTTCATAACCACCTCCAAAGATGGAACCATTAATTGTTCCTCCGGTTACTGTTATTGTTGATGTGCCGATGACGTTGCCAGTACTTCCACTTCCTCCTGTTACCCAGCCGAACTGACCGCTTTTGATGGTGATGTTTGTATTCTCTACATCGCTAGTATTGTCCGTACCACCCCAGATATTTCGGATACCGGTAAATTCGTTATTATTACCATATTTAGTAATACACTCTACTCCTTCATCAAATGTCAGTGCATATCCATTCGCTGCAATCTGCGATATCTGAAGCGTAATATTCTTAAAAGTCATTGGTGCTAACATCTGAATTCGTGTGAGATTACCCTCGTCATTGACATAGGCAAAATTAACGCCTGCTGTAGTACCGCTAATTGTGCAAGGCTTGTCTGGCATTGTTTTAGCATCTATTACATGATTCAGTAATACGATATCAAAGTTTGCCTCCGATGATTGGTTGATCGCTGTTACTGCATCCGCCCAAGTTGCATATTCTGTTTCATTAACAGAAACGGCATTCCCTGTGCCTCTTGTCATAAGGGGCATAGTTGGTTTTTGAGGAGAGCTGACATGTGTGGCGGAGCTACTACTAGAGGGTGCTCCTCCTCCCATATTTCGGTTCTGTGCTCCAACCGTCTGATGTCCGGTCAGGCATAATGCAGACAGTATCACCATGATTGCGTGTGCCGTCATACTCTTTAAGTACTTCTTTTTCATACGTTGTTATAATTAAATTGATAATAAAAGATTCCTGTTTTTGTTACGATGATCGTTACAGCGGCTTTATGATGATCGTAACAGAGGGGTTACGATGGTCGTAAGTTACCTATTACGATGTCCGTAACCTCTCGTTTATGGTTGTCGTAAATGTAGAGGCTATTCTATCACCGGACGATCGTCTTCATTGTCCACTGTCAACTTATAGGGGAAGCGATTGCGGCGTACCTCTTTGAGCACTGTTTTGCTGTTGCCTCCATATTGGGAGGCTATCTCCAGATAGTAGCTGCCATTTGCCAATGTGGGGATAGTGAAGGAGAAGAACGACGGGTCATTGCGAGAAACAGCTGTTTTGGATACGGCCGTTTCAGTGTCATTATCTGCATTAATGAAAAAGAAGCCGACGGTTTTACCTTCGGTTCCTACTATTTTGATGCGTTTGCCTTCACCGTTGAGGTTGCCACCCGGGGTGATTTGTGAGTTTACCTTTTCGGTCACTATGTCGATCACGCGGGTGATTGTCGGTAGATTTTCTTCTACGCCGGAGACGATTACATTGATCTTTTTCAAGTCTTCGCGAAACTCGGCACGCTGTGAGCTACGGATGTTTACACTGTTCTCTTCGGGATTGAATGCGGCTTTCGGACCGATAAAGGGACCATCTACACCGAGGGAGTTGTTCGTAAAACCAAATTCTACAGTAGAAGCTGAGTATAATTCTGTCTTTGCCTGATCCAGTAAATCGTTGTAAGCACTCTCAAGTTCGGAGGCGGAGAACTTGCTTCCTGATTGGGCAGCAAGTTTACAAAGGTCTTTTACGGTGCGATTCGCTAAATAGGTTACGTTGAAAGTGAAGTCGTCTTCTCGTTCCGTCAGATAGTTCGGTACTAATAGGCCGGCTATGCTGCGCATTTTTGGGGTTGTTGTTGCCATGATTATTAATTTTAGTTTAGTTCGTTTAGAACTATGGTGTTTTCTGGGAAATCAAGGGGTAGAAATGTTTGCCTAATAGAGTATGGTATGAATTAAAAACAAAAGATGTACTTGATTGTATCTCTTATTGCTACCAAGATGGAAGATAAGTGATTTAATTAGATGGTAAAAAGTATATGAAATCTTGTTTGTTAAGTGATAGTGATTATCTTTGCACTGTTTAAACCATAGTTCTAAACGAACTCCATACAGTCTTTTCCATTCATTAGACCATCATTCATAAGACATGTTTTATAACTATCATTTTTTCATTCCCGACAGGTGGTAATCTCTTATGTATAGTGTATATTTGTCATTTAAAAGAATCCTGACGAATATGAACCACATTCATACATCTAAAAACGTATATCTGCTACTGTTTCTTTTCTTTCTTCTGTGTGTCAAGGGGCATGCCGAGTTAAATCCCGAAGCCTATAATTTCTCCTACCTGACGTCCGACAACGGCCTGGCCCAGAATACGGTCGATTATATTTATAAAGACACCCGCGGCTTCATGTGGTTCGCCACTTGGAACGGGCTGAACCGTTTCGACGGTTACGAATTTGTCCGCTACGATACCCGTTCGGGGAAAAATTCCCTCAACAGTCTTTTCGTCCGCACCCTTATCGAGGACGATCGCCATAACCTTTGGGTCGGCACCGAAGAAGGTGTCAATGTGATCGACCTCAATACCGGCGAAGTTCGCAATTACGATTACTCCCGTTTCGCCTCCAATCCCCTGTTTTCATCCGCTATCAATGCCTTTGCGAAGGATGATGACGGCCGGATATGGGTCGGTTTCAACAAAGGCCTGGCCATCGTCACGCTGAATGAACTGGGTGATCCGGAGGCCATCGAAATGATCCGAGAAGGACAAGGTGAAGACGTGAAAGCCCTCTGCCGCGATGATGAAGGCACCGTCTGGGTCGGCTACGGGAACGGCACGGTCTGCATGGTAAAGAAACTGTCGGAAAACTCTTTCCAACTGGCCCCTGTCTCTTTCCGGCAACCCGCTTCGCCTGTCGAAGAGATTCTGTCCCTCTGTCCCGACGGCGACACGATATGGGTGGGGACTGCAACCGGCCTGCTTTGCTACAATAAAAAAACGGCCCGGAGTCGTTTCTACACCAACGACCCTTCCGACCCTCGCTCGCTTATCCAGGATTATGTCATGGACCTCATTCCTGACAAGGACAATAACATCATCATAGCCACCTACAAAGGCCTTTGTATCTATCAAAAGTCGACCGACGATTTCCTGCAAATAGCCAGCGACCCGGAAAGGGTCAACGGGCTGAACAATAATTTCATCAATTCCCTTTTCCTCGACCCCGGCGGAATCCTCTGGATCGGAACCGAAAAAGGGGGAGTGAATAAGATGATCCGTAAAGAGGTCATGTTCGAACTCTACCACCACGACCGCAAACAGCCAGCCTCGCTTTCCGCCAACCCCGTCAACGCCATCTACGAAGACAGCCGTCATACCCTCTGGGTCGGCACCGTCGAAGGGGGATTGAACAAACGGAACCCGGATAAAAAGACCTTCACCCATTTCCGGCACGAACGCGGCCGTGCGTCCTCCCTGTCGCACGATGCCGTCTGCTTCATCACCGAGGGTGACGGATATCTCTGGATCGCCACTTGGGGAGGAGGTGTCAACCGGATGAAACTGACCGACGAAGGACGTTTCGACCCGGCCGCTGCCTTTGTCGACGAGGGCACGTTCGCCAGCGCCTTTATCTCCTGGATAGAGTACGACGATGTCCTGAACGGCCTGTGGGTAGCCACGCCGAAAGGCCTCGACTATTACGATATTGCCGGCCGCAAGGTGATAAACGTATTAAGCTCCTTCGAACCCGACGGCCGGCCGACTCCCGTGTCGGGCATCTGCCTCGACAGTTCCCGCCGCCTGTGGATCGGGACTGAACGCGGCCTCCACTGTTTCGATCTCAACCGCTCGGACGTCAAGCTGGGTCGCATGGTCTCGGAACGTTGCCGCGTGATGTCCTCCGAACGCAAACTTCCCTGCAACGAAAAGGTGAACTGCATCTTCGAAGCCGCCGACCAAACCATCTGGATCGGGACCTACGGCAACGGCCTTTTCCGTCTGGCCGGCCGCGAAGACAATCGTTACGTCTTCCGCAATTACGACACCGATACGGGCCTGTCGGACAACGTAATTTATGGCATAGAAGAAGACCGGCAGGGAACGCTCTGGCTGAGTACCAACCGCGGCCTGTCGAGTTTCAGCCCGGAGAAGGAGCGTGCCACGGCCTATTACGTCACCGACGGCCTGCCGAATAACCAGTTCTATTGGGTCGCTTCGGAGCATACCTCGGAGGGGAAGATAATGTTCGGTAATGTAGGCGGTGTCGTGGCATTCGACCCGGTGGTCAGCCAGCCCGACACCTCCGGTCTGGCAGTCACGATCGTGGGCGGACGTCTCTACAACGAGCCGGTCAATCCGCGTGCCCTGTCCGATGTCTGGCGACTGCGCGAACAGGATAAGTCCATCTCCGTTGAGTTCGCTTCCTTATATTATATCTCGTCCGAAAAGATACGCTACGCTTACCGCCTGGAAGGTTTCGATACGGACTGGATCGAGGTGGAGGCAAACCGCCGCTTTGCCAGTTATACGAACCTTCCTGCCGGGAAATATGTCTTTCAGGTGAAATGTACGAATCCTGCCGGCGAATGGTCCGATAAAATAACGGAAATGAAAATCCAGGTCGTCCCGCCTTTCTATAAAGAGAAGTGGTTTCTGGCCGCCATGCTGGTCATCGTGACCCTGTTGGTCTACTACTTCAACGAAATGCGCATCAACAACCTTCGCCGTCAGAAAGACGAACTCGAACAGAAGGTGGAAGAAAGAACCCGGCAGATCGCTGCCCAGAAAGATGAGATACTCGCCCGTACAAAAGACCTGGAAGAGTCGGACCGCCAACTTCAACAGGCCACGCAGGACAAGATCAACTTCTTTACCAACATCACCCACGAATTCCGTACCCCGTTGACCCTGATTCTCGGCCCCATCGAACAGGCCTTGACCCTGAGCCGGAACCCGAAGGTGATCGACCAGCTGACCCTGGTACGGAAGAACTCGAAATACCTGCTCTCCCTCGTCAACCAGCTGATGGATTTTCGTAAAGCGGACGCCGGAAGTATGAAGGTGAACAAGACGCCGGGCAACTTCACTGACTTTATCGAGTCGATCGTCCTGCCTTTCAAGCCTCTCGCTCAATCACGCAACATACGGATCGACGAAGGATACCGGATCGCGCAGCCCTGTTTCAGTTTCGATCCCGACTTGATACAAAAGATCCTGGTCAATCTCCTGTCGAACGCCGTCAAGTTCACTCCTGACAACGGATATATCCGTTTATCGGCTGCTTTACTCGACAATAAAGCAGCCGATAAACGGCAACCGGTCTGCAAATATCTTTATATCTCGGTAGGGGATACCGGAGCCGGCATTCCGGATGACGTAAAGGAGCTGGTTTTCGAACGTTTCTATCAGGCGGACAACCGGAACACATACCCGGTCTACGGTCAAAGCGATACGGGTATCGGCCTCTTCCTCTGTAAGCAGATCGTGGAGCTACTGAACGGTTCCATCCGGATAAAAGACAACCCGTTGGGCGGAACGACCTTCCGCATCTTATTGCCTCTGTCGGCCGAAGAGATGGATGTAGAGATCAACAGTGAATATTACGTATCCCCGGAAGTCTACGACCGCTCCGTCGAAACCGAAGAAGAGTCCGACCCTGTCGACCGGGACAAGCCTCTGCTCCTGGTTGCCGAGGACAATCCCGATATGCGTGCTTTCATCAAGTCGATCCTGGACGACCGGTTTACCGTCATCGAAGCCTCCAACGGCGAATCGGCCCTGAAAAAGACGCTCAAATATCTGCCCGATTTCATCCTGTCCGATATAATGATGCCTGTTATGGATGGCCTTGAATTCTGTAAAAAGGTGAAGAACAACTTTACCACTTCCCACATCCCGGTCTTGCTGCTTACGGCTAAGACCTCGACGGATGTCCGTATCGAAGGATACAAAGTGGGAGCGGACGGTTATATCGCCAAGCCTTTTGATGCGGAGTTGCTCGTCGCCCGTATCAACAACATGCTCGAAAGCAAGAACCGCCTGCATAAGGCTTTCGGAAGCAGCCTCGACGTAAAGACGCTCGATATCCGGGAAGAGTCGCAAGACCGTAAATTCCTCGACAAGCTGATGGAAGTGATACAGGAAAACTACCAGGATGCCACCTTCGATGTGGCGGAACTGATAGAGAAGATGCACGTAAGCAAAAGCCTGCTTCATAAAAAACTGCAATCGCTGGTCGGGCAGTCTGCCGTAAAAGTCATTCGTTCCTACCGTCTTACGAAAGCGAAAGAACTGATGGAGTCGAAAGAGAGTGTGCAGGTTTCTATCTCTGAAGTGGCTTACGAGGTTGGCTTCAATGATCCGAAATACTTCACCCGTTGCTTTACCAGGCATTACGGTATGCCCCCGAGCGAGTTTTTGGGGAACTGATTGTTTCAGGCAGCTTTTGTATGGTGATAAGGAAAATATCCTTACATTTGTCTTCGAAATATTATGAACGTTAATTAAAATAACATGCAAAACACAAACTCTTCTTCTAAGGGGTATCTATTTCCCCTGGTGGTAATCGGCATCCTGTTCTTTATGATCGGATTCGCCCTCGGTATTAACGGATTGATCATTCCGTTCCTGCGTACAGCCTTGGATCTGACAACAGCAGAATCTTATCTGGTATTGGCTGCAACCTTCTCTACCTTTATTATCTTCGGATATCCAAGTGGATTGGTGATTAAAGCGATCGGATATAAGAAGACGATGATCCTTTCTTTCCTGTTCTTTGCTGTGGGATTGTATTTGTTTATTCCTTCGGCAGAAAACCAGAGCTTCGCCATGTTCCTGTTGGCCTCTTTCATTAGTGGTATCGGTAATACCATGTTGCAGGCAGCAGTAAATCCCTACATCACGATCTTAGGCCCGTTGGATAGCGCGGCTACCCGTATGAGTATGATGGGGATCGCCAATAAGGCAGCCTGGGCGATCGCTCCGATCTTCCTGGGTATCTTCCTGAACCTGGGTGATGTGAAATTGGAAGATATCAAACTTCCGTTCTACTTCATTTCCGGTATCTTTGTATTGCTGGGTATTCTGGTCGCTTTCGTTCCGCTGCCTGAAGTAAAAGCCGAAGGTGAAGACGAAAACGATGAGGCTGCAGCTTCCTCGTATGCCGCTAATAAGACAAGCATCTGGCAGTTCCCGCACTTACTTCTTGGCTTGGTTTCACTCCTGTTTTACGTGGGTGTAGAAACTTTGGCGATGGCTAGTATTGTAGACTATGCTACCTCTTTAAACTTGCCCGATCCGCAGGTGTATACTTCTTACACGGTGATTGGTATGGTGATCGGTTATCTGGTCGGCGTATTCTTTATCCCTAAATATATTTCACAGGAACGGGCGATGTTTATCTGCGCGATTATCGGTCTGATCAGTTCTTTACTGATCGTTCTGACTCCGATGAATATATCGATCTGGTTCGTGGCTGTTTTAGGTTTGGCCAACTCGTTGATGTGGCCGGCTTTGTGGCCGATGGCAATGAAAGACCTGGGTAAATTTACCAAGACGGGTTCTTCTTTGTTGGTTATGGCAATCGTGGGTGGAGCCGTATTCCCGCTGTTGTTCGGTTGGCTGGCTGACGAATTTGGAAATATGCAGCAGGCTTACTGGATCTGTTTCCCGGCTTACCTGATGATTTTCTATTATGCTTTGAGTGGACACAAGATCCGCGTTTAAGCCGAATAAGATACCTTATTTACGCGGGGCTTGATTTATTCTACCCGTGAATACAGAGGGGATAAAGGAGGTTTTTACAGCCCCTTTATCCCCTTTTTATTAAGGAATACAGAAAATTTCAGGAAAAAGCCGTACATTTGTCTTAGTTTCTTGTTTATTGGGTATAGTATATAACTAAAAAAACAGGTCTATGAAAGAAGAAGGTGATGTATTTAAGAAATTCCGGGAGTCTTTTAGTAAGATGGACGGACATTTCCATATATTAGAACAGCGTGTACCGGTCGAACTTCAGATGGAGTATTTCAAATATTCCGAACAGGTTCGAAAAGGCAAAGTGAAGCAGGATTTGGATGATATGGATTATACAGCCTTCCGCGAAAGTCTGTCTGATCCTGAGTCGACAACCGACCATAAGAGATACGTATTATCCATGTTGGCAACTTCCCGCGAGGTAAAAGCATACCGGATGCTGGAAGATTATGTGCAACATCCGGATGAAGATGTAAGCAACTGGGCTTATATGGCTTTAATGGAAAGTCGTATTTCGTTGGAGTCGGAGTTATCGGATGAGAAACAAATATATATTTCTACCGGCTTGGGTGGAAAAGGTGAGAAACTACGGTTTTATGTTTTGATACTCTCGAAGGACAGGATGCCCTTCCTCGATTATCAGCGTAAAGTGATAGAGCGTGAATTTGCCTATTTCTTACCAAAAGAAGATTGTGAGATCGAACGTCTGACAATCGGCGAACAATATGTTGAACTGGTGTTTTTAATACCGGTACGTGCAGACATCAAGTTAACTCTCGACAGGGTTATCAATGAATGTAATCAGTACGGTGATTTTCTTTCGGATATATTTACGATCACAAACGTAAAAGAACTGACGCATCAGGAAATTACTGATATTATAAATAAGAATGGAAACAGTAAAACAAGCCATTAAGTATGGTGTGGTAGGGGTGAGTAATACCTTGATAACAATGGCCGTTATCTGGGTGATGATGAAACTCTTCGGATGTAGGGAAGGACTTTCTAATTTAACGGGATATGTAGCGGGGTTGCTGAATAGTTTTATCTGGAACAAGCAATGGACTTTCAAGGGAAGTTCTACCGGATGGACCAAAGGTGCAATCCGCTTTGGTATTGCGTTTGTAGTATGTTATGTCCTGCAATACGGACTGGTACTTATATTAAATTCCCAGTTAACGATCGACCATTATTATAACCATTTAATAGGAATGGTTTTCTATACAGCGATCAATTTTTTAATAAACAAGTTTTATACCTTTAAGGCTTAACGGAAATGAAGAAGCTCGCAGTCATAGTTCCCTGCTACAACGAGGAGTTGGTTATCGGTGAATCGTATCGTCGTACGAGAGACGCTTTACAGTCGCTCCCTATCGCAACTGAGATTATATATATAAATGATGGAAGCCGGGATAGAACCCGTGAGTTGCTGGATGAGATAGCAGCTTCCGATCCGCAGGTCAAAGTGATCCATTTTTCCCGTAATTTCGGTCACCAACCGGCAGTGACGGCAGGTATAAACCATTGTGATGCAGATCTTGCAGTTATTTTGGATGCCGATATGCAGGACCCTCCAGAGTTGATTGCCGAGATATTAGAGTTGCAGGAAAAGGAGAATGCGAACGTAGTCTATTGTGTCCGTAAGTCACGCGAAGGCGAAAGCTTTTTCAAGAAAGTTACCTCGAAGGCTTTCTACCGTTTGCTGAATTACATGAGCGACGTTAGTTTCCCATTGGATACAGGAGACTTCCGTATGATCGACCGTAAGATCATGGACCAGTTCGACCGTTTTCAGGAAAGAGGTAAATATATCCGCGGATTGATCAGCTGGCTGGGTTATAAGCAAGTTCCGTTCTATTACGAACGGGAGGCTCGTATAGCCGGTGAAACCAAATATCCTTTCAGCAAGATGTGGAAGTTTGCATCGACTGCCATGCTCTATTTTTCTAAAAAGCCGCTTCGACTGGCAACCAGCCTGGGATTTATAGCAGTGGTAGTCGGAATTGTTCTGGCGGCGTGGTTTACTTTAGGTAAGCTATATGGTTTCAGCAATGCCGAAAGCGGTTGGACCTCTATTATGACTTCTGTTATTTTCTTTGGAGGAGTGCAGTTGCTGACAGTAGGCGTATTGGGACAATATGTAGGTATCTTGTTTGACGAGATCAAGGCGCGTCCCGAATATATTATTGACGAAAAGAAAAACTTCAGATAGATGCTTTAAGATTCCCTTCGGATGTAATTCTGTTTTCATCCGAAGGAAATTTTATTTTCTCCCGGAAGGGTTGAAATCAGTCCATAAAAACTTTCCGGTAAATATGGCAATAAGGGGTTTCACCTTTCTTGTCGTAATAATGCTGATGATAATCTTCCCCGATCCAGAATTTCTCGGCAGGCTCCAGTGCTGTCGCAACCTTATAACCCATACCGGATAATTTCCCGATGTATTTATCAGCCATCTCTTTTTGTTCATCGCTGCAATAGAAGATAACAGAACGATACTGGCTTCCTATGTCCGGGCCCTGGCCGCCGACCTGGGTGAAATCATGTGTCTCGAAATAGAGGCGGAGCAGTTGCTCGAAGCTGGTCTGTGCAGGATCGAAAATTACTTCAACCGTTTCTACATGTCCGGTAGTTCCGGTTTTCACTTCCGGGTAGGAAGGATTATTCAGTGTCCCACCCATATAACCCACGTGGGTGCTTTCTACGCCTTTTGCTTTTCCTAGATGATATTGTGTTCCCCAGAAACAGCCGGAAGCAAAATAGGCTGTTTCTTTATGGAATTTATTCTCTAACATAATTCTTACTTTAGGTTTAAATTATTCTGTTTATATTTGTGCAAATATAATCTTTTATTTTGCAATGGATAGCAAGAAACCGCTGAGCCCCGCGCAAAAAACCGTAGTGGGCGTTCAATTCCTCTTTGTGGCCTTTGGTGCAACAGTTCTGGTTCCTCTACTGGTCGGCATGGATCCTTCTACTGCCCTTTTTACTGCCGGACTGGGTACATTGATCTTTCATTTGGTGACTAAAGGGAAAGTCCCGATCTTCTTAGGAAGTAGTTTTGCATTCGTTGCTCCGATTATTAAAGCGACCGAACTTTACGGATTGCCGGGGACCATGTCCGGCCTGGTAGCTGTCGGTGCTGTTTATGGACTTATGAGCCTGTTGGTCAAATGGAGAGGAATCGGGTTTATAAAGACTCTTTTTCCTCCTGTTGTGATCGGACCTGTTATTATCCTGATAGGTTTGTCACTGGCCGGTTCCGGTGTCGATATGGCGAAAGAGCATTGGCCGTTGGCGTTGATCGCCTTGTTTACGGCTGTCCTGGCGTCATTGTTGGGACGGGGGATGATCAAATTGATACCTATCTTTTGTGGAATAATTGTCGGATATATTGCTGCCTGCCTTTTCAAGGTGGTCGACTTTGAACCGATCATCGCTGCTCCCTGGTTTGCTTTACCACAATTCGTAAAGCCGGAGTTGTCGTGGGAAGCAGTGATTTTTATGATACCGGTAACAATCGCTCCGATCATAGAACATATAGGTGACGTATATGCCATCAACGAAGTAACCGGTAAAGACTTTGTAAAAGATCCCGGCTTGCATAAAACAATGCTTGGCGACGGATTAGCCTGTATTGCTGCCGGTTTGATCGGTGGCCCACCGGTAACTACCTATTCGGAAGTAACCGGTGCTATCTCGCTGACGAAAATAACAGATCCGACCGTTATCCGTATTGCGGCAGTGGCGGGAATTGTGTTTTCTGTATTTGGAAAGGTTAGTGCATTTCTTAAGTCGATCCCACCGGCAGTATTGGGGGGTATCATGTTGCTTTTATTTGGGACGATTGCGGCTGTCGGTATAAACAGTCTGATACAGAACCGGATCAATCTGGGAGATACACGCAACCTGATACTTGTTTCCCTGATATTGACATTCGGGATAGGAGGTGCAGTATTTGAGTTTGGTGGATTTACAATGGCCGGGATCGGTTTGTCGGCTTTATTGGGTGTAGTTTTGAATTTGGTCTTACCCGGCAGGAGTAAATAAAGTAGGTGGACTTCCTTATTATATCCATCTCTTAACGCTTCAAACTCTTTGAATCTTCTTTAAAATGTATACCTTTGTGCCGCTTTTTATGTAAGGAAGCGGTTATATGTTTAACTTGTAAGGAATAAGGGAAAAGTCTATGCAAAAGTCCGACTGCATCATAAGCGTGGAGCATGTGTCTAAATTCTTCGGAGACAAGGCTGTGCTGAATGATGTGAATTTGTTTGTCCGCAAGGGCGAGTTTGTAACTATATTGGGACCTTCCGGATGTGGTAAGACCACTTTATTGCGTCTGATTGCCGGATTTCAGACTGCTTCAGAGGGAGAGATCTCAATAGCAGGAAAAGAGATTACACAAACACCGCCGCATAAACGTCCGGTAAATACCGTGTTTCAGAAATATGCGCTGTTCCCTCACCTGAACGTTTTTAATAATATCGCTTTCGGCCTGAAACTGAAAAAGCTGCCTGCCGCAGTGATTGAAAAGAAAGTAAAACAAGCTCTTAAGATGGTAGGCATGACCGATTACGAATATCGCGATGTAGACTCTCTTTCCGGAGGCCAGCAGCAACGTGTTGCCATTGCCCGCGCCATTGTAAACGAGCCTGAAGTATTGCTGCTTGACGAACCCCTGGCTGCCCTTGACCTGAAAATGCGTAAGGACATGCAGATGGAGTTGAAGGAGATGCATAAATCCCTCGGTATAACCTTCGTCTATGTTACCCACGACCAGGAAGAGGCTTTGACATTGAGCGATACCATTGTTGTTATGAGTGAGGGCCGCATCCAGCAGATCGGAACTCCTATCGATATCTATAACGAACCTATCAATTCGTTCGTAGCCGACTTCATCGGTGAAAGTAATATTCTGAACGGATTGATGATCAAAGATAAACAAGTATCCTTTGCCGGTCACGATTTTGAATGTGTCGACGAAGGTTTCGGTGAACAAACCCCGGTCGACGTCGTGATCCGTCCTGAAGATATTTATATTTTTGACCCTTCGGATGCGGCTATGCTGACCGGAACAGTTACTTCCTCTATCTTTAAAGGCGTCCATTATGAAATGATGGTTCAGACTCCTGAAGGGTATGAATTCATGGTGCAGGATTACCACTGCTTCGACGCTGGCCAGGAAGTAGGTCTACTGGTGAAGCCTTTCGATATCCACGTCATGAAGAAAGAACGTGTATGCAATACCTTCGAAGGAAAGCTGGTCGATCCGACCCATGTGGAGTTTTTAGGTAGTACTTTCGAATGCAAGGAAGTTACCGGTATTGATTCCGATACGCCGGTAAAGGTTGAAGTCGATTTCCGTCATATTATACTGGAAGATAATGAGGAAGACGGTAAACTGACCGGTGAAGTGAAATTTATCCTCTATAAAGGCAACCATTATCATCTGACCGTGTTTACAGACTGGGACGAAGATATTTTTGTCGATACGACAGACGTCTGGGATGACGGCGACCGCGTCGGTATCCGGATTGCCCCCGAGAACATTCGTATTATTCACAACTAAAAGGAAGGGAAGTGATAAATAAAATCTCCGTATTCTTTTTGCGTCGCAGGAACTGGACAATTCCTTACGCATTATTTCTGGCAGTATTCGTAGTTATGCCGTTGCTCCT
Organism: Parabacteroides leei; assembly: GCF_023369805.1. Lineage (NCBI taxonomy): Bacteria > Pseudomonadati > Bacteroidota > Bacteroidia > Bacteroidales > Tannerellaceae > Parabacteroides > Parabacteroides leei. Next base: position 48,456 of record NZ_JAMBQG010000022.1, read on the forward strand.
GATCGTCCTGTATGCTTTTACTAATGCCGAAGGAGCATTTACTTTCGCTAATTTCCGTAAATTCATGATGCATCCCGAAGCGTTGAATACCTTCGTTTATTCTATTGGGATCGCTATTATTACCACTTTGGTTTGCCTGATACTGGGTTATCCGGCAGCCTATATACTTAGTCAGGCACGCTTCAATACCTCCCGTACGATGGTGGTATTGTTTATCCTGCCGATGTGGGTGAACATCCTGATCCGTACGCTGGCAACAGTCGCCCTGTTCGACTTCCTGAACCTTCCGCTCGGCGAAGGGGCGTTGATCTTCGGTATGGTGTATAACTTCCTGCCTTTTATGATCTATCCGATTTACAATACTTTGCAGAAGATGGATCGCAGCCTGATTGAAGCCGCCCAGGATTTAGGGGCAAATCCTTTTCAGGTCTTTATGAAAACAATCTTTCCTTTGTCTATGCCCGGTGTGATGAGTGGTATCGTGATGGTGTTTATGCCGACCGTATCGACTTTCGCTATCGCAGAGTTGCTGACAATGAACAATATCAAACTGTTCGGTTCGACCGTACAGGAAAGTATCAACAACGGAATGTGGAACTATGGAGCCGCCCTTTCTCTCATCATGCTCTTATTGATCGGAGTTACCATCCTGTTTACCAACGAGGAGGACAATGCTTCTAATGAAGGGGGAGGTGTGATATGATGACGAAAATAATGGCTAAGGCCTATCTGTGGTTACTTCTTTTGCTCCTTTATTCCCCGATCCTGATCATTATGATCTTCTCTTTTACCGAGGCAAAAGTATTGGGTAACTGGACGGGATTTTCAACAAAGTTGTATAGTTCGTTGTTTACCGGAGGTGTGCAACGTTCGCTGGTTGGTGCCTTGTGGAATACATTCGCCATAGCCATGCTGGCCGCGTCTATCTCCACTATATTGGGAAGCGTTGCAGCAATAGGTATCTTTAATTTGAGAAGCCGCCCGCGTCAGGTTATGAACTTCACCAATGCCATACCGATGATGAATGCGGATATCATAACCGGGGTTTCCCTTTTCCTGTTGTTCGTCAGCTTCGGTGTATCGCAGGGATTTACTACGGTGGTATTGGCACATATCACGTTCTGTACTCCTTATGTGGTATTGAGTGTGATGCCCCGTCTCAAAAAAATGAACCAGAATGTCTATGAGGCAGCCCTTGATCTGGGAGCAACCCCGTTCCAGGCCTTGCGTAAGGTGATCCTGCCGGAGATCCGTCCGGGAATGATCAGCGGATTTATCCTGGCATTCACGCTTTCGATCGACGATTTTGCCGTTACGATCTTTACTATTGGTAACGAAGGACTCGAAACGCTGTCTACTTTCATTTATGCGGATGCTCGGAAGGGAGGTCTTACACCGGAGTTACGACCGCTTTCCACCATTATCTTCATCACCGTACTGGTGCTATTGATTGTGATTAACAAGCGTGCCGATAAAGCCGGTAAGTAACATCAAAGAGGAATAGAAGAATGAAAAGACTGATTAAAATAGTATGTGTGCTGGTTGCTTTTCTGGGTATCTTATTTTCTTGTGCACGGACAGATAAGGAACGCAGTAAGATATTAAAGATATACAACTGGGCCGATTATATCGACGAAGAAGTACTGGTCGAATTTCCTGAGTGGTATAAGGAGCAGACCGGAGAAGATATCCGGATCATCTACCAGGTGTTCGATATCAACGAGATCATGCTCACCAAGATAGAGCGTGGTCACGAAGATTTTGACCTTATATGCCCTTCTGAATACATCATCGAACGTATGTTGAAAAAGAAGTTGTTGCTTCCTATCGACCGGAGCTTTGGTAAAACGCCGGATTATCTGGACAACATATCTCCTTATATCCAGGAACAGTTGAATAAGCTGAGCCAGCCGGGTATGGAAACTACCGATTATGTGGTTCCTTATATGTGGGGTACGGCCGGTTTGCTGTATAACAAAAAGTTTGTTACTCAGGATGAGGTGATGACCTGGGATTGCCTCTGGAATCCGAAGTATAAGAACAAGATCCTGATGAAAGACAGTTACCGCGATGCCTACGGTACTGCCATCATTTATGCCCATGCCAAAGAACTGGCTGATGGAATTATTACGGTAGAGCAACTGATGAACGATAACTCACCCGAAGCGATCGCTATCGCCGAGGAGTGGTTGAAACGTATGAAACCCAATATCGCTGGGTGGGAAGCTGACTTTGGAAAGGAAATGATGACCAAGAACAAAGCTTGGCTTAACCTGACCTGGAGCGGTGATGCTGTATGGGCTATGGAAGAAGCCGAAGCGGTAGGAGTGGAGCTGGGCTATGAAGTCCCGCTGGAAGGTAGCAATATTTGGTACGATGGTTGGGCGATCCCCAAGTATGCGCGCAATGTGAAAGCGGCAAGCTATTTCCTCGATTTCCTCTGCCGTTCCGATATAGCCTTGCGTAATATGGATGCCAACGGGTATGTAAGTGCCGTTGCAACTCCTGAAATACTGGAAGCGAAAATAGATACGACGATCGAAGAGTTCTCCGATCTGAGTTATTTCTTCGGTCCCGGCAACGATAGTATTCAGATCAACCAGGTACAATATCCGGACCGTAAGGTGGTGGAACGTTGTGCCATGATCCGCGATTTCGGTGATGAAACTGAACTTGTACTTGAGATGTGGAGCCGTGTGAAAGGCGATAACCTGAATACGGGTATTGTCTTATTGATTTTTGCGGTATTCGGACTCCTGTTTGTCTGGGTTGTCTACCGCAGGATACGTGATTATAAACAAAAACAGCGTCACCGTAGACGTCGCCGGCGCTGGTAATATTACTGAGTATGGAAGGAATAAAAAACCTGATTATAGACTTTGGAGGGGTGATTATCAATCTGACCCGCAACCGTTGTGTAGAGGCATTCGAGAACTTTGGCGTGCCTGATGTCCGCGACCGGATATTGAACAGCAAAGACCTCTTTATGCAGATAGAGATGGGAACAATTTCTTCGGCCGAGTTCCGGGATGGTATTCGCCATCTTACCAGTCAGCATCTTACCGACGAACAGATCGATGCCGCCTGGATTGCCATGCTCGACGATGTACCTGCTTATAAGCTGGATCTACTGATGGAACTCCGCTCTAAATACAATACGATGCTACTTAGTAATACGAACGAGATCCATTGGCTCTGGGCTGAGAAAAACAGTTTTGCCTGTAACGGACATCATGCCAAAGATTTTTTCAATAAGATCTATCTTTCATACGAACTGAATATGGTCAAACCCAATGCCGATATTTTCGAATATGTATTAAAGGATGCCGGTATCGATCCGGCAGAAACCCTGTTCATAGACGACGCTACAGCCAATTGCCGTACAGCCGAGTCGTTAGGTATCCGCACTTATGCTCCCCAGCCCCGGGAAGACTGGTCGCATCTTTTTAAGTAAATAATTCCTTCCGGACAGTAAAAGTTAATTAACCCGATTCAGAAAACCAAATGATTTTTGTGCTGTTTCTATAAGCATAAATCTAAACAAAAATTTGGTGAGTATGAATAAGTTAGTTTTTTCAACACTGTTAGTGGCTGTTTTTCTGTGCAGTTGCTCGAAAGACGATGATTGCGATTGCGGAACGAACGGAAAAGAAGAGGAACTGATAACGCCTGAACTGGCAGAGGTAGATGTTTCATCGGACGCTTCGACAAGTGCTTTTACCGGAGCCTTGATGGTGTATCCTTGTCTGGAAGATACGACTCTTTATTATGGCAATTATAATAAGAAAGGGACTTTGACTGTTATAAATGCCATGTATGCGATAAAGAATGGCTCCATAGCCACTGCCCCCCTTCCTGTCAGACTTCCTTTGGGTGATTATAATTTCCTGTACTGGGCTATTCCTAAAAACAGCCAGACCGATTCGACCTATGATGCTTCATCGATGATTAACGAGCCGGGCCTGCGCTTGGGTACAAACCTGTCTGACCTCTCTTTGTCTTTAAGAAAAACATCTTATTCCGATACGACCTATAGTCCGGTTTATGATTATCTGCATGCTGTAAATCCTATAAAGGTGGGAACAGAAAAGATGCAGGCAACCCTGAAACGGGCGGTATCTGGCCTGAAGGTCACGCTGACGAATAAGGATGGAGATAAAATGAATGAAAGTATCGCATCTGCCCGTATCCTGATCGGTACTATCGCTTCACAGCTGAATTATTATACAGCAATCCCCAGCGATTTTACAAAAACGGTAATGTTCCCCCTGAGTATGTCTGCCGATAGCATGTCGATGTCGGCTAATTCAACAGTAATGGTTTTTCCGTCTGCGGCAAATCCTCCGTTGACGATAGAATTGACATTGAAGAACGGGCAGGTAAAACGTTATCAGAAACCCTTGGCTAATGCACTGGCTGCCGGGAACAGATTGACACTGAATATAACCTTGGGTGATCTGTATTCGGAAGAAACATCCTCAGATGGTTTTGAAGTGGTGAACTGGACGGAAAGTTCCGAAACGATTGATTTTCCCGGGGGAGTAGTCTGATGTCGTTGTTTGTTTGTAATTGTATTTTGGCATAGTAGTGATAAGTTACCGGCACTATTGTATCGGTTGGCTACCATAACTAAGGTAGTAACCTGACACAATAGTGCCGGTGTTTTATATATCCTTTACTTTCAGGATATTGTATGATGTCCCTATATCATACACATCTGTTCCGTCTACCTTCTTGATATATTTCACTACGCGGATAGTGACAGGCAGGATCAGTACTTCATAGAGTGATTTCAGTACGGCCTGTGTCCCTATCATAATAAATAATTCAGCCGGGGGGATCAGTCCGAGGAAAGCTATCGGGAAGAAAATCAGCGAGTCGGCACTCTCTCCGACCAGTGTCGAAACGATAGCGCGTAACGAGAAATTTTTCCCTTTTGAAGCTATTTTCATCTTACTCATCACATACGCATTCAGGAACGAACCGACCAGGAAAGCGATCAGGCTTGCAATAGCGATACGCGGTGCCATCCCGAAAACGAAGTTGAAGCCTTCTTCTCCTTCCCAGAACGGGGCGGCAGGCAACATAACGGCCAGTTGTGCAAATCCAATAACGAGGAAGTTGGATGCGAAACCACTCCAGATAATAAGGCGTGCCTTCTTAAAGCCCCAGACTTCCGCAATACAGTCGTTGATGATGTAGGAAATCGGGAACACGATCAATCCGGCTGTGGCGGTGATGCCAAATACCTGAACAACTTTGGTCTCCAAAAGATTGGAAGCAACCAGGCATATATTAAACAAGATGCCCAGTAGCATGAAGGGGATTGAAACAGTCGTCTTCTGCATAATTCTTGTTTTTTACGAGGTTTATCAAGCACTCGGGAAAGCCTAAGCTTTCTTTATCATGTCTCTTTATTATTTCGGCTGCAAAGATAAAGAGAATATTTGAAAGATCGGTGGAAAGCTTTCTTTTGGTGACAAAAATATGACAGAACGTGTTATGAAGAGGGTGACATCACTCTTGTCACCTTATTTTCCAAGAGTTGTCACTTCTACGATCCTATTTTGTTTGTCTTTTAATAAATTAAATGTTTCATTTGCGATTAGACAACTAAGCTAACTCCTAAAGAGGTAGTAAAGATCCATGAAATAATAAACACTCTCATGTAATGCTTATGATAAAGAAAGTTCTGACATATTATGCAGCCTGCATGGACGAATATCTTCGTCGCCTGCACCACCAACCCGAAGGTATGGCGGAAGTCGGCTTCATAGGAAACAGTACCGAAATGAAACCCAATAAAATGTTCGTGTCGCTGATTAGTGTCGAACGGGAGACTGCCGGCGGTATCTCAGCTCCTATACAACGAGAGGACAAAGGGTATGTCCGCATGACTCCACCGCTTTTATTGAACCTCAACATTATGTTGGCAGCCGTTTACGACGAGAAACAGTACACAGAATCACTTTCTGTACTTTCCGATGCCTTGAAATTTGTTCAGTCCGTATCCAAATTTGAAGTAGATGGGGTGGGGTATACTATAGAAATCGTCACATTATCATCGCAAGAGTTAAACAATGTGTGGACTACACTCGGCGGTCAGTACTATCCGTCGGTGATGTGCAGGATACGCCGGCTCATTATAGATGCGGAAGAAATTTTTTTCAGTGGAAGCGTTGCCGATCAAACAATTATAGGAATGTAAAATAGATATAGAAATGGAAATCTACAAACCTTTATATCGTATCACTATAGAGCATGATTATTTCAACAATAGAGCGTGCCCGGCCCTGTCGCTTCGTATCACTTCTCAAGGCTTACAGTTGGCAAGGCAACGGACCTTACTTTTCCGGCAAACGGCTGTAAACGAATGGACGCTACTTTATGACTCCACAGACCCAGGGGTGGATACGGAGAGAGATATGTTGGAATTTTCGCTGAACATCACCGATCCCATTTTTACACTCTATACGGAATGGGATGGTTTACATCCTGCAGGTACTTATCTGTTGCAACTTCCCGCAAAGGAGGAAGAAATGGAGAAAAAGAATAAGGTGAGCGTCATGTCTGCCATTCGTCCTTTGAATGAAAAATTAAAATTCCGTGCTTCGTTCTGTACTGTTCGTCTCCGGCTGACGAAAGAGTTGCTGGAGGCGGCAGAAGCCGATGATCCGAAACAGGAAGTATTGCATTTTTCAGCTCCGGAAGTTCAGTGGGAATACTTCTTCCTGTCGCGTAGCAAAGAGCATATCTCCCCCGATGATCTTTTGCTGGAAGATGCCATTGGCAAGTTGAAGTTTTCTGATTTTAAGGAATGTGAGGTATTTGGAAAAACAGCAGTATACACTATTACCAAAGATAGTTTCCCGTTGTTGGAGAATCTCGGAAGCCATCTGCGTCTCATAGCCCTGAAAGGTGAAAGGAAGCAGAGGCGGGTCTTGCTGTCGCAGGTTCCTCTTCCTGACCTCGGGCGTTTCCAAAGCGGACAGAGCGGAATCATCCGTCAGATATGTTATTATTGAAAGTAGAAAGAGACAAATACATTGTTAAATTAAAATTCGAAAGACTATGGGCGAATACAAAACCCCCGGCGTTTATATCAAAGAGAAGAACGCTTTTGGCAATTCAGTGGTAGAGGCTGCCACTGCCATTCCCGCCTTTATCGGTTATACCGAGAAAGCCCTGAACGGAAATGATGACCTGACGAATGTACCCTGGAAAATATCGTCGATGACGGAGTTTATACAATATTTCGGTGGAGCACCTAAATTGGAATTCGATGTGGATATAGTAAAGTATCATCCGGAGGCAAAGAAGGATGGTCAGGATATTAAACCTACCGGAGCGATATTAAAACCGTCATCTCCCTTGTTTCAATTTGATCTGGAAACAACAGAAAAAGAAGAACTGGTGTATGATTCTAATAATTCGAAAAAACCGTATCAGGTGAATTATGCGTTTTGTATTAGCGGAGATCGTACGTATACATTATATTATAATATGCTGTTGTTTTTTGCCAATGGTGGTAGTACTTGTTATATTGTTTCGGTAGGTAACTACAAAAAGAAGCCGGAAGTTTTAAAAAAGGATTTTGAAGGAGCCTTTAGTAAACTAAGACTGGAACAAGAGATTACCCTGGTAGTAATACCCGAAGCGGTTTGTTTGTCGGATACTGAATTCAAAGATGTACAGCAGCAAATGCTATCTCATTGCGGATATGATATGAAAAACCGCTTTGCCCTGCTCGATATTTATCCCAAAACTGATGAGAATATGCGCATCGACACTCAAGTGAACGTATTCTGGGAGAATATCGGTTCAAACTTCCTGTCTTACGGTGCAGCCTATTTCCCATGGCTGAATACATCTATATTGGGGGATCGCGATTTGGACGGGGATATGTTCACATGGGATGATGAAAGTTATATTTACTGGAACAAGTTCTCCCGTATCGACCCAGGCTTTTCCAATGTCATAAATACATATTATAGTGATGAGTTTGAGTTGAAACCAGCTGGTGAAATCACAGTAAAGAATCATCTTTTTGAGTTTGGCGGGATTAAAGAAGGCGATGATATTAAATTACTTGAAGGAGAGAAAGAAAAGGTCATTGGTAAAATAGAAAAAGTAGAAGAGATAAAGAAAATAGTAAAGGATGCAGAAGGAGAAGAAAAAGAAGAAATTGTAGCCAAAAAGTTGAGAGTGATTTGGAAACCCTCATTTATAAAGATCAAAGACAAACAATCTTTCCATCTGGCATTGTTTAATGCTTCTTCTGTTTACAAGCAGAGCATAAAAGGTCTACTGAAGAGCCTGAACCTGCTTCCTCCATCCGCTGCTATGGCCGGTATCTACGCGATGGTAGACAGTAGCCGGGGCGTATGGAAAGCTCCTGCCAATGTAACGTTGAACTATGTGAACAGCCCGGCAGAAGACATCGACGATGAACAGCAGGCAGGCCTGAATGCACCGATGAACGGAAAAGCGATCAATGTGATACGTACGTTCCGCGGTGAAGGTGTCAAGGTATGGGGCGCACGTACACTGGACGGCAATTCGCTGGACTGGCGCTACATCAACGTACGCCGCACCCTGCTTTTCCTCGAAGAGTCAGTAAAGAATGCTGCACGTGCTTACGTGTTCGAGCCGAACGATGCCGGCACATGGATGAATATGAAGTGCATGATCGAGAATTTCCTACGCAGTGTTTGGAAGCGTGGCGGACTGGCCGGTGCAACCCCTGAAGATGCTTTCGAGGTACATGTAGGCTTGGGTGACACGATGACAGGCGAAGACATACTGGAGGGCATCATGCGTATTACTGTGCTCGTTGCCGTCACGCATCCGGCGGAATTTATAGAGATCACCTTCCAGCAGCAGATGCAGAAGAGTTAAAAATATTCATCATTAAAATAAGATATTATGGGAGAATACAAGACCCCCGGCGTTTATATCAAAGAAAAGAACGCTTTCGGTAATTCAATCGTAGAAGCCGAGACTGCCATACCGGTCTTTATCGGCCTCACCAAGACTGCGCAGGATGGAAATACATCGCTATTGAATAAACCCGTACGGATTTCATCGATGACAGAGTACTATAATTATTTTGGTGGTGCGCCTACTCCAGAGTTTAGTGTGTCTGTTACCAATGAAAATAAAGACGATACTGACATCTCTCTTTACGTGTATGATAAAGACAAGGAATCAGGATTGATGGCTACTTTTAGTGGCAATCATTACACCTTATACTATCACATGACACTATTCTTTGCCAACGGAGGCGGAACATGCTACATTGTTTCCATAGGTGACTATCAAGCCGACCCACCTGCCCAAAGCTCTGTAGAGAATATCCTTTCAGAATTGAAAAAAGTGCAGGATATAACCATGTTGGTAATTCCGGAAGCTGTGTATAACAAAGCTGGTTACCAGAATTTATATACAGGGATGTTGGCGCATTGCAACAAATATAACCGTTTTGCCATCTTTGATATCCCTAATGGAGAAAGTATAGATGATTTTCGTTCCAAAATAGGCAGTAATTTCCTTGCTTACGGAGCTGCTTACTATCCGTGGCTGGAAACATCCGTACTATCGGATAATGATATTGACGGAGAGATATTAACCTGGAAGAAAGCTCCCGGTTTGGAAGCATTAGATAAGAATGAAAATATGAAGAAATATTTTGACGAATGTTTTACTCAAATAACGACTCAAAAGAACGGAGATAAAGTATTGGATGACAAGGCCGTCAAACAAGTCAAAAATGATCTTCATAACGCCTTGATACAAAACTGGCCACTTTATAAACTGTTGGCAAAGAAAGTGAAAGACTATCTGAACCTTCTTCCCCCGTCGGCAGCCATGGCCGGTATCTATACTATGGTGGATAATACGCGCGGTGTATGGAAAGCCCCTGCGAACGTATCGGTCAACTATGTAAATAAGCCGAAAGAAAATATAGACAACGCCATGCAGGCAGATCTGAATATGCCGATGAACGGAAAGGCTATCAACGCTATCCGTACCTTTCCCGGTGAAGGGATCAAGGTATGGGGTGCACGCACGTTGGACGGAAATTCGCAGGACTGGCGTTACATCAATGTGCGCCGCACAATAACTTTCCTCGAACAATCAGTGAAGAACGCCGCTCGCGCTTACGTTTTTGAGCCGAACGATGCCAACACGTGGATCAACATGAAATGTATGATCGAGAACTTCCTGCGTAGCGTATGGAAACGTGGAGGACTGGCCGGTGCAAGCCCCGAAGATGCTTTTGAGGTACATGTGGGCCTGGGTGATACGATGACTCCGGAGGATATATTGGAAGGTATTATGCGCATCACCGTATTGGTAGCCGTAAGTCGTCCGGCAGAGTTTATCGAAATCACTTTCCAGCAACAGATGCAAAAGAGTTGAATTTAATAAAACAAAGAAAAATAACAATTTAAAATCAGTACATTATGGCAGATGATGGATCAGCACAGAGTGCAAGTACGCAAGCATGGCCGTTGCCAGGTTTTTATTTCAAAGTATCAATAACCAACGTAGGAGATCTTTCTTGTAATGAGGTTTCCGGTCTTGACGCAGAGTATGAAGCTATAGAGTATCGCGCCGGTGATAGCCCGATATTCACTAAATTGAAAATGCCCGGACTACGAAAGTCAGGCGACGTAACACTGAAGAAAGGCATATTCAAGGACGAAAAAGCCATGTGGGACTGGTTCAATAAGGTAAAACAGAACATTATCCAGCGTGAAACTGTCACTATCAGCCTGTTGGACGAGTCTGGATCTCCGGTTAAGACATGGGAAGTGACAAACGCATGGCCGAAGAAGATCACTGTTGAAGGCTTTAAGTCCGATAGTAATTCTCCCTCGATGGAAACACTGGTATTGGCAAATGAAGGGGTAACTGTTAAGTAATATGGCGAAGAAGCAGGACCAAACAGAATGGATACCGCCCGTAGAGTTTCATTTTCGTGTGGACTTTCAATGGCAAAGCGAGCATTTCAAGGCTTCGTTCATGGAAGTGCAAGGACTGAATATGCAACTTCAAACAGAAGAAGTTCATGACGATAGTACTGTACGTGTCAAGATTCCTAAAGGTTCATCACATGGTAATATAACACTTAAGCGTTCTCTGGAGCCTCTTTCAGAACCGTTTACAGAATGGATGAATGAGTGTTTTGGTTACTTGGAAAACAGAAACAGGAAACTTAAGGCTTATGACATGGTCATTAAACTTCTGGATAAGGATGGAAATCCCCTTGCCGGCTGGTTGGGTAGGCATGCTTATCCTATACAGTGGGATATGAGCGGAATGAACGCTATGGAAGGCAAGTTGGTAACGGAATCTATTGTAATGGCCTGCAACAGTTTGAAACGTATAACAAATATCCGGTAGACAATGCCTGTTGTCATCAAGGAAATGCGCATCCGTACTGTGGTGGAGAAACGCATCATCACAGAGGCGGAGATTTCGGAAGAGATCGTCCGAAAGATAGAAGACCGTGTATTGGACAGGTTGACCGCCTATGAGAGCGATCAGCCTGCCGGTCTGCGGTGGAAACGAAAAAGGAACGAACGGTAAACAGAATAAAGAACTGAAGATATGGGGAAAATGACGCTGACAGCCTATACGGACGACAGTTTCGGCAGCGAATACAAATCGGTACTGGAACTGCCTATCAACCCGGACAAGGTGAAGCTCACCAAAGGAATCCGTTATGCGGAGGACAGGCAGTTGGGCAGCCTGAACGGATCGAACGTTTATGTGCGTTACCGTCCGGAAACCCTCTACTTCGAGTGTCTGCTCGACATGACCAATGCCATGGAGGAAGACGATTTGAAGAAGCCTGTGCGCAATATGGTTAACGAGATCGAAGAACGCCTGTACTTTTACAACAGAGATGGTCACCGCCCTTCGTTTGTCAAGGTACAGTATGGCGACATATCGTTTTACGGCCAGCTCAAGACGCTCGAAACGGAATACAGCTTGTTCGATCCGGACGGTATCCCGCTTCGCGCTGACCTGAAAGTGACGCTGACCGGCTATTGCAGCCAAAAGGAAGAGAAGAAACGTTTTTCGAAACGTTCGCCCGACGTATCGCGGCTGATTACGTTGAGAGAGGACCAGACCCTGGCTGCTCTTTGCGACGAGATATACGGCGATCCTCTCCTGGTAGGGCAGGTCGCTCGATTTAATAACCTCAACGGTTACAGGAATGTGTCTGCCGGCACACAGATACTGTTGCCTATGCTAAAAAAAGAATAAAAAATTATGGCAAATTCACCTTCAATCGCTAAAGATCGTGTATTATCCTGTTCTGTCTACTGTAACGGGACTAAGCTGAAAGATAATTATGCGCTGGTATCGGCTACGGTACGCCTGGAACTGAACCGTATCGGTAAAGCTACCCTGAGGTTCAACGCAGGTAATATGGACAAGCAGACCTTCGACGAAAGTGATGCCGACCTTCTGAAACCGGGCAACTCGATCCGGCTGAATGCAGGTGATACCGAAAAAGAAGATACCCTGTTCGAAGGTATTATCACCGGCCTGCGTGTCATCATCGGCAAGGATCTTCGTTCATATATGGTGGTGGAATGCCGAGACAATGCCTATCCTGCCACGCAGGGACGCAAGAACCGTATCTTCGAAAAAAAAGCGGACAGTGACATCATCAAGGAAGTATTGTCTGCTTATGGCAGTATCAAAGTAGATGCTACGCCTTACCAACATCCCACGCTGGTGCAGTATTACTGTTCCGATTGGGACTTTGCACTTTCCCGTGCGGATGCCAACGGTTTGTTTGTTTTCGCCAGCGGAAGCACTATTCAGGTGAAGAAACCCGAGGTAAGTGCATCACCGGTATTGACTGTAACCTATGGTTCCGACTTGATATCCTTCGACCTCGAACTCTCTGCAGGCGACCAGTTCACGCAGTACGAAGCGGTATCCTGGTCTCCCAAGACGCAGAAAGCCGTCAAGGTTTCAGCTTCTGCACCTTCACTTAATAAGCAGGGCGATTTACAGCCGAAAAACATTGCTACAGGTGACAGCCTATTGTTGCAAACCGATGCGCCGACTGATGAAAAGGCACTGAAGCAATGGGCGGACAGTATGGCCTTGAAAGCCGGATTGGCACGTTATCAGGGTTCGTGCAGTTTCTATGGCTCGGCCAATGTCATTCCCGGTTGCATCATCGAATTGAAAGGCCTGGGTAAACGTTTTAATGGTAACCTGTTTGTTGGCTCAGTGACGCATACCATAGAAGATAACGAATGGATTACCGAAGCAGGTGCGGGTGTATCTCCCCTGAATATCACCGACGAGACGGATGTGGTGTCGTCTTCCGCCTCCGGTTTCCTGCCCGGCTTGCAAGGACTTCATGCGGCAGTAGTGAAGAAACTCGATGGCGATCCGCTGAAAGAATACCGTATACAGGTGGAACTGCCCTGGCTGAACGGTAAAAGCCAGTTCTTGTGGGCACGTCTATCCACGATGTACGGCACGAACGGGATGGGCAGCTTCTTCCTTCCCGAACCGGGAGACGAGGTGATGATAGGTTTTATGAACCAAGACCCCGGTCACCCTGTCATACTTGGCGCACTGTACGGTGAAAAACATAAGCCGCCTTACGAATATGAAGCAAAGAACAACACAAAAGCTATCGTTACCCGCGAGAAGATGCGTATTGAGTTCGACGAGGAAAAGAAGATCATAACAGTCTCCACCCCCGGAAACAACAAGGTAGAAATCAATGACGACGGAAAGCATATCCGTCTGACCGACCAGCATAAGAACGAGATAAGTATGAACAAGGACGGCATTACGTTATCGTCTTCCAAAGATATAGTGTTGAAAGCCAAAGGTGCCATTACGATGGATGCCATTTCGAAAATCAGCGGTACAGCCAAGTCGGATGTCAGCCTTGAAGGAATGAATGTGAAGATACAGGCGAAAGTGGGCGCATCCGTCAAGGGAAATGCAACTGCGGAACTCTCGGCTTCGGGGCAGACTACGGTCAAGGGAGCGATGGTCATGATTAATTAATGGAAAATTGAGAATTTATGGATAAGAAAAGGAGGACAATATGCCACCGGCAGCAAGAATAACCGATATGCACACCTGCCCGATGCAAACCCCGGCGTTTCCCTCGCCGATACCGCATGTAGGCGGCCCGATAGCAGGGCCATGTGTGCCAAATGTACTGATAGGGAAAGTGCCGGCAGCCGTCGTAGGTGATATGTGCGTCTGCGTGGGGCCGCCGGATACGATCATAAAAGGTTCTTCCACGGTCTTGATAGGCGGAAGACCGGCAGCCCGGATGGGCGACAGCACCGCGCATGGTGGCACGATAGTCACAGGATGTCCCACGGTAATGATAGGAGGATAAATAGATGGATGAGCTGGATACTTTATTGGACAACAACGCCTTTCTGGGTAAAGGCTGGAGCTTCCTGCCCAAACTGACGAAGGATGGTGTGAAGATGTCGGCCTACGAGAAGGATATCGAGGAAAGCCTGCATATCCTGTTCAGCACTTCACCGGGCGAACGGGTAAATCGTTACGACTACGGTTGCCCGCTATGCCGTTATGCCTTCGAGCCGATCAATATGGCTGTCACCATCCGTATGCGCAACGACATCACCCGGGCCATCACTCTCTTCGAACCGCGTATCACGCTCGAGGATGTCTCTTTTGAAGAACGGCCGGATGAGGGGATGCTATTGATACAATTAACGTATACCGTTATTCGGACCAATAGCCGGAATAATATGGTGTACCCGTTTTATTTGAATGAAGGAACGAATATATGATGTGTTATACTATTCACTAATAGATTTGAATTATGAAATATTTTACTCTTGAAGAATGTACATATTCTGCCACAGCAAAAGACAAAGGCATTGACAATACGCCGAATGCAGAACATGAGGCACATATCGTGGAAAGCATAGAAGCATTACTAGACCCACTACGTGAGGCATGGGGAGTTTATTGCCGTAAAGTCAAGCTCGGCAAAGAAGGTATTAGTATCTCGTCCGGTTATCGCAGCCCGGCGCTTAATGCCGCCGTCCACGGTTCGAAGACATCCGCGCATTGTTACGGCTATGCCTTCGATCTGGTTCCGACGAATGGTCATATGATAGAATTCAAGCATTTTTGTCGTGATTTTCTCTCCAACCATCCGTTCGACCAGCTGATTTCCGAAAAAGAAAACAAGAACGGGGTTCCGAACTGGATGCATGTTGGTTACAAAAGTCCGCACGACGAACAGCGTCGCGCATTCCTTTCCATGATAGATGGTGAATATTGCCCTATGACCAAGTAAACGGACTATATCAGAATGTATAAATCCGACGAAAAACCGTAAGGCTGAACTGTCTTTCTCAATATGCCGTATTGAGGAGCACAATACGGCATATTGAACACCTCGATTCGGCGTATTGAGAAATTAACATATTTGCAAACTTAAAACAGAAAAGTTATGCCATTTTACAAGAAATCGTTCAACAAGCAGCAAGGGGTGTATTATCCCCGTGCTATCGTGCAGGGTAAGCCTGTAGAAACAGAAACAATCGCCAAAGACCTGTCGAAAATTTCCACAGTAAGCAACTCGGACGTTCAGGCTGTACTGGGCGATATCTCCGGCGTGATGCACACCCGCATGTCGCAGGGTAAGAGTGTCCACATCAAAGGCCTCGGCTATTTTCGCTACGTACTTGACACGAAAGGAGTGAAAGATGTAAAGGATTTCAATTTCAGTAAGCAAGTACAAGCCGTTCGTGTAGAGTTTATCCCCGAACGTACTCGTATGTCCAACGGAACATATAGCCGTGCCTTGGTAGAGAGCGACGAACTGGAGTGGATCGAACTTTCTCCTGATACCGAAGATCAAGACCCGGCTCCGGGTGGCGATGATGATAGACCGGTGATAGAGTGAGGGGAAATTGAACTTGGCTCTGTACCCTCTACCGTTGGAATAACTGACGGTAGAGGATTCTTATCTAAATTTAGCAGATTTCGATTCTCAGTATTTATATAAAATATAGATGATATTTATTAGAAATATATTATTGTTATGAATATAGAATTACAGCCAAAATTGACAAATTCACGAGTATATCAATTATCAAAAATGCCTAAGAAAACAATACAATTATTTGATAATCGGAATTGTACATCTGTGATACAATGTGATAAAATAAAATGGTGTACTAAAAATCTTATTTTACTTCGTTTTATGGGAAATTCGCTAGATGATCTTCGTGAGCGAGTAGAATATATACGTTTTTTAAGAGGGATACTCCCTGTTACCTTTAATTCACAATTACGGGATGCTTTTGATCGTATTTCCAATAAAAAGTCTTGGGATAATCTTCTGGAAAAAGAATGCGATATGGCACTCACTTCAGCATTTAATTCTTTTGATGGAAATTTGGAACGACATTCTCTAAAATATTTAAAACAATTATCAATAGATAAATTGATATATACTCCTAGTCTAAAAAAAGTGGAGAAGGTTAAAGATATGTATAAAGAAATCAATAGGGATAATCAAGATCCTATGGAGTTATCACTTGATATAAAAAATAAATACAAAACAGAGAAAGCTCCTAGCCCTAATTCCCTTAAAGTAAATTGGTCAGAGATATATACTTGTCCTCCTTTTAACTTAAATAAAAGTGGAGGCTATTTTTATAAAGGCCCAATAAATAAGATTCATACAACTATTTATATAAATAATCTTTTAAGTAAACAGTGGTTTGATTCTGAATCTTCTATTATTGAAGCTGCTATCCCAAAACAGTCAGGTGTAGAGGAAAAGTATTTAGGATTACACACGAGTTTAGATGGGAATCATGCATATAGAGATACTTCAGGTAATATAAAGAGCCCATCAATAGAATTAAAGAATAGATTAGAATCGGAAATAAAAAATATTACTCAAAAAGTAGTTTCTATTAGAGAACACAAAACTGGATTAACTCGAAATAATCTTTGGGGACATTAATTATTATTCATACATGAGCATATCTTGCATATTTATCTTTGGATTTGAATTATTTTCTAAATCTGAAATGAAAACAAGGAGCTAATAAAAAGTAGATAAGACAATGACACCATCCGGCAAACCCAGCGGCCTCCTCCGCACCACCTACGAAACCTCCATAGCCCGGCTCGATAACTTCCCGGCCATGGAGAGCGACTGGTGCGAACTGCTCACCCGACTGACAAAAGCAAATAGCGACATCCGCTACTGCAATGAAGAGGGTAGGGAGGAGGCGCTCGCCAGCCTGTGGGTAAACCATGTTCTGACGGTACTGGTCGACATCGCCCGGCAAGCGACGTCGACCGATGCCGAAAGCCTGCAACGGGAGGCCGGAGAATGGATAGTCCGTCTCGATCATTATATCAACAGAAATTGGAAAATCGGAAATAGCGAAATCTCTGCCGTCAAGGCCGCCCGCCAACTGAAAGAACGTTTAGAGAAGTCATTGTCTGAAAGGATACTCCGCACCATCCGCGACATTCGGGAGCATTTCGACTACTACCTGTCGCAGATAGAAGACAGTGGCGATATGGATGCAGCCTTGTCCCTGTTGATTATCTATCTGCGCAACTATGGCGGCATCGCACAAACATTCAACCGTCGCCTGAACAAATTAACCGAACTCTATCACCACGACATCCTGCACGCCGTACCGCAAGAGACGGTGCAGGATAATGCCTATATTGTTATCACCCCGACAGAAAACACCCAGGGTTTTACCCTGCCTGCAGGCGATCTTTTCCCTGCCGGAGAGAATGCCACCGATGAAGAATTGTTCTATCGAACTACCCAAAAGGAATACATTTCCCCTATACTGTGTGCCGGGGTGAATGCCGTTTATCTCAGACGGGGAGAGCAAAATAACGTAACAGCTATTCGCCGTCAATCCCTGTCATTTAAGGATACCGCTACCATTGAAAAACTGTTTGCCGACGAACACAGCCAGGCGTTACCTCTCGGCTGGCAGGTAGAATCTCCTATGCTGGTTCTGAACGAAGGCGAACGAAACATCAGTATTCGTTTCTGCCTGACCGACGACAGTATAGTGCCGGATCGTTTATCGGCAGCCAGTTTTATCCTTCAATTCAGTAGTGCGGAAGGCTGGATAGAGCCGGTGCGCATCTGGTTTGCTAACTTGAGACGGCCTATAGATCCGACCGAATCCACTGACTCTGTTCCCCGGCTTTATTTCGACTTTACAATAGCGCAGGACGCAGCTGCTCCCATTCCCTGCAACGAAGAAACGCATGGCCTGACAACCGAATATCCCGTCGTCCGTATCCTGACTAGCGAAACATATTGTCCCTACGACTGGGTTACCCGGTTGAATTTCGATGCCATAGAAATACGGACAAAAGTAACCGGTATCCATAATTTCACCTTCTACAATGAATTGGGTGCGGTCGATACATCCCAGCCTTTCCAACCTTTCGGCCTGCAGGCCGGAAGAGGTGCCTGGTTCCTCTTTGGTAACGGAGAAATGGGATTGAAATCTTTGCAGGAAGTCAGCCTGAAAGGTATCTGGAAGAAATTGCCTGAAACAAAAGTAGCATTCGACCAAATATACAAAGACTATGGAAGCAATGCCGATGCATTCAAAATTAAGACCGAATGGCAAAAGGGCGGCAAATGGCACAACTGCGGTAGTGAACAAAACCTGTTCACTTTTGATGGAGAGAATAAATTCAAACCTGCCGAAATAGTTTTCCGTGTGGAAAGCAGTAAAAAGCAGATGCGCAGTGCAGCCCCCCTTTATGAATACGATCGTGACCGTAACGGTTTCTTTCGAGCCACCCTCGACGCTCCCGTCATAGGTTTCGGGTTGGATGCCTACCGCACCCTTTTTACCGAAACGCTACTGCATAATAGTCGTTGCAAAGAAAAACAGCGTAAACCCCTGCCTTCAGAACCGGTTATCCCCCTGCTGGCTGATGCAGAACTCTCGTACATCGCATTAGAGACGACTTCTACCAAAGGAAATGAAAACCCATCTATCCGTCTGAGCCGTATCACAGCTTTGCCGGAACTGGAGCCATTCTCAATCAAAAAAGAATCACCGGTCCTTCCTGCTGCCCCGGCGGATAATATGTTGTATTTTGCTTTCCTTCATGCGAAGGGAGAACGAGCCGTACGGATGTATCTCGACATGGTCTTGCCTCCTTCAAAAAAACTGCCTGACGAACAGCCGTCCGCTGAAACTGTAAATCTGGCATGGGAATACCGGAACGGCAATAGCTGGCAACCCATTTCCTCTGATTCCGTCCGTGCCGAAGAAACTTCGGGATTAACGCAAAGCGGGTTTATCGAAATCAAATTACCGGAAAAGATAAATGATAACCATATAGATAAGCAAGGTCGTATATGGCTGCGTGTTGCTCTGACGGGTAATGTATCATCCTGTCTTGCCATCCGCAACATCTGGACGAACTGTGTCCGCCTCACCGCCGTGAATGGTGACGGAACGCCGTTACCTGCCGGAACGATACAGTCCCGTATAGAAGCAGACGAACGGATAGGAAACATCACCCAGCCCCTGAACGGCTTTGGTGGCCGGCCGGCCGAAGTGGAAGCCGGGATAGCCGTGCACCAGGTTTCACGTATCCATAACCGGCACCGGGCCATTACGATACAGGACTATGAACAGCTTGTATTGGAACATTTTCCCGAAGTGGATAAGGTACAGTGTATCACTACCCCGCCCAAGAATATCCGGCTCGTAGTATTCAGTAGTGCCGAAGATAACCGCTACTATCTTTCTCCGGCATGGAAGCTGGCGGAGATAAAAAGGCTTATCAAGCAGTACGCCTCCCCATTTATCTGCCTGAACGTAGTCAATCCCGTCTATAAGAAGGTCTTTATCAAATGCAAAGCCGTACTCTGGCCTAAAGTGAAAGACGAAGGAAAGACACTCCGCCAACTCATCGTTCTGGCTCAGAACTACATTGAGCCCTGGTACAGGAAAGGTGAAATTCCAATTACCGGACAACATTTCTCCTACAAGGAATTGCATGCCCGTATGGCAAATCACGAGGACCTTATGAAGCTGGTCTCCCTGGAGGTAGACGGAAAGAGCCTGCCTTATGTAAATATTGACATCGAGGATATCATCATTCAAAGCGATGATCCGACAGATGTGTTAATTCCGATAGTAACAATCGAATTGCTTTCTCCTCACGATGGTATCGGCCATGCTGAGATCGAAAGTAACTTTATAATAAGCTAATAGCCTATGACCCCTAATAACTTAAAAGATAGAAGTGCACTGAAGGAGTACTTCAAAAAAGGTAAAGTACCGACTGAAGAACAGTTTGCCGACCTGATAGATGCCGTATCCAACATTGCGGAAGATGGTCAGGTGGTAAGAACTTCCACCGGCTGGGCCTTCTTTCCTGAGCAGGGCGACACCTTGAACATCGGTCTTTATCCGAAGTCACCCGTTACGAGAACCGAACCGCCTGTATGGTCTGTTGCCGTCACGCCCGAAAAGGAACTGCTCATTAAAAACGAGAAGGATGACACGGTGATCGAGATAACGCAAGACAAGACCGTCACCGTACATGGTAACCTGAAGATAGAAGGCTGTGAAAAACCGTCTCTCCCCGAAGACTATATAAGTATTCCGGCCGATAAAAAGTGGCATGCCTTGCCGCTGGAAATTTCACGTGAAGGCTTCGGTTGCCGTGTGTACCGCATCTATGCCTCTTTCCGCGAACGGGGTACGGGATTGTGTCGACTGACACGTCTTACCGCCCTCTGGCTGAACTTTCTGGAGCAACGGATAGAGTCTCCCCAAAAACACTGGTGGGGTTGGTCGGAAGGTGTCCGTTTCCGTTGGTATGAAGAGAATGACACCCCTTGTTTGCAAATGCGCAGCAAGAAACGGTTGCCCGGCGGTGAAGTACATTGCCGGATTGTGGAAATGTACAAAGGATGAATTGGAAATTGAAAATTAGCAATTAAGGAATAAGGGAATGATTGAGATGGACGACAAACAACCCTATATCAGGCAGAAAACAGAAGACGAAGAACTGTATTCACGCTTGCAAAAACAGACGTTGACGGAAGTGCAACGCCTCTCAGGAAGGGTGTGGACGGATTTCAACGTCCACGATCCCGGTGTGACGCTGGCCGACATAGCCGACTATGCACTGACGGAGTTGGACTATAAACTCAACTTCCCTCTGGTAGATTACCTGACCACGAAAGACAACACATTCGATCCGAAGCGTTTCGGCCTTTTTCCGCCCGACGAGGTTTATACCACTGCCCCTGTTACAACTGAAGATTATCGCAAGCTTTTTTTTTCTTATATTCCCGAACTGGAAAACGTATGGATAAAATGTAATATGGATACCGGCGGCTACATCATCAAAGTGCTCCTTTCCCCCTTCGAGGAAGAAAACAAGGACGTTGTTAAGCAGATCAAGGCTATCTATAACAGTCACCGTAACTTGTGCGAATACCTCGAAGATGTGGATGTGGTTCATCCCGAAGAACTCGACTTTCATGCCGAGTTTGAGATCGAGCCGGGTAATGATGTCTCCGTCATACTGGCAAGGGTATACTTGACCATCCTGCGTTATCTTTCCGGTGGGGTGAGCCTGTCCATACCGGAAGATCAGCCTACTTCCGGCTTGTCGCTCGAACAATGGCTGGAAGGTTCGGAAAATGCCTTGCGTATTGTTATCCCTGAACAACAGAATACGGAGTATGAACTTTACAAGAAACTAACTGCCATAAAAGGTATTCGTTCGTTCAGTACTTGTTACCTGCAAAAAGGTCTGAATCCGTTGACCGACTTTTCGAAAGGCTACAGTCTTAAGATCCCCCGGCAGGAAGATGAAATGAGAAATATACGCATCCGATGCGGACGCTCGTTAGTTGATGTCGATATGGAGAAGTTCTCAGAGCAACTGAAAACTTTTTACTACACCAAAGGAAGTATCCGTACCAAAAAGACGGGGAAGAAAGAGTATGATTGGGGAAGCCCGGAAGGAACATACCGTGATATCTTCTCCCATTATCCTATCGCCAGGGAGTTTCCTGCCTGTTACCATCTCTCTACCGATAAAGTCACGGCCACGTCTTTTGAGGCTTACCTGAAACTATATGACCAGGTGATAGAAAACGGCTTACAGCAAGTAAAAGAACTTCCCCGCCTGTTCTCGATCCTGGAGATAGATATGAATTATCCATCCACCCGGAACCTTTATGTGCTTAAAAGTCAATACCTCGATTTTCTCGACCATTTGTATGGAGTGGAGAGCCAGCCCGTATGGATGGAAGAGTCCGATTGCTACGGAGAGACGGAAGAAGACATCCTGCGTCGCCGTACGGATTTTCTGCGCCACATCGCTCGTCTGTTAAAGAACCGGGCTAAAGCAAGGGATATTACCGATGAAAATGGAGGTGGGAACATACCGGCAGTAAAGGAATGGTTCTGTCGGCTACTTGGTATCAACTGGGACGAGAGCCGTTCCGTAGGTAACGTGCTGGCTACTCATAACCTGGTACTGATGAGGACAGAAGGAAAAGGCCAACGTTTCCGGGGACGTCTTGCTGCTAAGCTTATCTCCGAAAAGATGCTGGATGATGATAGTGTGGAAGCTGTCTGGCGTGTGGAATTACCAGACGATGAAGATGAAAAAATAGAGCAGTATGAAATGATGCGTCGCGAATTGCCTGTATTCAATCATAACTTCATCAGCAGCGGCCTCTTCCGGGGAGGTGTTCTACTGAGCAACTATCGCCTTGTACATGCTGCAGATCATGGGTATATGCTGGTGTTCAACAATCAGGAAGAAAAATTCAGCATGAATCTGGGACGTATCGGCAAAAAGGAACACCTGAACCTGCTTGCTAATATTCTCTGTCGTTATCTGTTGGAGCTGAATCGTGAGTGTGAAACGCTTTACATCGTAGAGCCGGTGCTTTCCGACATCCAAAATCCGTTCACCCTGTCATTTGTATTACCATCATGGTCTACACGCTTCCACTCTGCGCGTTTCCGTGAGGTATGCCGGGAGTTACTGCATTCTTTGCTTCCTGCCCATTTGAAAATGGATATTTATTGGCTGGGAATTTCCTCCATGCAGGAGTTTGAGGACTATTACCGGCTGTGGCGGAAAGCATTGGCAAGGCAATATACGGATGATGCACAAATGTTACTGGAAGGTATGAATAATGTATTGAAAAATACAAAAGAAAAGCAAAAGCCTGATGATAACGATTAATCACTTATCGTTCGATTTCGTCACTGCAGATGAACCCTTCGCACACAACTTGTATGTGGATTGGGACAGCTTTTGTCATGCCTGTATTGAAAAGGTTGTGGATGAATGTTTCTCTGCTTATGACAAAGACAAGGTGCTCTATGAAATAGAAACACTCGACCTGGACTTAGGTGTTATCCCGGAAGACGATTTTTATAAGGAATTTCCTTTCAGGCTTCGGGAAGAGTTGTTGAAGTCGCTGCCTATGTGGAATATACAGTCTGAAAGCCAAAAAAAGAAGACGGAAGCTTACCGGTTGGAGAACCTTTTGTTTTATCTGGAACACGGCTATCAAAAGGCAGAATGGATGGATGCCGATTTTAACCTGACGGAAGAACTGGAGTGGGCGGTCGTGCAACCGGAAGTCTATACGGAGAAAATCATACCTCTGTGCCTAAGCAAGGAACATGTCCTGCGTCGCGTGTTGTGGCAGACGGACGACGAGACCATACTTCTTCATATTTATACCATCTCTCTATTCAGGCCATCCGTCAGCCTGTATGAGAAACGTCGCTTTCTCGGAATGCTTCTGGATACGAACCCCGCCATCCCCATTCGTTTCATCCATGAGGCAAAAGACGACATGCAACTACACGATATGGCGGAACTGCTCGACACGTTGTCTGTTCGGCAGATCATGGTAACTGAAACAAGAGAACATGCTGAAGTGGATTTACCTCCATACTGGCACTACCTGTACGAATGGCTTGTCAGGTATTACCCTTTTGACGGGCTTGCTATCTTTGGTGGTAAAAATGAATTTATCCGCCACTTGCATCACCGACTATTGACATTCATCCGGAAGCGGAACTATTCTTTCTATCTTTCAAAAGAGGATTTGACTGTAGGTTTCTTGCTTGAAGTGTTTGGTCAGACTTATTACAAAGAGGTATTGAATGCCATTTATGACCTCCAACCACTCCAGGCAGACGGTTCACCTGTGTACGACGGATACCTCAACCGGGAACTATATCGTATGTTCCTGCGTCTTTCACTCTTGCGCTTACCGGCTGCAACTCAACTATTTCATTTATTGGACGTGGCTGCTTTGACCGTTTTCCTGAAAGATAGTCACCGAAGTAATGTAGATAAACGGATGCTGCTCACCTTACTGGCAAAGGAGAGACCGGCTTTTTTCATCGAATGGCTCCGTACAGAGGCTATAAAAGAAGTTGATTTGGTTACTTTCATTGCCGAAGCAACTAATGACGCAACTATTAACCGCTTACTTGCTTCTGTTTCTTTCACTGCAATAGAAAGGGTAGCAGAAATAACAGCCTACTTGCAAAACTTTATAAAAAGAACCGGTCTGTTAAACGGCATACCCGAAACTTTATTAAGCCTGGCCATGCATAAAGCGGTATTGCTTTGGATAGGAAACAGTTATTCCAACCTGTCGGAACCGGAGAGTATCCGGCAGCTGTTGCGTTTAATTTATCGGGAGATTACAGGTAATGATAACGAAGAGGTCATAGAAGTATGGTTAGTCGAGTTATATATATCGGAGAAAGAGGGAAAGCAATCGAACCTTCTATTGAATACCGGAATTTATACAGGACATTCTGTCCAAATTGATTTCAAGGAATGGTTACAGTTATCAAAAAAAGATTCTGATACCATTCAAATGTTGCTGGAAAGTCATTGGAATTCCTTGGATGGTTTTATCAGTTGGCTGGAAGATACATCTGTTTCTACCGACCGCAAACGCGAACTGCTACGAAAAGCGGTAGTCGAGAAACCACAGAAGTGGATTTCTTTGCTTCATAAGTTACCTGAAGCAAGTAAGGCAGTCTCTTTAGTGGCCGGATATTTATCTATCCGTTCTATGCTGCAAGGCATGGGAAAGACATGTTTCCATCAGGCAGCCGTATTATCGCAAACCGTAGAGTGGTTGGGGTATAAAGCAAACGATTTCCCATTCCTTACCAGGGGCAATATAACTCTTTCAAGTGCACTTCCGCAAGCCTTGTTGCTTTACATGCAGGATAAAGACACCTTGGGCGGCAGAACATTGACTGAACAGGAAGCGATACAGAAATTTTTATCCTTCCTCTACCTTGTTTATACTGGCAAATCGGATTATCGGAACAATGTCGAATGGACGGGATTATCCAACCAAATAGTTGCCAAGGCAAATAGGAATAACGTACAAAATCTAGAAAATAAAGATGTTGCAGAGAATAAAGAAATTACTAGAAATAAAGAAATAGGAGAACTGTCAGATATTACTCAACCGGAGATCATTAGGAAGAGATGGCTCCGCAATTATCTTTGTTGCCGTCCGAAAGAACTATTAGACTATATCCGTCTTTCTATTACCCAAAATATCATACCTTTGGACAAATGGCTGGAGTGGCTGGATATAAATGACTGGATGCGTTTGGTGGCAAGTCTCTCCCTGTCGAATGCAGAACTGTTGCAACAGATAACGGCCTGCTTATCGGAAAATAACCAGGCCGGAGAGATAGACTTGCGTACGGCGTTGGCTACCTATATTATAGAAAATCATCTAGAAACATATATGTATAACAACCGGAATGAGACTATACATTCTTTTGTACAGTCTCTTCCTTTTAAAAATAAAAAAGAGATGGATTTAAAAGTAGAAGAAGTTTTGAGGATAATGGAAAATTATCCGAAGGAAGAGATGCAAACGGGAGTTTCTGAAAACTTCCATGTGAATAATGCCGGCTTGTGTTTGTTCGCTCCCTGGTTACTGCGATTGATGCAACTGTGTGATCTTTTGGACGAACAGAGAAAATCCTTTAAGAGTGACCTAAGCCGACTCCATGCCGTATTTTTGCTGCAATATCTGACTTGTTCGCAAGAAAGGGAGTATGCTGAAACAGAACTGGTCTTTAATCGTATGCTTGTCGGTTTACCGATGCATCTTCCTCTGCCGAAACGCCTGGAGTTGACCGCTAAAGAAAAGGAAATGGCCGATAGTATGCTGGAAGGTGTAAAATCAAACTGGACACACATGAGAAACACGTCGATGGCAGGTTTTCAACAGAATTTTATAGTTCGTGGCGGACAGTTGGTGCAAGAGGATGAAAGATGGTTGCTGACCGTAGAAGATCGGAGTATCGATATTCTACTCGACTCTATTCCGTGGCCCTTTAAGCAGATACATTTACCATGGTTGAAGAAAAATCTACAAGTACACTGGCGTGAAAAGTGAAACTTTTAAGCTGATTATTGATAATACACTATAAAATATGGAAACAGAAAGAGTATATCAAGAAAAGACAGCTCGTACCATCCAGCAAAAGCAGGATGGTAGTGGAGCTTTACAGTTTGTGGATAACCGTCCGGTGAACCTGGCTCTACAACGGGTCGGTGAGGAAGAAGAAGATGCCTTGCAAGGTAAATTCGACGGAACTATCCAACGGGAAGAGGATAAGGATGAATCCTTTCAGATGAAAGCCGATACGGCGGTACAGAAGAAATCAAACAACACCGGCCTGCCTGATAATCTGAAAGCGGGGGTGGAAAACCTGTCTGGATTTTCACTGGATGATGTAAAGGTGCATTATAACTCATCACAACCTGCTACTGTACAAGCTTTGGCATATACGCAGGGAACGGACATCCATGTTGCCCCGGGGCAGGAACAGCATCTACCGCATGAGGCATGGCATGTGGCTCAACAAATGGCCGGACGTGTGGAACCGACTACCGAAGTGGGCGGCATGCCGGTGAATGATAATGTATCCCTGGAACAGGAAGCCGACGTGATGGGGGCAAGGGCAAACAGCTTATAAACGGAGAGACTTATGCGTGAATATATAGCGTGGTTTAACCAGGTGCTGACTGTTGCCATTCAGCTCTACTTCCAGCAAGATACGGAATATACCCGGCTGGAAGAAGTACGGCCTCCTGTCAATGGCTGGCTGGAGAAGGTGACAGGAGTCTCTGATATGACTTTCGGTGAGCAGGTGATTATCATGCTAGCCCTTATGCCTCACGTCTGTCCGCAGGTACTCGACATCTTTTTTGTGCAAAACAAAAACTTCGACCGGCAGTACACCGAGTTCGGTGGCTGGAAAGGGCTGTCGCATGGCGGTTTTCTGCCCACAGGTGAAACAGTCGCACTCATTCTCGCCGGAGAGGATGTCGAGATGCGGAAAGAAGTAGTCCGTCTATTCCAGAGAGACCATTGGTTCTACGGGAAAAATATCCTGCAACTTGAAGGTGCAGGCGAAGGAGAACCATTTCTCAGCGGCCAACTACGCGTATCTGAAGAATTCCAGAGTCGTGTGCTGCTGGACGTGGAGTATAAACCTGATTATAATATAGGTTTCCCTGCCAAGCGCATCACAACAGCCCTCAACTGGGAGGACATGGTGCTGGATTACCGGGTGGCAACAGAGATAGAAGAAATCAACACGTGGATTGTTTCGCACAAAACGATTATGGAAGAATGGGGTCTTTCCCGTTTCCTGAAAGCCGGTTACCGTGCCCTCTTCTACGGTCCACCGGGAACGGGTAAGACACTGACGGCCACCCTGCTGGGTAAGAAAAATTACATGGATGTGTATCGCGTGGATCTTTCCATGATCGTCTCCAAGTATATCGGTGAAACGGAGAAGAATCTCGCCAGGGTATTCGATCTGGCCGAGAATCGTAACTGGATACTCTTTTTTGATGAGGCGGATGCCCTGTTTGGCAAACGTACCTCTACCAACACTTCCAACGACCGCCACGCGAATCAGGAAGTAGCCTACCTACTCCAGCGTATCGAGGATTTTCCGGGAACAGTGGTGTTGGCCACCAACCTGCGATCGAATATCGACGAAGCATTCTCCCGCCGATTTCAGTCGGTCATCTATTTCCCTATGCCCACCGAAGAACTCCGTGCGGAATTGTGGCGAAAGATGCTACCGAAAGAATGGTTGGGTGAGAATGCGAAGGAACTGATCGATATTGCTGCCAAGACAGAGCTTTCCGGGGGCTCTATTGCCAATGTGGTACGACGGTGCGCACTGTTTCTGGTGGTCTCGAAAGAGAAACGACTGGATATGCAAATGTTGAGAGACGCGTTGCGGAAAGAGCAATTGAAGTGCTAAGGAAGAGATCCTTTAAAACCGATGGGCATAAGTCAGGCCTATTGCATGTTTGTAGTTTACCGGATCGTATACATTAAATATATGATAACGGTAATATAATTGCAGCGAGTTCTGTTTATCAATCTTGTAATCGCTTCCGGCAGAAAAACGGATGCGGTCGGTATGCATTTGTCCCTGATAGCCTGTGTCGTTGAATATTTCGGCATAGGCGAAGGGACATAAACCTGTCTTCCGGATCTTATAAGAGAGCGTAAGCATGGTCCGGAGATAGTTCTTGGGATGCTGTGTCCCCCTTTTGTATGTACTTTGAAACCGTTCACGAAGCGACAGGGAGAAGTTGCCGATAGGATAATTACCCGAAACATAAATGTAATAGCGGTTACGCAGTTCTTCGGATGCCTTATACTGGCAGAGCAACATATAAGCGATACCGGTTTTCAGGTAACGGTTGAACGTGTAGTTCACTTCTCCGGTGGTCAGGAACCATTCGGCTTGCCGGAAATTACTTTTCGGGCGTATATCTTCTTCAAATAAGAAAGAAAAGCGTCGGTATATTTTTCCGGACAGGCTGGCCTTGAATGCCATTCCTGCTCCGTCCATTGCAGCCAAGGGAGAATATCCTGTCGGTATCAATAGAAAGCATAGGATAAAGAAACAATTTCGTTTGAAATAGTCTTTCATGGAACTTAGAATGTGTTTTTAGTTTAGTATCTCTGCAAAGATAATGATAAAACTACTATTTTTGTTGTCATTGTAACTTAATTAAAGAAATTCATAGTATGAAAAACATGAAGAAATGGCTTTTATTAGCCATGTGTACATTGGCAACATCCTCACTTTTTAGCCAGCAGAACGACTGGGCGCAGTTCGGCCGTTATGCAGAAGCGAATAAATCGGTGCAGACACCTACACGGGTCGTCTTTATGGGAAACTCTATCACGGACGGTTGGTGGAATACCGACTCCTTATTTTTCAAAAACAACCGTTACATAGGCCGGGGAATAGGAGGGCAGACTACTGCACAAATGTTGGTCCGGTTCCGTGCCGATGTAATAAATCTGCAACCTAAAGCAGTAGTTATCCTGGCCGGTACCAATGATATCGCCCAGAATAACGGGTATATCTCACCCGAAAATATCCTGGGTAATATTATCTCGATGGCGGAACTGGCTAAAGCCAATAATATAGATGTGGTTCTCTGTTCCATCTTACCTGCTTACGAATATAGCTGGCGTAAAGGACTTGAACCCGCCGGCAAGATCATAGCTCTGAATAAGATGATCAAAGAATATGCCGATAAGAACAACCTGACTTATGTGGATTACCATTCAGCCATGAAAGATGAGCGTAACGGTCTTCCGGAAAAGTATTCGAAAGATGGCGTGCATCCTACAATGGATGGGTATGTGATCATGGAAAAACTGATCTCAGCTGCTCTTGAAAAGTATTAAAAGTCGCTGGTTACTCTGCCTTTCTCCCGGCAGAGTAACTTGCAAATATACACAGCAGCTATTGTGTATCTCAAAAAATCAAATACCTTTGCCTTGAATTCTTAAAACTGTTTTGTGACAACACAATCTTTACATATAGGTGCTTAATTACAGCCTGTAACTCTTCTCAGGCTGGTCACTTTTCTTTTTTTGGATCCGAACCAATATTTTATTTTCTAATATATACGATTGCCTGTTGAGGTAATCAAAAACAATCAATCAATGAATAAAAATGATGTTCAGGTCAGGAGAACTACTTCTGACGATTTTAATGACGTAATGCAGGTAGAAACGCAGGCATTCGGTAGTGCGAAAGAAGCGGAATGGGTAGCGGAAGTACTGGCTGATGCGAATGAACCTTATGTCTCCTTATTAGCTCTTTATGAGGGAGAAGCAGTCGGTCATGTCCTGTTTACACGGGGAATTCTGGATGAGGCCAAAGAGGCTTCATCGGTATATATACTCGCACCGCTGGCTATAAAACCGGCATACCAGAAACAAGGAATTGGCGGCCTGCTTATCGAAACGGGACTTCGGTATCTGAGGGAGTCAGGTGTTCGACTTGTCCTGGTTTTGGGACATAAAGAGTATTACCCTCGTCATGGATTTAAAGGAGACGCGGAAGGAGCCGGTTACTTTCCGCCTTATCCGCTTCCCCGTGAGTATGCCGACTATTGGATGTACCAATACCTGACATCCGATGTGGAGAGTATTCCCAAAGGCCGTATCGGGTGTACTGCCGCCCTGGACAAACCGCAACATTGGCGGGAGTAGGGAGAAAGTCGATACTGCCTGCTGGAAAAAGAATATGTATATTTGCCATCCTAATCGGAAATAAATGTATAAGATAGAAAAAGGAACAGCGGCGGATATCGACGAACTGGAACAGTTGTATAATGAGTTGAACGACCATTTGGAAGCAACAATCAATTATCCCGGCTGGATAAAAGGTATTTATCCGGTCCGGGAGGATGCGGTGAAAGGTATAGGATGTGGAGCACTGTTCGTCCTGCGGATAGAAGGACGGATAGTGGGGAGTATTATTTTAAGTCATGAACCCGAAGAAGCATACACCCAGATCCGTTGGGGGATAGAAGCGGATTATGCAGATATCCTGGTCATGCATACCTTCGTCGTACATCCTTTATTTATGAAGCAAGGCGTTGGTTCCGCTTTGCTCCGTTTTGCGGAGCAATACGGAAGACAGGAAGGAATGAAAGCAATCCGTCTGGATGTCTCCATACATAACGCACCCGCTATTGCTGCATATGAAAAACACGGGTATCGTTATGTGGGAACTGTCGACCTGGGATTGAATTATCCGCACCTGGTATGGTTCAGACTGTATGAACTGCTTTTATAGTTCAATCTCCAATACCGCCGGACAATGATCCGAGTGTACCGCATCATTTAGGATATAGGCATTCTTCAATAGCGGTTTGACCGGCTCGCTGACCATACAGTAGTCGATGCGCCATCCTTTATTGTTCTTGCGGGCACTGAAACGGTAGCTCCACCAGGTATATTGCTGCTTATCCGGGTTCAGAAAACGGAATGTGTCGATAAAACCGGCATCCAGAAAACGGGTCATCCATTCACGTTCTTCGGGAAGGAAGCCGCTATTGGTTGCATTACGCACCGGATCGTGAATGTCTATCGGTTCGTGGCAGATATTATAGTCACCGCAAAGGATCAGTTTCTTTCGTGTTTTTTGCAGTTCGACCACATACTTCTGAAAATCTTCCAGCCACTCCATCTTGAAAGCCTGGCGTTCATCACCGCTTGTACCCGAAGGGTGGTAGACACTTACGACAGAGGTGTCGCCATAGTCTGCCCGTATAAAGCGACCTTCATTGTCGTACTTTTCGATACCCATACCGATTTCTACATGATCGGGTTCGCGACGGGTAAGGATGGCAACACCGCTATACCCTTTCTTTTGTGCACTGAACAGATAAGGTGTGTAACCCAATCCTTCAAATGCTTCGATAGGAAATTGATCGGGCTGAAGTTTGGTTTCCTGAATACAGAGCACATCCGGTTGTTCCTGCATTAACCATTCGGGCAGTCCCTTGGTTACGGCTGCTCGAAGTCCGTTTACGTTGTATGTTATGATCTTCATATAATCTGTTTTATGATTGTTTATATGAATTCAAAGATACAATTTAACAAGCTGATGTACTAATTTTACCAAATAAATCTCTTGTCGGGTTTATCCTTTTCCCAGAAAATGGGTATCCAGATACTGTGTGAATTTGTCCTTATACTGATTACCGATAGGAATATATACGTCTTTTCCAAAGATAATACGGTTGTGTGCCACCGCTGTTATCTTGGAGAGGTTGACCATATAAGAACGGTGTACCCGCATGAACTTCTCGGGCGGTAGTTTATCCTCCAGTACCTTCATACTAAGGAGAGACATCACCGGTTTCTGGTCTTCTGAGAATATCCGCACATATTCATTCTGGCTTTCGATATACAAAATCTTACTCATATCGATACGTATCATCTTGTAATCCGCTTTGATATACAAATCGTTGTTTACGGAAACAGTCTCTTCGCCCGATGTGGAAACGACCGGAGCCGATTGAACGGGAGCGTTCAGCAATTCCATTTGCCGGAGGGCTTTGTTGGCTGATTTCAAAAAATCGTTGTATCCGAAAGGTTTCAATAGATAGTCGAGCGCATCTATCCGGAAACTTTCAACGGCATATTCCGAATAAGCGGTAGTGAAAATAATAAGCGGCTTTTTGGCTAGTGATTTGACAAAGTCCATCCCGTTCAGGTCCGGCATATTAATATCTGCAAAGATCAGGTCGACGGGGTGGGTGGCTATCACATCCAACGCTTCAAGCGCACTTGGACAAGCCTTTACAAGCTGAAGGAAAGGCACTTTCCCGATATAACCGGTTATCTGTGCCAGGGCCAGCGGTTCATCGTCGATAGCAATACATCTTATTATCATAATTGTATGGGTATTATCAGTAAGACACGATATTCATTCTTTTCACTTTGGATATCCAGCGTATAGTTATTATCATAAAGCAGGCGAAGGCGTTTTTTGACGTTTTCGAGCCCGATGCCTTTATGTTGTTCGCCGGCATTATTGAAACTGCTGTTTACTACTAGGCATTCCAGTTCATTCTCTTTTATCTCCATACATAGATGGATAAACGATTTCTGTTGGTAGCTGATGCCATGCTTGAATGCATTTTCAAGGAACGAGATAAATAACAACGGCGGGATCTGTATGTTCGGAACCTCTTCAGGCAGGGATATCCGGATATCGACCTGATCAGTATACCGTAGTTTCATCAGTCCGACATAGTTATTCAGAAAACGGATCTCTTTTTCGAGCGGCAGCGTTGGCAGGGCAGCGTCATACAAGACGTAGCGCATCATCTTGGAAAGTTCGAGAACGGTCTCTTTGGCTTTCTCTGTATCCAAGTCGATCAGGGCATGAATATTATTCAACGTATTCATGAAGAAATGCGGGTTGATCTGATGTTTCAGATATTCCAGTTCTGTTTGAAGCGTATGCTTTTCGAGTTCCTTCATCCGGTGTTCGTCACGTATGGATTTAAAGAGGAATTTGATTGCCACATTCAGCCCCAACACCAGAATGGCGATCAGGATGTGGTTGACCATCGGTGAGATCATGCCCGGCATACGCCACATAGGAGGATGTTCCGGTTGGCGGGGCAGTTCCTTTCCGTCGGGGAACTGATGTATCCTTTCGTTCATTGGCGGACGTTCCATCCTGAATTCACGGGGTGGCCATTTATCCGGGTTATCCGGTCGTTTTAACTTCATAAACGGATTCAGGGCAAAGATCAGGCAGACCGTTAATGCAGTAAATAACAGATACAACCACGACTTTTTCCGTATCAATAGGAGAGGGATAAGCGCATAGTTGTTGATAATAAAAAGAATGAAGAAAGGAGCGATAATCTTCCAGGCACGAAAAATATCGTTCCAGTTGATCGTCTCTCCGTTATATTTATGTTCCAGTACGGGCGAGATCCATATCACTACCCAGATAATCAGGTAGATCAGGTTCTCCAGGAGCCTTTGCCGTTGTTCTTGTTTTTCCATTCCGGTCAGAATTTATATGAATATCCCAGGCCTATCATGTGTTTACCATTCCCTTCGTCGTCATCTTTAAAATTAATATACCGGTAATACAGTTGCAGGGAGTTTCGTTTATTCAGTTTATACTTGCTGCCAGCTGTATATCTCAGTTTATTCATTTTATTTCCTTGTGGATCGTTCAGCGTATTATATAATTCAACAGATGCGTAAGGTTCAAATTTGCAATTCCGGATATCGTATTCCACTTCGAGCCGGCTGCGGAGATATAATTTCGGATTGGCCCGCTTACTTGTCTCTTTGATCCCGACACGATATGTACTTTGAAATCGCTCCCGTAAAGATACGGTAAAGCGGTCAAAACGATACGAACCGGTGGCATAAAAATAATAACGGTGACGCACTTCCCAACCTTTCGTCTCATGATTATAATTGATCAGATTATAGGTGCCTCCCAGTTTGAGAAACTTCCAGGGCTTATAACTTAAGTCGAGTGTGGTAGAGAAGCGGTCTGTTTCGCTCAGGTTGTCACGCAGGCGGAACTCTTCTTCCAGCGACAGATTCAGGCCCGGGACAATCTTCTTCGTTACATCGACGCTCAGTGACGAACCGAAGTCATTCTGGGCCCGGAGAGAAGAGCCTGCCAGCAGGCATAAAGCAAATAGTTTTACTTTCAGATATTTCATAAGGCAGTAGTTTTAACAGGTTTTATTCCCCTTCCCGCGGGAAACGGGTTAATGTATCGACTGTATTGATCTCCTGTGAGTCGGATTCATAATAGACTTTGATAAAAGCGGCATCACGCAGGAAATCGATATGCCCGATCTCTATCTTTTGTATATCCAATCCGGTACGACTACGGAGGTCGGAGAGGAGTTCATCCCTTTTTTCCGGTACGATCAACTGTATCTTATCGTATAAGATCAGTTTACAGGAAACGTGCTTCAACCAGCGTTCGCTTTCCTGTAGCCAGGTGACGAGAAGAAAGATACAGTTTGTTGCAATAAGCTCTGCGAAACTGATCTGTACAGCCAATGCATTGATGACGGAAAGGGCAATGATAATGAACAGGTAAGTCATCTCCCGGATAGGCACCGACTCTGTGCGGTAGCGTATAATCCCGAAGATGGCGAATATACCCAGTGCAAAACCAATCTTTAGCTTCACACTTCCCATTAGGATAATAAGGAAAAACACGCTGACATTAATCAGCGAGAAAGTGAAATAATAATCTCTCCGCCTGCTTTTGGGATAATAAAAGAAATGGATAATCAGGCCGACCACCACAAAGTTAAAGAGGAAGCGGAGTATCAGTTGTGTAAATGCATCCGTATCCATGACGGGGTTTCCCATCAACTGTGCTTCTTCTGCAATATCAAAGAATGTATCCATAAGAATAATTGGCTAGTTTATTTATTTGAGTTAGTTTCTTCTTGAAGCGATTTCGCTTAACAGCCGGGTTGGTCAGTAATATACCTAAACAGTATTTGCTGATACTGACCGGATGAATACGCAACCGGGAGAGATATTCCTTTGCACGGGAGGGCATATTACCATCCTGCTTAAGTTCGATGATGACCAATCCCGGTAGCGATTGTTCTATACCGGTAGCGAGGTTACGGAAACAAAGTCCGGTATCGATCGTAAGCCGTTCTGTTTTCTCCCGGTTTACAAGGGTGATACGGTCGAACTGGTTTTCCATCTGCAATACCAGTTCCTGTAGTTTGAAACAAGCATGTTTACAAAGGAATTTTTCTGCATCTGCCGTCTGGTAAGGGTTCATTCGGGGAAGAGGCATCCGTACTTTCCGGGTTCTACCTTTGTTGTTCTTATCTTTTATTTCGAGAAAGGTCAGGCTGGAGTCTGTGTAAGACCGCATCCGTATTTTCTCACGGGTACGGCGTCCGTTCTGGTGAGCCAGGTACATGGCCAGTCCGGGGGTATCCAGATAGATCGTTTGGTACGGGCTGATCCGTTTGCCATTTATTTCCTGTATATAATAGTCTTTCTGCAACTGTTCCAGAAATAAAGCCAACTGATCGATGGTAGTAGTATATTTCGTATCTGTCCGGTTCATCAGCCGGACCCCTTCCATCTCGGCCAGCGAGATGGAAGGGAAACCGTTCAGGATGGAGTTGATAACCTTTTCTTTCATTTTGCTTTTCAGACTAATAGATATACTTATTACATTTTGGTTTCAAAAATAGAAATGCTTTTATTGGATAAGAAAAATAATCAGTGAAATGCGAGTTTTATCCCATGAAGGAGGAGAGTGAATCTACTGTGTCGCTATGACGACACTACTGTGTGGATGTAGTAACATAAATCAGGGTATCTCTCTTTTCACTGATAAAAACCTCTTGTTTACAGATACTTTTTGGTGAGGCTGGGAAGGGAGGTTATTTTTGGAGATAAAAATGAAAGGATTATGATAAAGTATAATATTGTAAGTAGCTACTTGTTTTTATTTTCCCTGATCATATCGATATTGTCATTACCGTCTTGCAGTACGGATGATATCTCTTCCGGTGAAGAAACAAAGACAGTACCCGATGATGAGAAAGACTCGGTCGATAACTCTTCTTTTTCTACTACGGTCACTATTTCTTTTGACAATACCGTGACGGTTTCCAATCCGATGGCAGATAATGGTGTATCTGTTCAGGTCGACAACGGACAGGTAACAGTCGTTTCGACAGCAGAAGAGATAGAATACATCCTCTCCGGAACAACTGCCAACGGCAGGGTAAAGATATACAGTGATTATAAATTCAAGCTGACATTCAACGGTGTCTCCATTACGAATCCTTCCGGCCCGGCTGTCAATATCCAATCACACAAACGTGTATTCGTTCAGTTGAATGATAATACTCAGAATATATTGACCGACGGCTCTTCTTATGAAACGAGCGGAAGCGAAGACCAAAAAGCCGCCTTTTTCAGTGAAGGGCAACTGATCTTCAACGGTAATGGCTCCCTGACTGTCAACGGTAATAATAAACATGCCATTTGCAGCGACGATTATGTACGGATTTATGAAGGAAACTTTCAGCTGACCAGCAAGGTATCCGATGGCATTCATACAAACGATGCTGTCATAATCGATGGCGGCACACTGGTTGTCAATGCAACAAAAGACGCCATAGAATGTGAAGAGGGTTATATCCTTATCCAGGATGGTAATATTACGATTGTCAGCGGCGACGAAGGGATCACCACCTCTTACGAAGGCTCCGACTCTTCCATTAATCCTTATATGGATATCAATGGAGGAACGATCGATATAACCACCACAGGTACTTCCGCGAAAGGAATAAAGAGCCTCGGCAACCTGACTATCAACGGAGGTAACATAAAGGTGAAGACCTCTCTTCGCGAAGCGGAAGGTATCGAAAGCAAACGCGAACTGGTCATTAACGACGGTTATATCATTGTCGAAGCCTACGACGACTGTATCAATGCTGCTACCTCTATCATTATCAATGGCGGAGAAATCTACTGTTATAGTGCTGCAAACGACGGTATAGATTCGAACGGTACATTGACGATTACCGGAGGAACCGTTATCGCCATCGGAACCTCTTCGCCGGAAGATGGATTCGACTGCGACCAGAATACCTTTAAGATTACCGGAGGAACCATTATCGGTGTAGGTGGAGGAACCAGCACACCGACATCCAAGGAATGTACGCAACCTTCTTTAGTCTATGGTGGCAGTGGAACACAGAACACATTGTTCCATATCAGTGCAGCCGACGGAACAGACGTCCTGACCTTCAAAATACCACGTACACTTCAGCAAATGACCCTTTTGTTCAGTAGTTCATCACTGGCAAGCGGAGCAAGCTATACTCTGCAAACCGGAGGAACAGCGACAGGTGGAACCGACTTCTACGGACTTTACACCGGTGCCACTTATTCCGGAGGTACCCAGGCCGCTACCTTTACAACAAGTTCGATGGTGACAACCCTCGGTTCTGTCTCCGGTGGAATAGGTGGAGGCGGAATGGGTGGCGGAGGAGGCAGACCCGGCGGCTGGTAAAAAAACTTCCGTTTTGTATACTATGAAAGCAAATGAATGATACTTTTGTAACGGCAAAAAGAAAACAATACTAGAATAGTTCAGAATGGAAGATCTCAGTTTTGAAGCACGCGTGCTTCATACCCCTTACGAAAAGCCGGATGTTTATAACGCTTTATCCATGCCGGTATATAACACTGCCGCATATGAATTTGATACGGCCGAAGCGATGGAAGCAGCTTTCTGTGGACATACATCCGATCATGCATACTCGAGGATCACGAATCCTACCGTACAATATTTTGAAGACAGGGTACGCGCCATCACGGGAGCAATAAGCGTTACCGCCCTCAATTCAGGGATGGCAGCTATCAGCAATACGCTGATGACGATCGGACGTGCCCATGCGAATATCGTTACATCACCGCATCTGTTTGGAAATACGTATTCCCTGATGAAGAACACACTGGCCGCTTTCGGTATGGAAGCCCGCTTTTGTGACCTGACAAATCCGGACGAAGTACGTGCCAATATAGACTGCAATACCTGTGCTATCTTTCTGGAAGTAATTACCAATCCACAACTGGAAGTGGCCGACCTGAAATTACTTTCTTCCATCGGGAAAGAAGCCGGTGTGCCGCTGATTGCCGACACGACTGTGGTTCCTTTTTCTGTCTTTCGTGGGAAAGATCATGGCATAGATATAGAAATTATATCCAGTACAAAATATATATCCGGCGGTGCAACCAGCGTGGGAGGGTTGATTCTCGATAACGGAACTTTCGATTGGAGCCATTTCATTACACTGAAACACTGGTACGAACAATTTGACGAACGCGCCTTCACCGCCCGTATGCGGAAAGAGATCCATCGTAATCTGGGAGCCTATATGACACCGCAGGTTGCTTATATGCAGACGCTGGGGTTGGAAACGATGCAGGTTCGTTTCGACCGCCAGGGAACAACTTGCCTGGAGCTCGCAGAACGTTTACAGGCATTGCATGGCATTGTCTCCGTCAACTATACAGGATTGAAAGATAACCCATACTATAAGTTAAGCACAGCCCAGTTCGGCAAATATCCCGGAGCTATGCTGACATTCGACCTGGCCTCCCGCGAAGCCTGCTTTGCATTTATGAACCGTTTGCGACTGATCCGTCGCGCAACCAACTTGTTCGATAATAAGACACTGGCTATCCATCCGGCAAGTACCATCTACGGCGGTTTTTCGGAAGAACAGCGTCAGAGCATGGACATCAGCCAGCAGACCATACGCTTATCGGTCGGTCTGGAGTCGGTGAACGATCTGTATAAAGATATCGAACAAGCTTTAGCTACCGATAAATGAGAACCCTTGTCATAGCTGATAACCAGGATATCACTAAAGCCGGCATCTTATACCTGACAGATAAGATGCCGGAGATTGGTCTTGCGACTGAAGCGGCCGACAAGAAAGAGTTGCTTCAGCTACTGAGTCGGTATCCTGAAGCAATCGTTCTACTCGATTATTCATTATTCGACCTGAACGGGGCAGAAGAATTGATCATCCTGCAAGCCAGATTCAGGAAAGTATCCTGGATTCTATTCAGTGATGAATTAAGTGAAGATTTCATCCGCCGGATTATTTTCAGTAGCGAAGCATTCAGCATTTTGTTGAAAGATTCTCCTATGGAAGAAATATCCTCGGGCATACTCTCTGCTTTTCATTCTCAGCAATTTATTTGTAGCCGGATCAGGAACTTACTTTCCGACAAGAAAGTAACGCATGAACCTAAAGAACATCCGGTACTAACTTCTACCGAGAGGGACGTTTTGAAAGCCATCGCCTTAGGTAAGACAACTAAAGAGATTGCTGCCGAACGTTTTTCAAGTATCCATACCATTACCACTCACCGTAAGAACATCTTTCGTAAGCTGGAAATCAATAATATACATGAAGCAACCCGATATGCGCTCCGCGCCGGAATTATAGATTCTGCCGAATATTATATATAGAGTAATTTATTTCACTATCTTTACACCGTCATTAGTCGTCATACTATGGTTTATAGGTCCTGATGAACATTTTCCGGAATATGGCTGTTAATTTCATATATTATTAATTTTAAATAAGTACTCATGAATAGAGCAGAACTCATTACAGCCCTGGCTGAAAGAAGCGGGTTGCAAAAACAGAAGGCAAGCAAGGTATTAGAAGCCTACATGGAGATCGTAACAGAAGTATTATCAGAGAATGAAGAACTAACCCTGATTGGTTTTGGAACCTTATCCCCAAGACCACAAACCAGCCGCATGGCTCGTAACCCAAAAACAGGGGAACCTGTTATGATCGAAGCCAGAAGAACCGTTAAGTTCAAACCTGGCAAGTTCTTATTGGAAGCTATGAACGGAAAGAAATAAAATAGCTGAATTAACAGAAAGAGGCTATCTCAAAAGTAAGAAATAACGCTTAGCGTGTCAATCTCGTCAGGATAATGACGCTACAAAGCGACTTTGGAGACAGTCTCTTTTTTCTTGACCACCCACCAGCCTGAAATTATACCATATCTTCCCCGGCCTTGACAATCTCTACCTTCAACGTCTTGTGGAAAGGAGTAAAGCGGGCGACCACCATAACGACAATAGCAAAAATCAGTACATATCCGATAATCGTTTTCAACGCAAGCAGCAGGCTCTGCGATTGCAGGATCGTATAAAGGCTATTATTTGCCAGTTGGGTTGCATCTGTCATATTATGCCCCTGTGCCAGTGCACTGTTTAGCGACTGGTTATATTGTTGTGCTGCCAACGGGTTCTGCATACTCATATTTTCCGAGAGGATAGTCATCCCTTGCAACTGTACGCGATAAAGCATATTATTAAAGAAAGAAGATGCCAACGCCGGAGCCAGTACAGACCGGCAGGCTATCAGGAAAAAGGCATTATATATCATCAATTTGGGATTCATATCTTCCACCGCATAGACACCGAAAGCGATAAACAGGATCATCATACCCATTCCACGGAGAAACATAGGAAGATACAGCATTTCATATGTTCCGTTAGGCATGATCCCGAAATAAAGAATACTCAGATAAATCACATAGCATAACATACCTCCGGATATCAGTATCCTGAAACGCCATCGTTGCCAGCGGAA
The DNA here is from genome assembly GCF_023369805.1 of Parabacteroides leei. Lineage (NCBI taxonomy): Bacteria > Pseudomonadati > Bacteroidota > Bacteroidia > Bacteroidales > Tannerellaceae > Parabacteroides > Parabacteroides leei. The sequence goes on from NZ_JAMBQG010000022.1 coordinate 89,604, forward strand.
CCACCAGAAACAGATCACCGCCCCGCATATAAACCCCGGCAACATCCATAGGTTGAGGAAGTTGGCGTGAACACTGTCTACCCGGATAATACTATTCATATAACTGGTGACCAGCGAACTGGTGGAAGAAAAGAACATGACCAGCATCATATAGAAATACCCGATCAAAGCCTTGCTGCTATTCAGTACTTCCAACCGGATATAAGGATTTTTCTTTGTCTTTTGCCGGAACAGGAATAGCCAGATCAATACCGGAATGGCCACCGCATATATCGTAATTTTTGTCGATGAAAACCAGTCGAGCGTTTTGCCATAAGTAGCAGAGTAAATGGTGAAAAGCAGGATAGAAGCCATCAGCAGGATACTTTTCCAATCGATCTCCCTGAACGGAAAGTTGATGGGACGCCGTGCATACCGGAAAAACATCAAGACAAAAGAGATGGCAACCAGCAACAGTAAAATAACGAAATAGTACATATACTGCCACTGGTAATAATAGGCCAGTTGTGCCGTCACCGCCATCGAAACCTGTCCGGCAGAGAATACGATCGGATAGAAGTAAGCATAAAACTCACTACGGACATTCTTCGGACTAAACAGCGGGCGGATCATCAGAATAATCTCCAACATGGCAAAAGCCTTCAGGAAACCGATAAAGAAACTGCATACAATAATAATATCCATCTGGTTGACCTGTGCGCAGATAAAACTGAGTATCACCTGCAATAAGAGGTCGATCAATAGGATCGTCTTGGTTGTCACCACCGGCCGTACCTTCGGTATAAGCGGATAAGCTACCGCCATCCCTGCCGAGGTGGCATAGTATGCCATACTGATATCTTCACTCAACACTCCCAGTGTACCGGATACCTCGGTGATCGTTCCGGTATAGGCACCATTGATAAGGATGATCGGAAGCATCACGACAAAAGCCGTTACAATACCCAACCACCGGGGAACCCAGGGACGGATCGGAACACTGAGAAGTGCTTGATTGGCCATCTGTTATTCTTTTGTTTATTAATTCCTTTTCAATGCTTCCGTTTCTACCATCATCCCGGCACGAAGCAAGTTCATATCCTCGGAAGATATATCCGTCAGGTCGATCCGGACGGGAATACGCTGCTGTATCTTTACAAAATTACCGGCGGAATTATCTGTCGGGACCAGCGAATATTTCGATCCGGTAGCTTCGGAGATTGCCGTTACTTTCCCGTGGAAGATACGATTGTCAACTGCATCGACTTTGATACGTACTTCCTGCCCGATATAAATATGGCTGATCTGCGTTTCCTTATAATTTGCCGTTATCCATTTGTCGTCGCCACGCACCAGGTTACTCAATGTCTGTCCCGCCTGCACCAGTTGCCCGGTTTCCAGTGTGCGGCGGCCCATATATCCATCAAAGGGAGCGGTGACGACCGTGTAGGAGAGGTTGAGCTGTGCCATTTCCAGGTCGGCCTCTTTGCGCAGGATCATGGCTTCCACACTGCCGCTTTTCTTGCTCGTCTCCGAGTATTGCGACTGGGCGACACTTTTCTGGCGCAGCAGGGCGTCGTAACGTGCCTGCATGGCTTCATAGTTGGCTTTTACCTGTTCGTATTGCTGTTGCGATACCGATTCTTCAGCCAGCAGGTTAGCATATCGCCGGTAATCCTGTTCCAGTTGCCACAGGCGGGCTTTCGTTTCGGCTATATTGGCATCCTGCACACTGACATTGACTTGCGAGGTTCGTATACCGGAACTTAATATGTCGCGGGAGGCATGGGCATCGAGCAGGGCAGCCTCTGCATCTTTCAGTTTGATGCGGTATTCCCGGTCGTCGAGTATCAATAGCGTATCACCGGCTTTTACATGCTGGTGTTCGATGAAGCACACTTTACTGATATAACCCGGAACACGGATATTGATCGGGGTGATATACTGATCGACAACGGCATCATTGGTTATCTCATAGTTTACATACTTCCAGAAATAATTGACTGTCCACGATATTCCGCTAAATGCCAGCAGAATGCATACCGTGTTGAGGGTGATGTTCCTTATTTTCAACCGTATGAGTTGTTTCCTTTTCTTATCTAGTGCAGACATATCGATCTGTTTTTATTCTGATTATAAATTACCGCATGAACGCATCAGTTGGTAGTAGCTGTAAATAACCTCCGTCCGTGCATTTGTCAGTTGCAGGTCGGCTTCCAGCCGGATACTGCTTGCATCCAGGAGGTCGGTCAGGATAGAGAGCTGGTTCAGATACCGGTTCCGTACGATCCGGTAATTCTCTTCCGCCTGGCGGACCGACAGGAGCAGGGCCTGTACCCGGTCGAGTGCCTCATGATGTTTGATCCAGGCACTTTTCACGTTGACACGGATATCCTGCATGATCTGTTCCTCCCGATTCTTCTGAATATTGACATATTGTTTTACTTCGTGCATCTTATGTTTATTCTGATACAATGAAGAGAGGTTGTAAGACAGACTGAGCGCGACATTCCAGTTGTTGGAAAACATATCTTCCATCGTAGTACTCAACGGACGCGCCAATGTATTGGCTGCACGGATGGAGAGCGTAGGAAGATAATCGGCCCTGGCCAGCCGGATATCATTCTGTGCCAGCCGGGTATTGTACCGGGCGATTTGCAACTCGGGATAGTTCTCATAAGCCTGGCGTACATACTCTTCATAACTTTGCAGCGAGACGGCCGTATAGAGCAGGGTCGTATCCGGTTGGAGGAGCAGCGTTTCATCCAGCCCGAGGATGACATCCATTTGCTGGGAGACGATGGCGATGTTGTCGTCCGCCTCCCGGTAGGCCAGCTGATCGTTGGTCAGTTGCAGTTCGCTGCGCAGTTCGTCATTACGGGTGACGATCCCTTCCTTCTTTAAGCGGCGGATATCTTCCAACCGGCGGGTCGACTCTTCCACATTCCGGGCGAATACATCCTTTTGTTTATACAAGCTGAAAAGATCCATATACCGGCTGAGCAGAAGTAGTTTTATCTCGGCTTCATTATTGGTCGAGTTCAGGGTGGCGATCTGCTTTTCCAATGAGGAACGTTCGATCGTATAATGAATCTTTCCTCCCCGGTAGATCGGTTGCGTAACTTCTACATTATAATTATGCGACCAATCCGGCATATCCGGATGTACGGGTTGCGAGAGTCCTTTTCGGAAGACGGTCGGCTGTCCGATATATCCCGTTGTAGCCCCGATATGGATATCCGGCAACCTGGATGTCTGTGCCGTCTTTTCCTTGTCGGCAGCGATCACCTCCTGCATGCGGATGGCTTTCAGTTGCAGACTATTCTCTGTGCCCAGACGGAATAATTCGTCGAGGGTAAGAGAATAAGCCTGTTGGGAACGAATCGCAACAGGCTTCAGAATAAACAGTAACAATAATAAACTATATCTTATCAAATATCTCATTCAGCTTAGTCAATTGCTTCATACACGATTCCATGTGACGGGGATTCATTCGTTCGCCTATCTGGTCATACATATCTTTCAACATCGATTTTATGCGTCTGGCCATTTCTTCACCTTCGGGAGTGAGGAAGATCAGTTTATTCCTCCGGTCGTTGGAGTCTTCCTGCCGGATCACCCAGTTTTTCTTTTCCAGGTTATTGATCAGGTTGGTCAGGCAGGCTTTGTCTTTAGCCGTCTTTTCAGCCAGTGTTTGTTGGCTGACTCCTTGTTCTTTCCACAGGCAGTGCATGATTTGCAGCATTTCGAAAGTCATATCGATATTATTCTGCTTGAGCAACCGTTGGATCGTTTGCCGGAAAGTCATTCGTGTTTTTAGAACCAAAAGGTTGAGTTCGTGGGCTAATTCGCCATTTGCTGTCATACTTGTTCTCTTTGTTGGCGCAAAGGTATGTATTTCTTTTGGATATTGGTTTAATGTTTGACTATTTATTTTTTAGGAAAGGATAGATATCAATGCTTCTCATTAATTTATGAACAAAGGATATTAGGGGAGGATATTTATTGTTTGAATTGGTGTGTGTATTTAAATATCTAATTATCAGATATTTAAAGTTGTGTAAAAATGACTAAAAAAAACGATCGTTTTTTCTCGCCATCATTTTTATAATTTGACAAAGTTAAAAATAATTATTTGCAAAACAATAAATATCTACTTTTTCTTACTTAAAATCAGCGGAATATAAATTGAAAATTAAAGCCTGTATTATTGTGTAATTGTGTTAAAATATTAGCGGATATAATGACTAAAAAAAACGATCGTTTTAGCTAGTCATTTAATTAAAAAACACTAGTATTAACAGACATGAAAGAGCAAAAAATGCAAATCGCCTATCTAAATAAAATAATATATTCCTATATTATTTCGTCGAAGGCCTACGACGATGCCATCCACTGTTGTAAAATACCTTCGTATCCCTACGACGACGTAATCCAACGTTGTAAGACACCATCGTACCCCTGCGACAATGTCATTCACCGTTGTAAAACACCGTTGAAGGCCTACGACGACACAATCCACCGTTGTAAAATACCTTCGTACCCCTACGGCAGCATAATCCAACGTTATACACACCCGTCGTACCTCTACGGCAGCATAATCCAACGTTATACACACCCGTCGTACCTCTACGACGATATACATTATTATTATGTATTATCAGCAAATAATATCCGACTAAATACTAATCATTAAATCATCTACATTATGGCAAACATACAAACATGCCCTAAGACACGATTAAGAGCCAACGAATGGCTAACTTTATGTATCTCCGTAAAAAACGAAATCCAGCGAGCCGACAGGGATATTTCGCTTTTTAAACCTGAGTTCGACAGCTTCGACGCCTGTATCATCCAATTCGACAACAGCCTGAACCGTTTGAGCAAAAGCGAATATACCAGAAAGTCGAACGAAGCGAAACGCAGGCTGAATGCTTCACGTGACGGACTTTTCAAAAAGATATCGGGCGATCTGAGTAATTCAAACAACGATATTGCAGCGGCGGCTGTCAGCCTAAAGATCGTAGTCGATCAGTTTAAATATATCAGCCAACTGTCTTTCGAAGATATTATCGGAAAGACGGAAAGTATCGTTGCCTATTTTAAATCGGATGATTATAAGGATCTTATCAAATTGCTTAAGTTGGAGGATCGTGTGACGCAACTGGAAACGGTCAACAATGAAGCAAAAAATATCCTTGCTAAAAAACTGACGGAAACGGGGCACCGTAATATACCCCGCAAAACGCCGGTCACGCGCCGGGAATTGAATATCGCTTACGATAAGCTGGTCGACCAGTTGAACTTCCTGTCCCGTCGCGACGGTGATACGGATTACCTGACTCTTTTTGCATTTTGGAATGCCCTGATCGACAAGGTACGTGTTACGATCTCACTCCGCAGCGGTGCCGCCAAAGGCGGAAAGACCGACAGTGGCGCAAGCAACCAGCCGACCACCCCGCCATCAGGCGGCGGCGATGATGATCGTCCGGTTATCGAATAATTATCAATCAAATAAATAAAAAATGAAAACAATACTACTTTTATGTTTATCTATCCTGTTTCTTCCGCTAACATTGGCAGCGGAAGGTTTGACGGTTACAGGTGGTACACAGAATACGGATTATTCTTACAAGGATAATGTATATACTGTCCTGACCGGGACGGCACTAACCTTTTCGGGGACAACAACGACGGATCGGATTGTGATCGCAGAAGAGGTAACAGCTGATATCACATTAAATAATGCAGATATACAATTTACATCATTTGATTACTATGGAGATGGAAATGCAGCATTTCATATAAATAAAAATGCAAGTGCCACTATAACATTGACAAATACGAATGTTTTGGAATCAAATGGAATGTCATCTGGTTTAGAAGTACCAAAAGGTGCATCTGTTATTATCAAGGGAGATGGGAAATTAACAGCTACTGGAGGACAGTCTTTAAAAAACTCCGGTGCAGGAATCGGTACAAAAAGAAGCTTGGAGGCTGGATCTATAACTATAAATTCCGGAACGATTATTGCTAAGGGAGGAAATGGGTATAGCAATTATTGGGGTAATTATTCCGGTTATGGTATTGGTAGTTATTCCGGTGAAAATGTCGTTATTAACGGAGGAAATATAACTGCTAATGGTGGAACCAATGCTGGCTCTGGAAATGGAGATCCTTTTTATAATGTAATTATTAATGGTGGTACTTTCACTGACTGTACTGTCTCTAATATTATAAAGTTTGATAATACAAACAATTCTTTTACTAATTGTACTTTAAACTTTAAAAATCCGGTGACATTGGTGAAAGATTATTCAGATTGTAAATTTAATGGTAATATAACAATAGCAAGCGGGAACTATACAAACTGTAAATTAAATGATAATAGAGTTATTAATGGTGATGTGACTATTAATAGTGGGATATTTACAAACTGCATTATACTTAATATTATAAAGTTTGATAATACAAACAATTCTTTTACCAATTGTACTTTAAACTTTAAAAATCCGGTGACATTGATAAAAGATTATTCGGATTGTGAATTAAATGGTGATATAACAATAGCAAGTGGGAACTATAGAAACTGTAAATTAAATGATAAGATAGTTATTAATGGTGGTACTCTCACTGACTGTCCTATTTCCGGAAATAAAGTGATTATAAACAAAGGAACAATCAATAATACAGAAGATAAAAATATAACAGCAAAAGATATAACTATCACTGGTGGGAATATAAATATTCAGTTACCAGAAACAGGTTGTGTAACCTCTGCAATTGAAGGAGATAATATTTTAATTAGTGATGGAAATATTAATATTAAAGGAGGCTCAGATCCCGATAGAGCAGAAGGCGGTGCAGGTATTCGTGTTTCTGAAGGACATGCGCTGACTATTACAGGAGGATATATCGATGTAGCAGGAGGTAGAGACTGTGCAGGAATAGGTGGAACAAAAAAGGAAAGATGTGGAACTGTTATTGTTAAAGGAGGTACTATAAAGGTAAAGAAAGGATCAAGTGGTGGAAGTTCATCAATAGGTGGAGGATATGATAAAGAGAACAGTGGAACATTAACTATTGAAGGAGGATCATTATATACAGATGGGACAATTAATGCATCGATTACAAATAATGTTTATCTCGGCATCACCCCCGAAATAGAAAATGTAACCGATATTTCGGTAGATAATAACCCTTATTATATTAATCAAAACTATGCAGGTGATAATAAGTTATATCTTTATATGACAGGTGCGGATCATACTATTACTGTACGCAAAAATGATAACAGTGTTACGACTTACACAGCGACTTATGTTTCCGCAGGTGTAGGTGGTGATGGCAGGAATAAAGGATACTTTACATTTGATGCAGGTTCGACAACTACTCCCACCGACAACTCTGCAATAGCTTTTGAAGCCGGTGATATTACTGCAACTTATAACAAAGAAAGCAATGAGCTGAAAGTAAAACTCACGGTTACAGAAAAAGTAACTTTCCGCAGTGCTGCCATGAACAGCGTGCAACTGACATTGACGGACGGAGCAAATATATACTTTTCCGATCACAAAACAGTTACCGGCTCAGGCGATTATACGTTTACTTTCGATACGAAAGGATTGAATGTCGGAAGCTACACACTTACCGCCAACTATGGCGGCTCGGCAACAAGCCTGACTGCCGGCGAACAAACAAAGACTTTGACAATCGAAAAAGCCGAAGGTAATACGGCTGCTGATTATACAGAACCGAATGCGCTAACGGCTACTTATGGACAGACATTGATAGATGTCGTATTACCGGGTGGTTGGGCATGGAATGCTTCGGGAACTTCTGTTGGAAATGTTAGTTCACCTCCGAATACTTTTGCCGCCACATTTACGCCTGCCGATACGAAGAATTATAAAACAGTATCGAAGAATCTTTCCGTCACGGTGAATAAGGCAATAGCCAGTGATCCGGGAACACCGGCAGTTCTTTCGCCATCCTCTGTAACATATGGAACAAAGCTATCCGGAATAACAATCACCGACGGCTGGCAATGGATGGATGGAACGATTGTGCCGACTGTAACTAATTCCGGTTACACAGCTTGTTTCCCTGTTACGGATTATACTAATTATGATTGGAGCAGGGTTAATGGTTATAATGAAGTCACTCATAAGGTAAACCGAACTATTACTGTAACAGTCAATAGAGCCGACCTGAAAGCTGCAGACTTTACCTTTGCCGCCCCGACCGATCTCGCCTGCAACGATTCTAAAAAGGAAGCTACTGTTGAAGCTAAATCCGGTTTGACAGGTATTGGTGCTATCACCATCAAATATTATAAAGAGGGTGTGGAAACCGACCCGATCGGAGTTGGCGAATACACCGTAAAGATCGACGTAGCCGAAGGTGATAACTATAAGAATATAACAGATTTGGAAGTCGGAACATTTTCTATCACTCCCAAACAATATACCATTGCGATCGCTTCCCCGATCGACCACGGTACAGTCACCGCCGACAAGACGCAAGCCACCGAAGGCGAAACCGTCACCCTGACTGTCAATCCTACGCAAGGCTACAAACAGGAAACGTTGTCCTATACTACCGACGGTGGCATAACGGGAGCCATCACCGGAACAACCTTCCTGATGCCTGCCGATAACGTAACGGTGACGGCAACTTTCAAAGCATCATCCGTGCCTCCGGTAAATCCTCCTGTCGATCCCGACGATCCCGACGATTCCGCCCCGGTTCGTTACACCGTCACGCTCCCCGCCATAGAGGGTGCGGCAACCGATCCGGTGGCAGGCAGCTACAAGGTAGAAGATTGGACTGACTTCACATTCTCTTTGACAGTTGATGAAGGCTATCTTGAACAATCGCAACCGGTAGTAAAAGCTAATGGCGTTACAATCGAATCGGGCGACGGGAAGAAATATGTACTGAAACAGGTATGTCAGGATACTTCCATCGAGATCGAGGGCATCGTCAAGGATCATCCGACAGCGAACGAATGGATCGATGGCGGCATCGATATCCGTACCGAAGATAAGGCAATTTATGTCGCTGCCCCGCGTGCCATGCGATTGCGGCTGATCGATATCAGTGGGCGCGTGATCCGCAGCACCGAACTTCTTCCCGGCGAAAACCGCATCGGGAATATTGCCTCCGGCATTTATGTCCTTGTATTGGATGGGGTAGGATCGGAAAAGATAATTGTAAAGTAAATAGAAAGAGGGTGTAAAGCACCCTCTTTTTGTAATATAAGGCTTTGCCTCATAAAAAATATTCAAATAGAATAACCGGTTTATAGAAATAATTATCTACATTTGCTCATATTTATTAACGGATATATCAAACCTATTAATTATGAACAAATTTATCAATCCTTTCTCGGATTACGGCTGGAAAAAGATTTTCGGCAGTGAAGTAAGTAAAGATCTTATCATTAGTTTCCTTAATGAAGTCATTCAACAGGAAGTAATCGTAGACATCACTTTTCGCAATGTGGAGATGCTTGGTCTGAAACAGGACCAGCGGCGTGCCGTATTCGATATCTTCTGCGAGAATGAAAGCGGAGAGGTTTTTATTGTGGAAATGCAAAAAAGCCGCCAGAAATACTTCTCCGACAGAGTATTGTATTATGCATCCTTTGCCATCCAGCAACAATCCATGATCGTAAAAGAGAAGTTGGAAAAAGAACCGGATGAAAGGATTCGTAAACGGTGGAACTATCATATCAGTAAAGTGTATGTCGTTTGCGTACTGAACTATATCATGGATCCATCGCGTCCGGAGAAATACCGTTGGGATATTGTGCGCATGGATCGTGAACTGAAGATTCCTTTCAGCGAAACGCTTAATGAAATCTATCTTGAAATGCCGAAATTTGTATTACCTTTGCATGAGTGTGATACGCTTTATAAGAAGTGGTTATATGTATTAAATA
>NZ_JAMBQG010000023.1:0-89359 GCF_023369805.1 Parabacteroides leei
GTCCTTTTTGAGTTAATAATCAATAAAAGCGTTAAATCTTCACCTTTTAGAATGTGCAATTAAAAATAACAACCATATTTCTGACTTATTATCTATAAAATATTGAGTAATAATCGGTTGTAAATACAACAATTAAATCAAGAATTATGGCAACAATCTTAAAATCAGAAGAAAGAGAATTTAAAGAAGATTCCAACAAAATTGATAATTTCAGATTATTCTCGGATATCTCAAGAATCAAAAAAAGAGTAAATCCTGAAAATCTAAACTTTGACTTGAGACAATTAAACCCCGACCAATATTGTGCCGCATATCATTTTCACCGATATGCAGAAGAGTTATTTATGATCCTTTCCGGCTCTGCCACGTTAAGAACCCCCAAAGGCCTGGAAGTCGTTACTAGCGGAGATTTAATATTCTTTGAGAAGGGTGAAACAGGAGCTCATCAGTTATATAATCACACAACAGAACCTTGCATATACCTGGACATAAGAACATTCATCGGTCATGATATATGCGAATACCCCGATTCAAACAAAATATTCCTTGTCCCATCCTACGAAATATTCAACAAAGACACACAAGTCAACTATTTTGACGGAGAAGAAAATATCCAGGAGAAATGGAAAGAACTTCTATAATACCTTTCCTTTTAGAATATAGTCTATCCGGGAGTCCACTCTAAACTATCTACCAAAGGATTATCAACCCGGTATTGCATGAGCTCCCGATAGTTTTTTACCCCTCCAGTGAAAACCGCATGATAAATCTCTATACCGGGAATATTTACATTATCCGGCATATCATATTTGATCTGCAGAATCGTTCTTCGGATATCGAATGTCAAATGCCGGATAATGGCATCTGTCACCTTTTCTACCACACCATCGTATTTAGAACCGTTACGAAGATGAATCATATCAAACTTCCATAAATTCATCTCTTTATCTTTATACAAAGCATGCCATTCGATACATTCCTCCTCGGTATTGACCAGGTTCTTATATTGAATTTCTTCCAAAGCTAATTTTTCTGCCAGCTTACCCATTACAGCAAAGCTATCAGCAATAACCAACTCATCGGTATAGATATGCATGTCAATATCTTTGTTCTTCATTAACAGGCCAGTCTTCAGTGAACCGACAATATTTACCCTGGCACCAAGACTTTCCCAAACTGAAACAATACGGGTATTCTCAAGAATATCCCAGGCTAGTTGCTGATTGTGCTTTGAAAGTTCAATTATATCCATTACAATCGATTTAGGGCTACGAAAATACAAAAACGAGTTGATATATGGCTATAAATAGCTATTTAATACATCAGGAGACCAAAGTAACTTTGCCAACCTAACAACAAGTATAACATTATGATATTTAATCAAACAGAAAAACAAGAGAAAGAATATTTGCTACAAGTAATCGATATCCTAAAAGATTCGATAAATAATACGGATACATCAGTTAAAGAACATGTAGAAACATTACAAGAGTATAAGAGTTATATATGGTCAAATAAAGATATCGACCCTCACGAGATCCGCTCCATGCGTGAAAGCATTCTCAACCATTTTGCACTGGGAGAAAAAGTCATTGATAAACGCAAACGGCTGAGTAGAATACTGGATATCCCCTACTTCGGACGAATAGATTTTTCAGAGGTAAATAATCAAAAGAACGCCCCTCTACCCATCTATATCGGTATACATACTTTCTACGACATCCATACCAAAATAAACCTGATCTATGATTGGAGAGCTCCCATTTCAGGTATGTTCTATGATCATGAGTTAGGAGAAGCTTCATATATGTCGCCGGCAGGTGAAATTAAAGGAGTCGTTTCTCTAAAACGACAATACCGCATCCGGAATGGAAAAATGGAATATATGATAGAAAGTTCCCAGACTGTTCACGATGACATTCTACAAAAGGAACTCAGTGCCACTACCAATGATAAAATGAAAAATATCGTCGCCACCATTCAATATGAACAGAACAAGATTATCCGTAATGAGGATGCACAGGCATTAATCATACAAGGAGTTGCCGGATCAGGTAAAACATCCATTGCCCTGCACCGCATCGCCTACCTGCTCTATGCTTTTAAAGGAAACATTTCTTCAAAAGAGATCCTGATCATATCTCCTAACAAAGTTTTTGCCGACTATATATCAAATGTACTTCCGGAGTTAGGTGAAGAAACTGTTCCTGAAACCAGCATGGAACAGATCCTTTCAAGAATACTGGATAACAAATACAACTATCAGAACTTTTTCGGACAAGTAACAGAATTATTGGAAGAGTCAACGCCAAGCTTTACTGAAAGAATACAATATAAATCTTCCATCAATTTTATTTCACTACTTGATAAATTCATATTATATATCGAGAATAACTATTTCAAAGCCTCAGATATTCAATTGAATAATCACATAATTATTCCCGCCGGATTTATTGATGAGCAATTCCGTCGATTCAATCGTTATCCCATGCGTCAACGTTTTGAAACTATGACCGATTACATTCTCGAAATAATGAAAGTCCAATATCGTTTCAATATAACCACAGCAGAGCGCAACAAGTTGAAAAAAGAAATAAAGAAGATGTTTGCCGGTAATAACGATTTGCAAGTTTACAAAGATTTTTTTAGCTGGATCGGAAAACCTGAATTATTCAAGTTACGTAAAAACCGCATGCTTGAATACACCGATTTGGCACCACTTGCATACTTACATATTGCATTGGAGGGATACAATAATCAGTCACATGTTAAACACCTTTTGATCGATGAAATGCAAGATTACTCTCCCATACAGTATAAAGTTATCCAAAAACTCTATACTTGTCGTAAAACTATACTGGGAGATGCAAACCAGTCAGTCAATCCTTATGGATCATCCACTGCAGAAATGATCAGAAAAACAGTTGTTACAGGAGAGGTGATGAAACTCTGCAAAAGTTATCGCTCTACTTACGAAATTACGGCATTTGCTCAAAGTATCCGGACTAACGAAGAACTAGAACCCATAGAACGACATGGTGAACAACCTGCCATACTAAAATTCACTAATCAGGAAACAGAGATTGAAGGTATTTTCAATCTAATCTCCACCTTTGAAAGATCGGGGTACAAATCAATGGGAATCATCTGTAAAACAGAACAGCAGGCAAAAGAAACAGACAAGCAACTGAAAATTTATACAGATAAAGTCTATTTCTTGTCAAATCAAAGCTCCGCTTTTGTAAAAGGTATTATCATAACATCTTCACATATGGCAAAAGGACTTGAATTTGATGAAGTAATCATACCCATGGTAAATAGCAAAAACTATCACTCGGAAATCGACAGGAGCATATTATATGTAGCAGTGACAAGAGCAATGCATAAGCTTACACTGACTTATTGTGGTAAAAAGAGTACATTTATCGATTATAACGCATAGTTATAATCGATAAATACGTTCCACAGAGAGCTTTCTATCCTAAGAACTTATTCCACATTAAAATCCTCCGACTTGAATCCACTGTAGTACCTTCCCGAAAAGGCTGTGAATTTTAACACACAATAATCCGGATCCGTAACACCTTCTTTATAATACATGGTATCACCCGGATGCCATATCATTTCTTTACTGGCCGGATCTGTCAGAACCTCGATTGTTCCTTTTAACATTACCCCTTTAAAAAACCGCCTGTCACAAAAATAAATACAGGAATGGTCATTTGCTTTAAACTGTGCAACCCGCATAGAAGACGTATTGGTTGAAAAATAAAAAATACGGATTCCAACCCTATTACGAGGTTGCAACATGGCTTTAATATTGGGGAATCCTTCCTGGTCAACTGAGCCGAGGAAAGCAATTGTTTGTTTGTCGACAATATTTCCTATTGTCTTTTCTGCATCTCTCATAATTAAATTGTTATTTATTTTACACCAACGAAGATAAGGGAAAGTTCATCCGGTAACAGATCAAAAAACAAGGAAGAAATGTCACTTTTTACGGTTTATGAGTTTCCCGGTATGCCAGAGGTGTTTGTCCGGTATATAACCGAAAGGAACGGACAAAATAAGAAACCGTTTCATAATTAAGTATTACAGCAATCTCAGACACAGGCAGATCTGTATAGGTGAGCATCCGTTTCGCCTCTCCCATCAGTTTATTACGAATATACTGTTTGGCATTTACCAGCATAGATGCCGTTACAATCTCATTCAGATAATTTGGGGTGATACATAACTTATCGGCATAGTATCCGACAGAATGATGATTTTTAAAAGATTTATCGACCCAATGAATAAAATTGTTGATATGAGAGCTACGCTTCTCCTTACTAAGAACCAGCATTTCTCCCCTTTCCTTATATACTCTATCAAGTAGTACTAGTATTTCATACAGTTGGGCTCTCAATATATGATCTCCATGTCGACCGTACAAACCAATTTCTTCTTTAATATGGCTAATCTGCTGCAACAGCCGCGTGGAAAGAGATTCTACCGGATGTATCTTAGCAGCCGTGCTTCCAGGATCAAAGAAAGCAAGATGACGGACAAACTGGTCATCCTTAAAGAAAGCGGATAAAAACTCCTCCTCAAAAATAAGTGCATATCCATTCACAATACCATCTTTATCCCAATTACGTATTTCACCCGGTTTTGAAAAGATTACGTCACCGGGGCAGGCTTCATAAAACTGATTATCGATAGAAAAAGAGCCCCTACCTTCAGTTATAAAGGTAATATCATAGTAAGTCAACGTATGTACCGAACTCTTTTTCAAATACTTCTTGATACTTTTCAATTCGACAACATCGACCAACAACTCGTTTCCATATTTATTTTTATAGAAAGTATATCGAGATATTACACTTTTCATGCCGTAAAGATATCGAATTACTAAAATCCTCCCGCACATTTCCAAACAAATACCAACTTTTTCACGTTATAATAGTAAAAGATAGATGGATGATCATTAAAACTATATTAGATACAGACCTTTATAAGTTTACGACTTCGTATGCTTATATCAAACTATTCCCTTATGCAATGGGACGTTTCAGCTTTAACGACAGGGACAAAACAGAATACACCGAAGAGTTTCTGGCAAAACTCAAAATGGAAATAGCCCATTTAAGTCGCTTGAAACTTACAGATAACGAATTAGAATACATGACGCGACATTGTCGGTTCCTACCCCGTGTTTATTGGGAATGGCTCTCTTCTTTTCGGTTCGATCCGGAAAAAATAGAAGTCTATCTGGATGAAGCGAATCTATTGCATATAGAAGTAACCGACCTTCTATATAAAGTAACCCTCTATGAAGTACCTCTATTGGCAATCGTTTCAGAAATCAAAAATCGATCTTCTGGAAATATAGCCGATCCCGATCTGATAATATCCAAACTATCTGAAAAAGTCGTACTTTCCAACCTGCACAAACTTCCATTCTCCGAATTCGGAACACGAAGAAGATTTTCAGTAGATGTACAGAAGACTGTCATTAAATATTTAAGTGAAAAGGCTGAATATTGTACAGGAACTTCAAATTGTTATTTTGCCATGAAGTTCGGCTTGAAAATGATGGGAACACATCCGCATGAATGGTTTATGTTCCATGGAGCTCAATTCGGCTACAAACATGCCAATTATATGGCACTCGAAAACTGGGTGAATGTCTATGACGGAGATCTGGGTATTGCATTGTCTGATACTTATACCTCCGATATTTTTCTAAGCAATCTGAGCCGTAAACAAGCTAAGTTATTTGATGGGGTAAGATGTGATTCAGGTGATGAGTTTGAGTTTATCGATAAACTGACTACCCGTTACAAAGAGTTCGGTATAGATACCACCACCAAAACGATCGTCTTCAGTAATGCTCTGGATTTTAGTAAAGCCCTAGATATTATGGATTATTGCCGGGGAAAAATAAGATGTGCATTCGGTATCGGAACAAATCTCACCAACGATACAGGTTTCAAGCCTTCCAACATCGTTATGAAACTGTCGCAATGTAAAATGAATATCAATCAGGGATGGAAAGAATGTATTAAACTGTCGGATGATGCAGGCAAACATACAGGAAATCCCCATGAAGTACAGGCCTGTTTGTATGAATTGGGACTGGAATTGTCACCTATTCTATAAAAAAACAAAAACCTTTGATTATTGGTTGTTTTAGTTATTCTCAAACAGTTGGGATATCAAAAATAAGCATTTAATTTGTAACCACATTGAGGGTAAAAATTTTGCTTTATATTGATATGATTAAAAGCGACATAAAATGGGAGCATTCCCATATATGCAGACCAATTCTAATATCAGTTTATTTACTATTGGCTGCTTCCGTTCTTACAGTTAAGTGTACTCTGCATGCAGAAAACGCCACTGGCTGGAAAGATATTGATTTACTGGAAGATAGTCTATCCAAAGCACTAGACGCAATGCCCCGGGACTCTTTCTATCTATTTAAAATAACCGGACTCGAACTCCTTCTGTTTGATTCTCCACGATTCCTTTATTATGCAGAACTGAAAGAAAAAGAGGCCTGGCGGCAAAACCGTCTGGATTTCGTATGCGAGTCTTTAAGCGACAGGGCTCTTTATTACGTAAATAAAAATAATATTGACTCTTTCTACTACTGGAAAGATAAAATGGATCCGCTGGCACTGGAAAATAAAGAATACAACTATTATTTCTTTCTGGCAAACACAGAAATCAGGGTCTTACTTGACCAAAAAAAGATCCAGCAGGCTATCCAGACAGCCAAAAAAATGTATGACACAGCAAGAAAATACGATAGTTTGGAAGGCTTGGTTGCATCCAATATGGGGCTTGGAGAAGCAATGATAGGTGCCAAAAGGTACAAGGAAGCAATGGATTACTTCGAAACAGCTTGGTCATTGATCCCTCCGGAAGAAGTTAGATGGAAAGCGTGGCAATTAAATATCTGCCAGAACCTGATCACAATCTGTAGCATTACTAATGAATATTCAAATGGGTTGGAATTTATCAAGCGTAATGAAAATTTGATAGAACTTATCAGAAAACAAAAAATAGATGACGGTGAGAAAAAGAGCTTTCTCATGAATGAATGGATAAATATACAGATATGGAAAGCTAAATTTTATACCAAGCTGGGAAAACCGGGCGAAGCATTAGCGATAATGAATGATATAAAAAAAAGTTATCCGGATATGGCAGACAGCAGGCTGAAAGCACATAGCCTAGCCATGGCCGATTATTATGAAGCAACCGGTAAATACAACCAAGCTTTGGCTATATTCCAAAAAGCTTATCAGCCCATGGAACAGGCAAATGCAGAACAAAGTATCGACATGATGGAACAAAAAGCCAGGCTACTGACTCTAGCCGGGTTTCATAAGGAAGCTGTTGAACAATTTCAAAAACTCAATATCCTGAAAGATTCTATCAACAGTGCATGGCTAGACTCACAATTAAACGAGTTCAGGACAATTTATGAGACAGATCACCTGAAACTGAAAAATAATGAACTCGAACTGAAATTCAAGCATAACCAATTGAAAACGAGTTACATCATACTTATTTTAGTATTCCTTACATTACTATACATATCCTTCCTTTACCTTCGTATTGCACGAACAAAAAAGAAACTCGAGAAATCAGAAGCCGAATTGAAACGGGAAAAAGAAGAACTGATAAAATCGGAAGAGAATCTACGGATTGCCAAAGAAAAAGCAGAAGAAGTAAGGGATATGGCTCTCAAAGTAGAACGCAAAGAATCGTTCTTTGCCAACATGAGTCATGAAATACGTACACCGCTAAATGCTATTGTAGGTTTTTCTAACCTACTGGCATCCGATGAGGATATCAGTCCGGAAGAACGTAGTTTATTTATCAAGACGATCAACCAAAATTGTGAATTACTGCTGAAGCTGATAAACGACATATTAGATCTGTCGCGTATGGAATCCGGGAAAATGTCTTTTTCATTTGAAAATTACAACCTGTCGGAGTTGATTTCGGAAATATATAGAACGCATCAGGTATCCATTCCCCGACATCTGGAATTTATAAAATCAATTCCGGAAAAAGCATTGATTGCCCGTATAGATAAAACAAGACTCAAACAAGTCATATCCAACTTCATCAACAATGCGGTGAAATTTACGCCGGAAGGGCATATCAGGATCGGTTATCAACCGGACGAAACGAATCATAAGATAATCCTGTTTGTAGAAGATACCGGACAAGGTATCCCGGAAGAACATCAGAAAAAAATATTCGAACGCTTTTACAAAATGAATGATGCAGATAAAGGTACCGGACTAGGTTTATCGATCAGTACGGTCATTGCCGAAAAACTCGGAGGTCATCTGGATCTTCATTCAAAAATTGGAAAAGGGAGTTGTTTTTCGATCATATTACCATACGATGAAGAATTAAATGCTTAATATCTGCCTGTAGGCAGCGTAAAAGTTTCCTTATCCGTCAAATAACCGTCTGAGGATTTCAGCCGGACAGAAATACTAATTTCTCCGGCTTTCAATTTCGGTGAAGCATGCAAAGTGATTGTGTAACTCATCCGTTTACCGGGTTGCAACTGACCGATCGTAACCGGATTGGACAGCTTCACATACTTACTTCCTTTCTCCACTTTGATAATAGGTTCAAGATTGTAAGCAATCTGTTGCCCCTCATTCGAAAGAATAAACGAAATACGGCAAGTTTCCCCAGCATCCACGATCTGGTTATTATTCCGGTCTTCCAGATAAATATCTTCTATAACTACGTATGGAAGTTGGTATACCCTGGCATTTGTTGCATTTCTATTGCGCTGATTCTGAGAAGAAGCTGCAGTTGCCCCCAAAACGGTTCCCCCGACCGAACCTACGAACGATCCGATCGCTTCACCACGATACCCACCCGCCGCATGCCCGATTAGTCCTCCGGCAACCGTTCCGGCCAGCATTCCAACCTGTGACCCAACGATCGTTCGCGATGTCGGATCCATCGTTGCACATCCGGTCGAAAGTACCGGAATCATCAAAAACAAAAGCCAATCCTTCATTCTCATATCAATAATCAATTTAGTTACCCGCTAAAATACAACTATTTAACAAATAACATCTGATCAAAAACGTTATAATATTCGTCTAAACAGAAAACACGACTTCTTTACCACCTGTTAAAATGAATATTTTCCGGTTTATACTTATCTTTCGGAGTATCCTTATGCAAAGGATAACCTACTGGAATAAAGTTTAATGGAATAATATGCCCCGGCAAAGCCAACCTCTTACGAACAATAGCTATCCGGTCTTCCTCCGGATAAACGGCAGTCCAAACTCCCCCCAATCCCATAGCCTCAGCAGCCAGAAGCAAGTTTTCTGTGGCTGCGGAACAGTCCTGAATCCAGTATTCATCATCCAGACCATGATAAGCTTTGCTTAAATCACCACATACAACTATAGCAGCAGAAGCTTTAGCCGCCATTTTTGCATAAGGTAACAGAGACGCAAGATTATCGAGTGTATCCCGATCGTCAATCACGACAAAAGCCCAAGGTTGTTTATTCACAGCCGACGGAGCAGTCATTGCCGCCTTTACCAACACTTCGAGTTGCTCTCGGCTAACCGACTGCTCTGTATATTGACGAACGCTTTTACGATTTAGGATCACACCGATCATACTTTCAAAATCCGATTTAATTGTATTCATATCTATTTTACCTTCTTATATATCTAAAACCTTGTAACCTTTCGTTTTGTTGCCATTCTTTTATCTAGTTTTAATAATAATTGGTAATATAAAAAATATACTATCTTTACGCACCAAATAGAAAAAGGAGATCTACACGAGATATAATAAATGAACGACGATATATTTATTCTGAATTTGATCCGACAAGGTGACGAACTCGCATTCAAAAGTCTGTTCGACAGATACTTTGTTCCTCTATGCCGCTTCATGAATATCTATTTACAAGATAAAAAAGAAGGGGAAGACCTGGCCCTGGACTTATTCACTTACCTTTGGGAAAATCGTGAGACAATACAGATACAAATATCTCTCAAAGCCTATCTTTTCCAATCTGCACGTAATCGTTGTTTCAACGCTTTGCGCGACAAAAAGACTTATACGTCTCTTGACGAGCTAGAGCTACATCCGGAAGACAGTCTCCAGTCGACTCTTGAACTGGAAGAACTGACAGAGTTGATAAATGAAGCGATCCTCAGCCTGCCCGACAAATGCCGTGACGTATTTATCAGGAGCCGCAAAGAAAACAAATCGAACAAAGAAATTGCTGAAGAAATGGGGGTTTCAATAAAAACAGTTGAAGGCCAGATAACCAAAGCCTTAAAGCGTATTAAATCTTATTTGGGAGACGGTTATTCTTATCTTTGGTAAAAAAAATCAAAGAAAGAATAAGGGTTGCCGTTATTTCATGTGTCATACTTACAAACACCTAAATGTTACAAGATATGAGGAAAGATATTCCCTGGAAATTGATCATCGGCAGACAAAAGCAGCTCCTTACTCCGGAAGAGGAACAGAAGCTTGGTGAATGGTTGTCGGACGAAAAACACCAGGTATTGTACAGCGACATTGAAACGATATGGAACAATATCCGGGAAACATCTGCCGATTATACGCCTGACACGGATTTCTACTGGAAAGAGCTATCCAGAAGAATGCAGAAAAGCAGAAGACAGGAACAGCCGGCCGTTATTCCTATCCGCCGTTTCAGACAATTCATCGCAGCAGCCTCAATCCTGTTACTTATTGCTGTTTCCGGTACTTACTTTCTACTAACCGGTAAGCAAGAAAGGCAAATTGCAGAAGTGCAACGATATTCCATCTATTCAGGTAAGTCTAAGGTGTTACTTCCTGATGGAACGGAAGTATGGTTGCATGGAAAAAGTACCCTGGCCTACACGACCGGATTCTGCAAAGAAAACCGGGAAGTCTCGGTTGACGGAGAAGCCTATTTTTCTGTTACTCACGATAAAGAAAGTCCCTTTATTGTGAAAACAGACGGTATGGATGTTATCGTACATGGTACGAAATTCAACGTCGAATCGCATTCGGGCAATCCCTGCATTCAGGTTAGCTTGGTTGAAGGTTCAGTTGCCCTCCGGACAGACTCTGATTACAAAATGTTGAAACCTGGTGAAGCCGGTATTTTCGACAAACAGAATAACTCGCTGAGTGTAGAAAAAGCAGACGTAGAGTATGCCAGTTTGTGGACAGCCGACCAAATACGGTTTGAACAGAAAAATCTGAAAGAGATATGTCGTTCTCTTTCCAAATGGTATAACATACAAATCGACTTGGATCCGACGATAGCCGAAAAGTATGCTTTTACATTTTCTTTGCGGGATGAACCGTTGGAGCAAATCCTCCGGATCATGTCACGGATCAACCCGATCACTTACGACTTTGATGAGAATAATAATTTGACAATAACAGCTGCTACTAAAATAAAAAAGTAAAGCCTATGAATTGATTGGTATAATTCACGGTCTGACAACTACTATCCGACCGTTTGTCGTTAACCTAAAAAATATTTAAAGAAATGAATTATAAAAAACATTTATTACTAATGTTAGGTTTTTTATTGTCTATATCGAACCTGACAGCTCAACAAATAACAAACTCTATTACAGTTACTTTCTCTGCCCAACCTCTATCTGAAGCAATTAAAAAGATAGAAGATATCTGCGAGTACAGGTTCTTCTATGATGCCGGAAAGATCGATATGAAGCAGAAAGTTAGTCTTAATGCACAGAATGAAAGTATAAATTCTGCCATATCAGCCATGTTGGAGCCGACAAACGTCTCTTTCCAGATTACCCAAAAACAAATTGCACTGTTTCCACGCGAAGTAAAAAACCAGAGTGAAAGAAAAACAAAAGTCATCAATGGTAAAATTGCAGACGAGCAAGGAGATCCGGTGATTGGAGCCAATGTTATGGAAAAAGGGACCACCAATGGCACAGTAACCGATATAGACGGTAAATTCAGCATTCTGGTTCCAACCGGAGCTTCACTGGTTATTTCCTACATTGGTTACTCCGAACAAACAATAAAAGTTAGTAACCAGACAGAAATATCGATAACACTGAAAGAAAATTCCGAAACACTGGATGAAGTCGTGGTTGTCGGTTATGGGACACAAAAGAAAGTGAATCTGACCGGCGCCGTAGGAACAACATCTGGAAAATCTTTGCAAAACCGTTCGGTATCCAATGTAGGACAAGCTTTACAGGGGGCAATCGGCAACCTGAATATTAGCAATTCAAGCGGACAAGCCAACAGTACCCCCTCCTTTAATATCCGTGGCGAAACTTCTATCACAGGAGGTGAACCTCTAATCCTGGTAGACAACGTACCTATGAGTGCCGATGAATTCTCTCGCATCAATGCACAAGACATCGATAATGTCTCCGTTCTAAAAGACGCATCCTCTGCAGCTATCTATGGTGCACGAGCCTCTTTTGGAGTAATACTTGTTACAACAAAAAAAGGGGAAGGTGAAAAAGTCCGGATAAACTATTCAGGTAGCGTTTCAATCAACAATATGTCTAACCTACCGGAACTGGTCACAGATCCTTATACTGTAGCCAACTGGAAAAACATTGCCGGAAAAGGCTGGTATACATTTTTCGATGACGAAACACTGGAATATGCACGCCGGCGTTCAGAAGATCCATCCTTGCCTGCTGCTTATCTGAGTGCTGCTCAACCGGAAACATGGCAATATTTAGGTTCAGTCGATTGGTTTGATGCAGCATTCAAAAAGAATAGTTTCCTTCATAATCACAATGTAAGTATTTCAGGTACAACCCAGAAAGTCAGTTACTATTTTTCAGGTGAATATTACAACAATAATGGTATACTACAAGTAGGAAGCGATCAATACAGCCGGTATAACCTTCGTAACAAATTGGAATATAAAGTAACGAGCTGGCTCGAATTAGGAACCAATCTGGCTTATACCTATTATTCAAACGACGAACCTTATAATCTGGATTACTTTTTCCACAATCTGAACCGGACTAATACACTTGATCTTATCCATAACCCTGATGGTTCGTGGACAGACAGCGGTGCAGGTATGATAGGACGTTTGGCCGAAGGAGGACGTTCTGTTTCCAAAAGCGGCAACTTCCAGGGAACATTCTCCGCCAGTCTTAATCTGATAAAGGATGTTTTGACAATCAAAGCCAATGCCACATACCGGAAGAAAAATCTCAAAAAGCACAATTGGGATATGCCGATTTGGCAAAAGAAAGGCCCCGACGCACCGGAAACAATGACTACATACGATCCGTTCACTGCCATACCATTCTCCGGAAAATACAGTACGACAGAAGAATATACAGTATATGATGTATTTACTAATTTCCAAAAAACATTTCTGAATAGTCATCAGATCTCGATAGTTGCAGGTTTCAACCAGGAAGAATATAAATATGATTATTTTGGAGGTTGGCGCGATAAGTTGATCAGTAATACACTTCCTTCCTTCCAACTGGCTACCGGTGAAAAATCGCTGGAAGAGAAGTTGGAAAGTTGGGCCTTACGCGGGGCATTTTACCGACTGAACTATACATTCAACAACAAATATATGGTGGAAACAAATGGTCGTTATGACGGTTCTTCCCGTTTCCCAAAGAATGACAGGTTTGGTTTCTTCCCTTCCGTTTCGGCAGGATGGGTGATATCAGAAGAAAGTTTTTTCGAACCTCTTCGAAAAATGGTAGATTTCATGAAAGTCAGAGGATCATACGGAGCTTTAGGTAATCAAAATGTCGGAGCATATGAATACATCGCCAACATGCCCGCTTCTCAGGAAAAGGTTTTGTTGGACGGAGAAATTCCGGTAGGTGTCGGCAGACCCGGATTAGTTGCCTCATCTCTAACATGGGAAAAAGTCAAAACAATTAACGGAGGGATCGATCTGACCCTGCTTTCGAACCGTTTATCTGCCAACTTCGACGTGTACCGACGCAATACGGAAGGTATGTTAGCTAAAGGGGAAACACTTCCCAATGTTTTAGGTACCAAAGTTCCCAAAATCAATGCCGCTAATCTGCGTACGAATGGTTGGGAAATGAGTCTGGCTTGGCGCGATAATTTCACACTGGCTGAAAAACCTTTCAATTATAACATTAAATTCATCCTTGCAGACAATCATTCGGTTATCACCAAATATGCAAATCCAACTCGTTCACTAACAAATTATGATGCCTACGAACTTTCTTCCCGTGAATACTACGAAGGAGAAACCATTGGTGAAATCTGGGGATTAACCACACTTGGATTCTTTCAAAATCAGGAAGAAATAGACAACCATGCGGATCAAACAACAGTTATGTCATATCCAAATGATCGTGTAACAGAACCGGGAGATTTGAAATTTGCAGACCTCAACGGTGATGGTTTCGTCAATTCCGGCAAATGGACAGTAGACGATCCTGGCGATTATAAAGTTATTGGAAATACGACTCCACGATACAATTTCAGTTTTGATTTATCTGCAGACTGGAATAACTTCGATGTCCGCGCATTCTTCCAGGGTATTGGAAAACGCGATTGGTATCCGGAAGCCAACAACCATTATTTCTGGGGATTATATGCCATGCCATGGACAAATGTGTTCAAAGACCATATGGATCACTGGACGCC
Source organism: Parabacteroides leei (assembly GCF_023369805.1). Lineage (NCBI taxonomy): Bacteria > Pseudomonadati > Bacteroidota > Bacteroidia > Bacteroidales > Tannerellaceae > Parabacteroides > Parabacteroides leei. Next base: position 14,674 of record NZ_JAMBQG010000023.1, read on the forward strand.
TGAAAATCGTAATGCCAAATTTCCCAGGCCAAAATCATATATAGCCTGGAACCAGAAAGAACTGGGTGCACCACAAACTAAATATTTGCAAAATGCAGCTTATTGCCGGTTGAAGAACCTGACGTTAGGTTATACAATACCGAAGCCTCTGTTGCAAAAAGCAAAGATCGATAACCTGCGTATCTATTTCAGCGGAGAAAACTTATTTACAATCAAACATCTCCCACGTCATATCGATCCGGAAGGATTAAGCGGCAGTGTATACCCATATCTCAGAACTTTCTCCTTTGGTATAAATCTTACTTTATAATTGATACATCATGAAAAAGAAAAATATATTCATATTGGCATGTGCCACCTTATTGCTCGGAAGTTGCAATGATAGTTTTATGGACCGATTTCCGGAAACAGACATATCAATCGAAACATTCTTTAAAAATGTCTCAGATCTGGAAAGCTATTCAAATACATTTTATGCAGATTTGGAAGTTCCCATCCACGATGCATTATCGGACAACATTTCAAACTATGGTTCCGACATTGAGTTGCAAACGTTGATGGTCGGTAATCTTTCAGCCGAAACTGTAAATGAATGGAACTGGGAGAGAATACGTAAATATAATATCCTACTTGAAAATGTACACCGTACAAGTGGAGAGCAAGAAAAAATCAATCACTATATAGGGATTACTCGTCTCTTCCGTGCAATTAATTATTATGATAAAGTAAAAAGATATAGTGACGTTCCATGGTATTCGAAATCATTGAATGTAGAAGACATCGACCTATTATACAAACCGCAGGATAGTCGCACATTAGTTGTAGACTCCATTATGAATGACCTGGCTTATGCCTGTGAATGGGTTCAGAAAGGAAGCAGCAAAACACGTATCACAAAAAAAGCTGCGCTTGGCATACAGGCACGCATTGCTCTGCATGAAGGAACTTTCCGGAAATATCATTCTGAATTAAATCTGACAGATGCTGACCGTTTTCTTCAAATCGCAGTAAAAGCTTGCGAACAAATCATGCAGTCAGAAGAATTATCATTAAGTCCGGAATACAAAAACCTGTTTAACTCCACAGACCTGAGTAATAACCCGGAAGTGCTGCTTTATATGGATTATGATGCAAATAAAAGTATTTTCAACAATACAAAAGATGTGTTCAACTACAACTATGGATTAAGCCAGGATTTGATGGATTCTTATCTCTATGTAGAAGATGGAAAAGCTGTTCCTTATACAAGTCTGCCTGGTTATGAAACAAAAACATATACAGAAACTTTTGTCAACCGTGATCCACGTATGACTGCAACAGTTTGTTATCCGGGATATATCAAAGCCGGAGAAAGCAAACCGTTTCTAACTACTCCCGACAGAGGAGGATATATTCAGATCAAATACGCTCCGACTTCTGTCGACCAATGGTCATACAATTCTTCATATATCGATATTCCATTAATAAGACTAGGAGAAATCTATCTGATCTATGCCGAAGCAAAAGCAGAACTGGGGACACTGACACAAAATGACCTGGATCAAAGTATCAACCGATTGCGCCGACGTGCCGGATTACCCGACATTGAAATGGCTGAAGCAAATGCTAAAACAGACCCTGTTTTAATAGATAAATATTCGAATATTAATAGCCCGCTTCGTGGAATATTATGTGAATTACGCCGTGAACGGCGCATTGAACTGGCTTGTGAAGGTTTCCGCTTCGATGATGTGAACCGTTGGAAAGCAGGAAAGCTTTTCGCTAATCGGCAACAAGGATTTTATATACCGGAACTGGGACCAATAGACGTAACCGGCGATGGAATTCCCGATATTGCCATCTTTGCAAAACCGGAAGACAAACAATCGCTTCCCGAAGATTTACAAAATTCTCTTGCAATCTACTATTTGGAAAATGAAAGCGGAGCAAAAGCCTCTTACTATTTGTCGGAAGGGAATAAAGGACATATCATGTTCGAAACACAGCGATTACTCCCCCGCAAATTTATTGAGCCACAATATTATTATCGCCCAATCAGTTTGCAAGACAAAAAAATTAATCCCAATTTGAAAGAAACTATTTTCTGGGAATAAGTGAAATAGGAATCAAAACAGTTTCTGAACACCATTAAATATCTAAAAATGAAAAAAATCAATATTCTGTTATGCTCATTGCTATTGCTGGGACTGTCAGTTTCCTGCATAGGTAAGCAATCTGTCTCGCTGAAAGTTCTCCAATTAAACCTTTGGTATCAAGGTGGAATTGTACCTGATGGGGTCGGAGGTATTATTGATATCATAGACCAGACTAATCCGGACATTATTTTTCTTTGTGAAATAAGAAAAGAAAAAAATAATCCTTTCATTGAAGATTTGAAAGACGAACTCAAAAAAAGAGGAAAAGCATATGACGGGAAATATATAGACCAGACGATGGGTATTTTGTCTAAATACCGACTAACAAATGTAATATCTCCCTTTACGCTTGAAGACGACTCGCGTCCCGTTTGTAAAGCAACTCTTACGATCAACGGACAAAATCTGACTGTCTATTCAGTACACTGGGACTATACCCATTATGAATGCTATATGCCACGTGGATACAGTGGGACAACCTGGAAAAAGATAGATGCTCCGGCCGATAACGCCGACTCTGTACTAACTGCCAACCGCTTATCATACCGGGAGGAAGGAGTAGCCGCCTTGTTGAAAGATGCACAACAGGAAATTAAACAAGGGAACATAGTTATCCTGGGAGGCGATTTCAACGAACCATCTCATCTGGATTGGCAGGCAGATACAAAAGACATGAGAAATCATAATGGACTGGTAATTAATTGGGATTGCTCCGCCATGCTACATAATGCCGGATATAAGGATGCTTACAGGGAATTATATCCCAATCCTGTCACACATCCCGGATTCAGCTGGCCTGCAGGAAACAAGGCTGCACCAATGGATAAGTTAATGTGGGTTGCGGATGCAGATGATCGTGACCGTATTGATTTTATATATTATTATCCGAATAAAGATTTAACATTGAAGGATGTCGCTATCGTGGGTCCCATAGAAGATCTTTGTATGGGGGAAATAAAAGATCATCAAACACAGGATCCTTTTATTACACCTAAAGGAGTTTGGCCATCAGACCATAAAGGGACACTAGCCACCTTCACCCTCTGCACTGAATGAAAAAACAAGCCTGACGCCGGATTAATCCAGCGTCAGGTTAAATTCATCTTTCAGTTTTCCCAGAACCGGATTGACACTCAACAGATGTTCAAACTTTTCCGAGGATGTGTAGGCCAGATGTTTCTCATTTGTTTCAATGATACGGATACGCATCTGGATTCGTGTATTTTTAAGTTGCACACGCAAGTAATTTAACAGATCGACACATCCGTTACTCAACTCATCCTGCTGTCCCGGATTATGCACCCCTACTTCAAAGAAGTAATTTTCTTGTAAAACAGGCTTACAGTTTATCATCGTATTCTTCAGATACACCTTCTTATCAATCACTCCGCTTGAGACATAAGCATCCCAACACCGGATCAGATCCTCTTCTGAGAAAGGGTTTACCATTTCCTGCACAGTCCGGGAATCCTGTTGCGTCATTGGATTCTTCGGTTTTTCCAACCCAATCTCTTTCAGGGAAGTACCCAGATGGGGAGGACGAAATGTTTTTTTAGGAGAGGAATCCGGAGGTCCTTGTGGAATATTTGTTGCAGATGAAGGCATATTAGTCGTTATCACCTGCCCGTTATTGCTGTTCATTCCAGCAGGTTTCTGGGGTATATGGCTACCAGCTTGTCCGGGTTGACCCGACTGACGGATAGGCTGCCCCTGCCCCACCGGTTGGGCGCCTTGAGAAACAGGCTGTCCGGGAGCCCCAGAAACGAGAGGTTCAATTACTCCTTTTTTTTTATCTTCAACAGCTTGCCCGGCATTACTAAGCTGGCATAGTTGGATAAGCGTCAGTTCAAGCAACAAACGTTTATTCCGACTGGCACGATAGTTCAAATCACAGGTATTAGCCAGTTCGATTGCCTTAAACAACAACTGATCCGGGCAGCGTTTTGCCATCTCCTTATAACGCTCACGAATAGAAGCTCCCACCTCAAATAAGATCAGCGTAACCTCATCTTTGCACACTAACAGGTCACGGAAATGAGCTGCCAGACCGGTAATTATATTTTGCCCGTCGAACCCTTTACTTAATATTTCATTCAGTATCAGTATAGACGAGCGCACATTTCCGGACAAGATCGCATCCGTCAGACGGAAATAATACTCATAATCAAGTACATTCAGATTATCGATAACAGCCTGGTAGGTGATATTACCGTTAGTAAAGCTGACTACCTGGTCGAAAATAGATAAAGCATCACGCATTCCTCCATCAGCTTTTTGAGCGATTACGTTCAGCGCTTCCGGCTCAGCAGTCACATTCTCACGGGAGGCGACATATTCCAGATGTTCCACCATATCGGCTATCGAGATACGGGAGAAATCATATATCTGGCAACGCGACAAGATAGTCGGCAGCACTTTATGTTTCTCGGTAGTAGCCAGGATAAACAGGGCATGATGAGGTGGTTCTTCCAATGTTTTCAGAAACGCGTTGAAAGCGGCCGAACTCAACATGTGCACCTCATCGATGATGAATACCTTATATTTACCGATAGCAGGCGGAATACGCACCTGGTCGATCAGTGAACGAATATCATCCACCGAGTTGTTCGATGCAGCATCCAGTTCGTGTATATTATAGGAACGTTGTTCATTGAAAGCCTGGCACGATTCACATTCGTTACATGCCTCACCATCGGCTGTCGGAGTCAGACAGTTGATCGTCTTTGCAAAGATTCGTGCACACGAAGTTTTCCCGACACCACGCGGTCCGCAAAACAGATAGGCATGAGCGAGCTTGTTACTTTGTATTGCATTTTTCAGTGTAGTGGTAAGAGACTTCTGCCCTACGACACTACGGAAAGTAGAGGGGCGGTATTTTCTTGCCGATACAATATAATTGTCCATTCTTTGCTTTTTTTTTGACAACACAAAGATATACAAAATAATTCATTTATCTTTGCGAAAACGAAGTTCCATGTCACGCATAAAAGACTTTTATAATAAGTATCTTTCCCGGATAAACGCCTACTGGCTGGTTGTCATCGGATTCCTGATCCTTACTTTCACAGTGGGCGACAGCAACTTGTACAAACGTTATACGTACGACGAAAAGATCCGTAGCCTGGAAAGAGAAATCAAACATTACCAGAAAGAGATCGAGATAAACAGTAAGAAACTGAATGACCTTCATACCGACAAAGAAGGTCTGGAACGCTTCGCCCGTGAAGAGTATTTCATGAAGAAGCCGAACGAAGATGTCTATATCATCAAGAAGAAATAATGAATCAAAAAGCAAGAACAATCATTTTTATTATTGCCGGTCTATTGATACTGGCAGGTGCAATCTTATTCCTGTCCAAGTGGTTTCTGGCTCCCTATATGTTTGCAGTGGGAGCAGCGGGCATGGCGGTCTGTTTCCTGACTCTCCCGACAAAAGATATGGCATTTCGCGAACGCAGGCTACATCGTTTCAACATAATCGCATCTGTCCTGATGATCTGTGCCTCCGGTTTGATGTTCAAAGATATGAAAGAATGGGTGATCTGCCTGACAATTGCCGCCGTCCTGTTACTTTACTCATCATTCGTATCCGGAAAAAAGAAATAAATCCCCTACATTTTTTCCCCGCATTTTTTTCTTGTGGGGAATTTTACCCATTATGGTAGGGATAAAGTCCCATACATATGGGGATTTTCCCCCACTATAGTGGACTGTTTTCTTTACTGTAGTATAAATAATACATAAGTACATAAAAAAAGCTGTTACAATACTGCAACAGCTTTTTTATATCATATTTTTAGTTTTTACTTACTTTCCACTTGAATAACTTTTATTCAATAAGTCGATCAGCTCGCTGGTAATATCATAAGAGTCTCCGGCTAACAAAATATTATCTTCAGCAGTGTTACTGAAAATCACCTGATATCCTTTTTCCTTGTTATACACCTTCAATTTAGAAACTACAGTGTCGCGAAGTTGTTCGTTCAGCTTCTGGCGCTCCATCAGCAAATCCTGTGACAGTTTTGCATCCAGATCTTTCAATTCCTGTTCTTTCTTCATCAAGCGTTCCTGTTCCTGCTGAGCTCTTTCACGGGTAAGGAATGCATTATTTTCCATTTTACGATAGAATTCCTGTACTTCGGTTTGCAGGTTACGTGCCTGCTGGGTAACGTTAGCACGTGAATTTTCCTCTTTTTTCAGGAGCTGTTCATTCAGATCCTTGAAGTAATTATAATTAAGCAAAAGTGAATCTACATTGACATAAGCAATAGGAAGTAAGTTTATGGAATCACCTTCTCCAGATGCAAATGTTTTTGTCACTGTTGATTCTTTCTTGTCGGAAAATTGCATTATGAACAATATCACGACAGCCACCGCGAGCACACCATTAATTACGTAGTTAATGTTCTTCATAAAGTGTAAATTAAATCCTTATTTTATTCTTCTATTTCTTTCACTCTATCATACAGATTCTTTTGCTTCGCTTGTTCACGATCTTGTGTTTTGGCACAATGTATACCTTTTTTACCCAGTGCTCTGTTACCTCCGACATGTGTATTCGGGAACCTTCCCCCCTTCTTGAATATCACTTTTACTGCAAGTAACACAACACAAATAACAAGAATTATGACCGTAAGCAATATCGTTGTAAGCATTTTCTCTATATTTGTGGACGCAAATATAAGAGTTTAAGTGATTATAAAGTATCTTTTTGGTATTTAATTCTACTTTTTTTCATACACAACTCAGAAAACGATCACATTATTAACTATATAGTAATAACTATAATATATTGTAACATTATGAAGATTACTGACTTAAAGCCTGAAATCGTTTGGAAGTTCTTCCACCAGGTAACACAAGTGCCCCGCCCTTCAAAGAAGGAAGGCAAAATGATCCAATATCTGGAATCGTTCGCAAAAGAGTATAAAATCGCTATAAAAAAAGATGCAGCCGGAAATATCCTGATGTCGAAGCCTGCAACGCCCGGAAAAGAGAAGCTCCCGGTTGTCGTGCTTCAATCGCACATGGATATGGTTTGTGAGAAAAACAACGGAACAGTTCATGACTTCGACAACGATCCGATCGAAACTATTGTAGATGGCGACTGGCTACGTGCAAACGGAACCACTTTAGGTGCCGATAATGGTATCGGTGTTGCTGCCGAACTGGCTATCTTGGCTTCCGATGATATCGAACACGGCCCGATCGAATGCCTGTTCACAGTAGATGAAGAAACCGGTCTGACAGGTGCCAAAGCCCTTGAAAAAGGTTTTATGACAGGCGAAATCCTACTGAACCTGGATAGCGAAGACGAAGGTGAAATCTTTATGGGCTGCGCCGGTGGAAAAGATACACAGGCAGTGTTCCATTATGAACCGCTCGCAACTTCTCCTAACCTGCAATATTTCCGTATCGATGTAAAAGGTCTGAACGGTGGACACTCAGGCGGCGAAATCCACAAAGGTTTGGGCAATGCCAATAAGATCCTGGTTCGCTTCCTGTTCCTGTTGCAACAACAGTTCGACTTTACATTATGCTCTATTGACGGCGGAAACCTGCGTAACGCCATCGCTCGCGAAGCACATGCCGTTATCGGATTGTATCCGGAAGATAAAGAAAAGGTACGTGTTATGCTGAACCATTTTGCAGCAGACATCGAAAACGAGCTGAAACATGTCGATCCCAACGTACAGTTGGTTATGGAATCGGCCGATCAACCGGAAACACGTATCGACAACGAAACGACCAGGAAACTGATCTACTCGTTGCATGCTTGCCCGCACGGCGTGATCGGTATGAGCCACGATATCGAAGGCCTGGTAGAAACATCTACCAATCTGGCATCTGTCAAGATGAAAGAAGGCAATACAATCGTCGTAGGTACCAGCCAGCGTAGCTCTATCGAATCTTGTAAAATAGCTGTTGCTAACCAGGTAGCCTCCACTTTCCTATTGGCAGACGCCCAGGTCACTCATGGCGACGGTTATCCGGGATGGGCTCCAAATCCGGATTCCAAAATTCTGAAAGTAGCACAGGATACTTACAAACGCCTGTTTAATAAAGACGCTAAGATCATGGCGATCCATGCCGGATTGGAGTGCGGACTGTTCCTCGAAAAATATCCTAACCTGGATATGATTTCTTTTGGACCGACATTAAGAGATGTTCACTCTCCGAACGAACGGATCGAAATTAAAACCGTTGGTTTATGGTGGGCTCACCTTTTGGAATTATTAAAAAGCATCCCGGCAAAATAAACTTTAATATTTCACGTTATAGAAAGAGGATTAACACTTTGACCGTGTTTTTCCTCTTTTTTTATGTTAATGCCTGAAAACTTTCTTTATAAATATTTTGTTTATTGAGAAACAAGAACACAAAGGCATATATTTTAACATTCAGAGAAAATGAAAAAAATTACCGCGCCGTTGCTCATAGTATGTACCATATTACTCAACCTGTTGGCAGGATGCGACGGGCTGGACGAAAATTATTCGACCAATCCGAACCACCGGTTGAGTTTCTCGACAGATACTTTATCATTCGATACCGTATTCACGACTATTGGTTCAGCAACGAAACAATTCATGGTTTACAACAGGAACGACCAACCACTAAACATCGAGAAAGTATTACAAGCATCGCCAGCCACCAGTGGATTCCGAATTAATGTAGATGGCCGTAAAGGAGACAACTTCGATAATGTCAGAGTAGCTGCAAAAGACAGCATGTACATTTTTGTAGAGGTTACAGTCAACCCCAACGGAAAAGACCAACCGTTATTAGTCCAGGATTCAATCATATTCTTCTTCAACGGAATAAAACAATCTGTTCTGCTGGAAGCATGCGGACAAGATGTTCATTTGATAAAGGGAGGAGAAATACTGACAGAAGACACCAAACTGACGGCAGAACGTCCTTACCTTATATATGACAGCCTGACGATCGACGATGGTGTAACTGTCGATATTGAAGAAGGTGCGACTTTCTACATGCACGACAAAGCAAAAATAATCTCCAAAGGAACAATTATAGCCAACGGAACAATCGAAAAACCGATCACATTCCGCGGCGACCGCCTTGATTTCATATTGAACGATCTATTACCCTACGACCGCACACCGGGACAATGGGAAGGTATTACCTTCAAACCGGAAAGCTTTGGTAATGTATTTAATAACGTAATAGTGCGCAACGGGAACAATGGTATTTTGTGTGAAGCTTCCGATCCGGAAAATTCTAAGCTGAAGATCAACAATTCACAAATCACCAATATGGACGGCTTTGCATTCAAAGCAATCGACTGTAATATAGAAGCTACAAACAGTGAATTTACGAATGCAACAGCAGATGTGGTGTTATTGGCAGGAGGAAAATACAGTTTCACACATTGTACGATAGCCAACTACATGACTTTAAAGCAGCGAACCGGCGGTACATTAACCATACAGGATGAATATCCCAAAGATAGTGGCATGTCCTACAGTCTGGAACAAGCCTATTTCGACAACTGCATCATCGATGGCAATCACTCCGCAGCTAAAGACCTGACGAACGGAGAACTGGTTATCAGTCTCAAAGCCACTCCGCTGAATGGTAAATTGAACTATCAGTTTAATCACTGTGTAATCAAACTACAGGAGATAAAAGACGACAAGTTTCCAGATGTCATCTTTGTCACAGGAAAAGATACAAACAAGATGGAATACAGAATGACCGGCGGTGATAAAAATAAATATATGTATGATTTCCGTCCCGACAAAGAGACAACACCCGGTGTTGGTAAGGCAGACCTCTTTATCACACAGAAGTATCCTATCGACCGCAATGGCGTTAACCGTCTGACAAACGATGGACCGGATATCGGAGCTTATGAATATGTTCCCAAGGAGAAAGAAGACAAATAAAAATAATTAGATATGATCAAAACCTTAACTATCATCATTTACGTTTTATTATTCATTACACTGCCAATCGAAGCCCAGCTCGATTTCAGAGTAATGAGTTATAACGTCGAGAATCTGTTCGATACCGAAGACAATCCGAATAAGAACGACAATGATTTTCTCCCAACCGGCAACCGCCATTGGACACGCGGACGTTATTACCATAAACTCCAACAGATAGCTAAAGTAATCAGTGCTGCCGGAGAATGGAGTACGCCCGCCTTAGTCGGGCTCTGCGAAGTAGAAAACGACTCTGTATTGATCCATCTGCTCAAGCGAACACCCCTCAAACTGCAACAATATCACTATTGTATGACACATGGCTCCGACATCAGGGGCATTAATACGGCACTTCTTTACCAGCAGGACAAGTTCAGATACATAGGACATAAAGAACAACCGGTCGTCTTCACCCGCAAACGACATAAATATACCCGCAATATCCTTCACGTCTGGGGTAAGGTTCTGACCTCAGACACACTGGATGTATTCGTCTGCCACCTACCCTCCCGCTACGGGGGTGAAAAGGAAAGCGAAGCAGATCGTTTCGATGCCGCCCGCACCTTACGACACCTTTGCGACTCCCTGATACAGACACGCACAACACCCCAGTTACTTATTATGGGAGACTTCAACGACACACCGGAAAACACCAGTATTACCGAGGTGTTGGGGGCCATGTCTGTCTGCACAAAAGCCGAGACATCCACCCTTTATAATCTTTTTGCAAATCCACACACATTAAACTTCCCCGGAACACACAAATATCAGGGAGAATGGAGTCAACTGGACCAGATCATTGTATCGGGCAACCTTATTAAGAAAGACTCACGAATGCATATCATCCCCGAAAGCATACGGATATTTGCACCTGACTTCCTGTTCACCAAAGATAAAACCTGGCATGGCAAACGTCCCGCACGTACATATTACGGTTTCAAATATGAAGGCGGCTATAGCGATCACTTACCCCTTATTACCGACTTTTTACTATCTTTGCCTACCGAAGATTGAATTAAATGAGGATATGCAAATACATCATATACTGGCAGGAATCTGCCTTTTAGCCGGAATTACATCCGCCACTGCGAACGCGCAAGAATTTCGAAAACCATTAGACATCCCTGTTCTTTTAAGTGGAAACTTTGGAGAACTGAGAAGCAACCATTTTCATTCCGGAATAGATTTTAAAACACAGGGTGTGGAAGGGAAACCGATCCACTCTGTACAAGACGGATATGTTTCACGCATTTCTGTCAGTCCATGGGGATATGGAAATGGGCTATACATCACTCACCCCAATGGAACAACGACCGTCTACGGACATTTGCAGAAATTCTCCCCAAAAATAGCTGCTTATCTCAAGGAAAAACAATACGAGCAGGAAAGCTTTAATGTAAACCTGACGCTGACACCGGACGAATTGCCGGTAGAAGAAGGAGAAATCGTAGCCCTGAGTGGGAACACCGGAGGCTCCGGAGGTCCACATCTCCATTTTGAAGTGCGCGACACAGAAACAGAAGAACCGATGGACCCTATTGAATACTACAAAGACCTGATAGAAGACACCCGTCCTCCACAAATACAGGGGATTATGATTTATCCCATGCCTGGCAAAGGTGTAGTAAACGGTAGCCGTCGAAAACTGGAGCTCAAACCCGTGACACCCAAAAACGGCAAACCAACACTGACAGGAAAAATCGAAGCCTGGGGAGAAATCGGCCTTGCAATAAAAGGATACGATTACATGGATAACACCAGCAATATATATGGAATTAAAGATATCACACTGACGGCCGACAGTCAGGTTATCTATCGAAGCGACTTAAATCGTTTCGCCTTCGATGAAACCCGTTACCTGAACAGCTTTACCGACTTCGAAGAGTGGAAAGAACACCGTTCATTCTATATAAAGAGTTTTGTCGATCCGGGTAACCGCCTCCGCTTTATCGAAAGCATCAAACAAGGAATACTGACCATCGACGAACCGCGCACTTATCACCTCACCTACCGGGTGGCTGACGCTTTCGGTAATTCGACACAACTGACCATCCGGATAGAAGGAAAAGAACAACCCATTCCGGAAATCGATACCGACAATACGGAATTATTCCATTGGTGGAGCGACAACCGTTTCGGGGCCAAAGGCATTCGCCTGACCATTCCCAAGGGAAATCTCTATGACGATTTGTATTTCCGTTATTCGGTAAAAGAAGACAGCACCGCTCTCGGAGCCACACATACGCTGCATAACAAACCGGTCGCCTTGCATAAATCGGCTAAACTTTCCTTACGCTTACAAAGCGATACGCTTGAAAACAAACAACAATACGGCATCATACGTATACAAAACGGACGCCGGTCATGGACAGGAGGCGTTTACCGTAACGGATGGATAGATGCCGATATCAAAGAAATGGGCACCTATACACTCGGGCAAGACCTTATCCCTCCAACCGTTACACCACTCAATCCGGCTACATGGATTAGTAAACAAACGATCTCATTCCGACTGTCGGATAACCTGAGCGGTGTACAGACTTATCGAGGTGAAATAGACGGACAATTCGTTCTTTTTGAAATGAATAACAAATCTGTCATCACTTATCAGTTCGATAAGGAACGACTGACAAGAGGAAAACATACATTAAAACTGGTCGTAACAGACGCCTGTAGAAATCAAACATCTTATACATATCCGTTTACATGGTAAAAAAGAACTTTTCTTTTTTCTTGAAAATAAGGACGCGAGCCATTGTTTAAATCAATTAATTTGTATCTTTGTTTTCTCGATAAATCAGGAAATAACATATATAATAAATGCAAGATATTTGGGTATGGAAAACAACGAACTGCTAGAAATGGTAAGAAGCAAAGCGCAAAGCTGGCTTACTAAAAGTTATGATGCCGAAACAAAAGCGCAGGTTCAGGCTTTATTGGACAACGAAGACCCGACCGATCTGATCGAATCGTTTTACAAAGATCTTGAATTCGGAACCGGAGGTTTAAGAGGTATTATGGGGGTAGGAACCAACCGTATGAACATTTATACAGTAGGTGCTGCTACACAAGGGTTGTCAAACTACCTGAAAAAAGAATTTTCAGGACTTGACCAGATCAAAGTCGTTATCGGCCATGACTGCCGCAACAACAGCCGCAAGTTTGCCGAAATCTCGGCAGATATCTTCTCTGCTAACGGTATCAAAGTATACATGTTTGAAGATCTTCGCCCGACTCCGGAAATGTCTTTTGCCATCCGTAAACTGGGATGCCAGAGTGGTATTATCCTGACAGCCTCCCACAATCCGAAAGAATACAACGGTTACAAGGCTTATTGGGACGATGGCGCACAGATGATCGCACCGCACGACCGTAACACGATTGCCGAAGTAAACAAGATCCGCAATGCCAGCGACATCAAATTCAAAGGCAATAAGGAACTGATCGAAATCATCGGTAAAGAAATTGACAATCTGTATATCGACGCTTTGACAACAATCTCCCTTTCACCGGAAGCTATCAAACGTCACCACGATATGAAGATCGTCTACACTCCGATCCACGGAACAGGCGTACGTATCATTCCGGATACACTGAAAGCATTCGGATTTACAAACGTAATCCATGTCCCCGAACAGGATGTGGTAAGCGGCGATTTTCCAACTGTTATCTCTCCAAACCCGGAAGAGCCGGCTGCTTTGGCAATGGCTGTTGAGAAAGCAAAAGAAACAGATGCCGACTTGGTACTGGCTTCCGACCCGGATGCTGACCGCGTAGGTGCTGCCGTTAAGAACAACGAAGGCGAATGGGTACTGCTGAACGGTAACCAGACTGCTCTGATGTTCGTTTATTACCTGATTACCCGTTGGAAAGAACTGGGTAAGATCAACGGTAAAGAATATATTGTAAAAACAATCGTTACAACAGAACTGATCCGTACGATCGCTGAACGCAACGGTGTTGAATTATATGATGTTTATACCGGTTTCAAATGGATTGCCGATGTAATGAAGAAAAACGAAGGCAAGAAAAACTATATCGGTGGTGGTGAAGAAAGCTACGGTTTCCTTTGCGAAGATTTCGTTCGCGATAAAGATGCGGTTTCTGCATGTGCTATCCTGGCTGAAATTGCTGCATGGGCAAAAGACCAGGGCATCACAATGTTCCAGTTGCTGCAGAATATCTACGTACAATACGGTTTCTCAAAAGAAAAAGGTATTTCTGTTGTAAAGAAAGGAAAAAGCGGTGCTGAAGAAATCGAAGCAATGATGAAGAACTTCCGCGAAAACCCATTACAGGAAATTGCAGGTTCAAAAGTATCGTTGTTCTACGATTATGCTTCCCTGAAAGGTTACAGTTATATCGACAAGGAAACAATCACTTTGGATATGCCGACAACTTCCAACGTTCTGCAATATTTTACTGAAGACAATACAAAAGTATCTATCCGTCCTTCAGGAACAGAGCCGAAAATTAAATTCTACTGTGAAGTTCATTCAAAAGTAAAGAGCCTCGAAGATCTGCCGGAAGCAGAAAAAGCTGCCGAAGAAAAGATCAATCAGATCAAAGCTTCTTTGGGTATCTGACCTGAAAACCGATTTAAAATACAACGGGGCAAGAGGTATTACTTCTTGTCCCGTTTCTTTTCTCTACCGAACTATGCAAAAACAGCTTATCTGCCTGTAGTTTCACTATTATGAAACAAGTGTTTCTCCGTAATGGAACAAGTGTTTCACCTATATGAAACAAAACCTTTACATAATCCCCCAGGAACAGACTAAAGACTATCCTTTCCGAAACAAAGAGGCAAAAGCGAAACTGCGCTCGGAGCGACCATTACCTCTTTCGTTCCGCAAAGCAATACTTTCACCGATTTGCCATATCGTTGTTCCGTTTCCAGCAAAACCTGCCGGCAAGCACCACAGGGAGAAATACTTTCCACCTGCTTTCCTCCCGTTGCCGCAGCAATCGCCAGGGCTACCACGGGAATATCCGGATACTGATGTCCGGCATGGAACAAAGCGACCCGTTCGGCACACAAGCCGGAGGGATAAGCCGCATTTTCCTGGTTACTTCCCGTCACAATCGTTCCGTCGGCCAACAATGCAGCCGCACCCACATGAAATTTAGAATAAGGTGCATACGACTGTTCTGTCGCTTTCAACGCGGCATGAACCAAAGGCAACTCTTCATCCGGAACTTCGTTCAACGGATAAACTGTTATTTTCGTTTCCAGTCTGATTTCCTTCATACAATCAAAATATTAGATAAACAAAGATAGTAAATTTGTATCTTTGCCGGATAAATTATAAATAAATCCATCTCAGGATATGCAAATACCCCTACTCACACCCGATAAAGACCCGATGGGCGCGGCAATCGCCGATTATTTCGCAAACGGAAAAGCGACAAAACTTCGTGTATTCTCTTCTATGTTCGATGAAGATGAAATCCCGGTAAAACAACTGTTCCGCAGTTTTGAGGAAATGCCGGAAACAGAACAGGAGGCCCTTCGCATGAGTACGGGTAAGATATTGGATGTTGGTGCCGGTAGCGGATGCCACTCGCTCGCTTTGCAGGAAATGGGTAAAGAGGTGAAAGCGATCGATATATCTCCGCTCTCCGTAGAGACTATGCAAAAAAGAGGAGTGAAAGAGGTTGCGTTGCAAAACTTCTTCAATGAACAGTTCACCGGTTCATTCGACACGATCTTGTTACTGATGAACGGTTCGGGGATCATAGGTAAAATAGCCAACCTGCCGGAATTCTTCCGGACAATAAAAAGACTGCTTGCTCCGGGAGGATGCGTGTTGATGGACTCGTCCGACCTACGCTATTTATTCGAAGACGAAGACGGCAACCTCGATATTGACCCTGAAGACGATTATTATGGCGAAGTAGATTTCCGCATGCAATACAAAAACACCAAAGGCGGCAGCTTCGACTGGCTATACATCGATTTTCAAACGCTCAGCCTGCATGCGGCCAACAATGGCTTCAAAGCAGAGATGATAAAAGAGGGAGAGCATTATGACTTCCTTGCCAAAATCAGCAAAATATAGACGAGTATTTTATAGATTATTTAGAAGAGAAATATCTCCAGCTTCATTATCTTTGCGAAAATAAATACTTTAGAGGACTCTTTTTATGAAATTAATGATACGAATTTTTTGTCTATTGTTTTTTGTTACAGTATTCGCAGATGCTGCTACCCAGCGTAAAATCCCTTCCTACGAAAAGTATATAAAAACATACAGTGACCTGGCTATACAACATCAGAAAAAATACAAGATACCTGCCAGTATCACACTGGCACAGGGAGTGCTTGAGTCCGGAGCCGGACAAAGCGACCTGGCACGGCGCTCAAACAATCATTTCGGCATTAAATGTCATTCCGACTGGCGTGGCGGACGTGTCTATCATGACGACGACCTGCGCGGAGAGTGCTTCCGTAAATATAAACGGGTGGAAGATTCGTACGATGACCATTCCCGCTTCCTGGCTGAACGGCCTCGTTACGCATCCCTGTTCCGATTAAATATCAAAGACTACAAAGGTTGGGCCAAAGGATTGCAGAAATGCGGTTATGCAACCGACCGTGCTTATGCCAACAAACTGATCAAAGTAATCGAAGATTACGAGCTTTACCGTTATGACTCGGCTAAAGGCGGCAAAACAACCACCCAAAAGACAAGCCAGACGGCAAAACAGTTAGCCCGTTATACGATCTATAAAACAAACGGCCTGCTTTATGTGTATGCCAAAAGCAACGATAGTTTTGAACAAATTGCCGGAAGCCTGGGTTTTAGGGTCAAAGACATTAAGAAGTACAACGAAGTCCCGGAAGATTTCCCATTGCAAAAGAATGATATCGTCTACCTGGAAAAAAAGAAAAAGAAGGCAGACAAGCCTAATTACGACCATGTTGTACAAATCGGAGAGTCCATGCACAGCATCTCCCAGAAATACGGAATACAAATCAAGAGCCTGTATAAGATAAATAAAAAAGACAAAGATTACGTTCCTGAAGAAGGAGATGTGCTAAAACTTAGATAAGTAAGATAAAAAAATAGTATCTTTGCGGCCAAATACGTAAAAACAATGAGTGACCAACGTTACAACCTGCGCGGTGTATCCGCTTCAAAAGAAGATGTTCATAATGCAATAAAGAACATCGATAAGGGAATATTCCCTAAAGCATTTTGTAAGATCATCCCCGATATATTAGGCGGTGATCCTGAATACTGCAACATTATGCACGCTGACGGAGCCGGAACAAAATCATCCCTGGCTTACATGTACTGGAAAGAAACCGGTGACCTGTCTGTGTGGAAAGGTATTGCACAGGATGCACTGATCATGAACATCGACGACCTATTGTGCGTAGGAGCTGTCGATAATATCCTTGTTTCATCCACCATCGGACGAAATAAACTGTTGATCCCGGGAGAAGTAATCTCCGCCATCATCAACGGAACAGACGAACTGTTGGCCGAACTGCGTGAAATGGGCGTCGGTTGCTATGCAACAGGAGGTGAAACTGCCGATGTAGGCGATCTGGTTCGCACGATCATCGTAGACAGCACCGTAACCTGCCGTATGAAACGTGCAGACATTGTAGACAACAGCAAAATACAAGGTGGCGACGTAATTGTCGGCATGGCATCCTACGGACAGGCTACCTACGAAAAAGAATATAACGGCGGAACAGGCAGCAACGGTTTGACCTCTGCCCGTCACGACGTATTTGCCAAATATCTGGCTGAAAAATATCCGGAAAGCTACGATGCAGCAGTTCCAGACGAGTTGGTTTATTCCGGCGGTCTGAAACTGACTGACAAAATCGAAGAACTGGGTATCGATGCCGGTAAACTGGTATTATCCCCTACCCGCACGTATGCTCCGGTAATTAAAGTATTATTGGATAAACTACGTCCACAGATCCACGGAATGGTACATTGCTCCGGCGGAGCACAGACTAAGGTAATGCACTTCGTAGAAAACAAGCGTGTTACGAAAAATAATCTGTTCCCGGTTCCTCCTCTTTTCCGTATCATACAGGAACAGAGCGGCACCGATTGGAGTGAAATGTACAAAGTGTTCAACATGGGACACCGCATGGAAGTCTATCTGTCGCCCGAACATGCAGAAGAAGTGATCAGCATAGCCAAGAGCTTCAATATCGATGCACAGGTGGTTGGCTTCGTGGAAGAGGCGGATAAGAACGAATTGATTATTGAGAGCGAAAAAGGTCGCTTCATATATTAATCTGATAAATGGCTGAAAATAATTTATTAGGAAGATTAGACGGACTGGTAAGCCGTTTTGAAGAAGTCGGGACACTGATTACCGACCCGGCAGTGATTGCCGATATGAAACGGTTTGTAAAACTCAATAAAGAGTATCGCGATCTGGAGAAGATCGTGACTACCCGCAATGAATATGTAAACACGTTAAACGGGATAAAAGAAGCCCGGCAGATGCTGGACACGGAGCAAGATCCTGAAATGAAGGAAATTGCCCGCGAAGAGTTGGATGCCTGTAACGCACGTGTTCCGGAACTGGAAGAAGAAATCAAGCTGTTGCTTGTACCCAGCGATCCGGAAGACGACAAAAACGCGATCGTTGAAATACGTGGAGGAACGGGAGGCGATGAAGCCGCCCTCTTTGCCGGCGACCTGTATCGTATGTATGTAAAATACTGCGAAACAAAAGGTTGGAAAATAGCTCTCTCCAGTTGCAGCGAAGGCTCGTCGGGCGGATACAAAGAAATCATTTTCACCGTCAGCGGCGAAAAGGTGTATGGCACACTCAAATATGAGTCGGGGGTGCATCGCGTTCAACGTGTACCTGCAACCGAAACCCAAGGACGCGTACATACATCTGCTGCAACAGTAGCCGTACTCCCCGAAGCAGACGAGTTTGATGTTGAAATTAACGAAGGTGAAATTAAGTGGGATACTTTCCGCTCAGGAGGTGCCGGCGGCCAGAATGTAAACAAGGTCGAATCGGGCGTACGTTTAAGATACGTCTGGAAGAATCCGAACACCGGTGTAAGCGAGGAAATCCTGATCGAATGTACGGAGACGCGCGACCAACCGAAAAATAAAGAACGGGCCCTTACACGCCTGCGTTCTTTCATATATGATAAAGAACATCAGAAATACCTGGACGACATTGCCAACAAACGTAAGACAATGGTTTCGTCGGGCGACCGATCCGCGAAGATCCGTACATACAACTATCCGCAAGGACGTATCACCGATCATCGTATTAACTACACGATTTACAATCTGTCCGCTTTCATGGACGGCGATATACAAGCCTGCATCGACCAACTGACCGTTGCCGAAAATGCAGAACGCCTGAAAGAAGCGGAATTATAACAATTTCATTATTTGACACGAAACAAGATGAACAAGCAACAATTATTCGAGAACATCAAAAAGAAACAATCCTTCCTCTGTGTCGGATTGGATACAGATATAAAGAAGATCCCGCAGCATTTACTTTCTGAAGAAGACCCGATCTTCGCTTTCAACAAGGCGATCATCGATGCTACTGCCGATTATTGCGTAGCTTACAAACCGAACCTAGCATTCTACGAAAGTCTGGGTGTGAAAGGTATGCTTGCCTTTGAGAAGACAGTCACTTATCTGCATGAGAATTATCCGGATCAGTTCATTATCGCTGACGCTAAACGTGGCGACATCGGTAATACTTCCGAAATGTACGCCCGCTCTTTCTTCGATCATATCAAGGTTGATGCCGTAACAGTGGCCCCTTATATGGGTGAAGACAGCGTAAAACCATTCCTGATCTATCCGGAAGCATGGGTTATCCTATTGGCTCTTACGTCGAACAAAGGTTCACAGGATTTCCAGATGACAGAAGATGCCAACGGCGAACGTCTGTTCGAGAAAGTACTTAAAAAGTCACAGGACTGGGCAACAAACGAACAAATGATGTACGTAGTCGGTGCTACTCAGGGAAAAATGTTCCTGGATATCCGTAAATACGCACCAAATCATTTCTTACTTGTTCCGGGTGTCGGAGCACAGGGAGGTAGCCTGCATGAAGTTGCACAGTATGGTATGAACGACGAATGCGGTCTGTTAGTCAACTCTTCCCGTGCGATCATTTATGCTGATAAATCAGAGGATTTTGCTTCGTACTCCCGTAAAGCTGCAGAAGAAGTACAGCGTGAAATGGCAGGATATCTGCATGATAAGGGAATTATTCCCTGCAAAGCATAGGCAATCCCAATTATTTTCACCATTTTTGCAAACTGCTTTATTCTTAGTGGAGCAGTCTCGATTCAAATACAATTAACAAAATAAGTAATGGAGTTATCAGCCCAACAAATAGCGGACTTTCTTGGCGGAACCGTTGAAGGCAATCCGGAAGTGAGAGTCAGCAACTTCTCAAAAATAGAAGAAGGACAACCCGGAACATTATCATTCCTGGCCAATCCTAAGTACGAACATTATATCTATAATACAGAAGCTAGCATTGTTCTGGTAAATAACGACTTTTCTCCGGCTGAACAAATTACTGCCACCTTAATTAAGGTTGAAAATGCCTATGCTGCACTTGCCATGTTACTCAATTTGGTAGAACAGTCTAAACCCAAAAAGGCCGGGGTATCTTCGGCTGCCTTTATTGCAGCCTCTGCTACATTGGGAGAAGATTGCTACGTCGGCAATTTCGCTTATATCGGCGAGAACGTAAAGCTGGGTAAAAACTGCCAGATATTTCCCAACGTATATATCGGCGACGGTGTTACCGTTGGAGATAACTGCCTTCTTTATCCTCATACAACCATATATAACGGATGTAAAATCGGAGACAATTGTATCCTGCATGCCGGTTCTGTGATCGGTTCGGACGGTTTCGGTTTTGCTCCCGAAGGAGATAATTACAAAAAGATCCCGCAGTTAGGCAACGTTGTGTTGGAAGACAATGTAGAAATCGGCGCCAACACTACGATCGACCGTGCAGTAATGGGTTCAACCATTATCCGCCGGGGTGTAAAACTGGACAACCTGGTTCAGATCGCCCACAATGTGGAAGTAGGCGAAAATACAGTAATGGCTGCTCAGGTAGGTATTGCCGGCTCTGTAAAGATCGGCAGTCATTGTATGTTTGGCGGACAGGTGGGTCTGGCAGGACACATCCATATTGCCGACCATGTAGTATTCGGCGCACAGGCAGGTGTGATCAGCGATATTAAGGAAGCAAAAACCGTATTGGGGGCTCCTGCCATCGATGCGAAAAACTTCATGCGTTCGAGTGCGATATTCAACCGTCTGCCGGATATGTACCGCACCATGGGACAGTTACAGCGCGAGATCGAACAATTAAAGAAAGAAATCAATAAATAATATACGTATGCAGAAACAAAAGACGCTAGCCAAGAGTTTCTCGATGCAAGGTAAAGGCTTGCATACCGGACTGGATATCCAGATAACATTCAATCCGGCACCTGAAAACCATGGTTACAAAATTAAACGTGTTGACCTGGAAGGACAACCTATTATTGATGCATTGGCAGAAAACGTGGCCAGTACACAAAGAGGCACTGTTCTCTCTAAAAACGGCATTCAGATCAGCACCGTTGAACATGCGATGGCAGCTTTATATGCCTACGAAATCGATAACTGCCTGATCGAAGTGAATGCTCCCGAATTCCCTATCCTCGATGGTAGTTCACGTTTCTTCGCTGAAGAAATCCAAAAAGCCGGGATTGTTGAACAGAATGCACCGAAAGACTATTACATCGTAAAACATAAGATCGAAGTAAAAGACGAAGAAACCGGTTCTTCACTGATCATTCTTCCGGACGATAAATTCAGTGTAAATGTACTGATCTCTTTCGACTCTCCCGTATTGTCGAATCAGTTCGCTACACTGAACGACCTGAGCGAATTCCCGACAGAACTGGCCGCATCACGTACATTCGTCTTCGTTCGCGAAGTGGAAATGCTTCGCCAGAACAACCTGATCAAAGGGGGCGACCTCGACAATGCAATCGTAATCTACGACCAGAAGATGCCGCAGGATGCACTCGACAAACTGGCTGACGAATTGGGCATTCCTCACAAAGACGTACACGAACTGGGGTATATCAACAATAAGCCGCTGGTATTCGATAACGAACCGGCACGCCATAAACTGATCGACGTATTGGGTGACCTTGCACTGATCGGCAAACCTATCCATGGACGCATCATCGCTACCCGTCCGGGTCATAAGATCAACAACCAGTTGGCACGTATGATCCGCAAAGATATTAAACTGAACGAAGTACAGGCTCCGATCTACGATCCAAATGCAGAACCGATCATGGATATCAACCGTATCCGCGAGTTGCTTCCTCACCGTTACCCGTTCCTGTTGGTCGACAAGATCATCGAAATCGGCGGAGATTACATCGTCGGAATAAAAAATATTACGACAAACGAACCGTTCTTTACCGGACACTTCCCCCAGGAACCTGTAACACCGGGTGTATTGCTGGTAGAAGCAATGGCTCAGACAGGTGGTTTGCTCGTTCTGAATTCAGTAGACGAACCGGAACGTTATTCTACTTATTTCATGAAGATAGACGGAGTGAAGTTCCGTCAGAAAGTGGTGCCGGGAGATACTTTGATCCTGCGCCTGGAGCTGCTGGCTCCTATCCGCCGCGGTATCTCTACGATGAAAGGTTATATCTTCGTAGGCGACAAGCTGGTATGCGAAGCTGAATTTATGGCTCAGATTATAAAAAATAAATAATAGAAGAAGGCAATGAATCAATCCCCTTTAGCAGTCGTACATCCCGAAGCAAAGATCGGCCAGAATGTAACGATAGATCCTTTTGCAGTGATTGAAAAGGATGTAGTAATAGGCGACAATTGTCACATTTATTCACACGCAGTCATTCTCGACGGGGCCAGGATCGGAAACAATTGTTCCATCTTCCCGGGAGCTGTAATTGCCGGTATTCCACAAGACTTGAAGTTCAACGGAGAGCAGACAACCGCAGAAGTAGGAAACAATACTACTATCCGCGAATGTGTTACGATCAACCGTGGTACAGCATCGAAAGGCAAGACCGTAGTCGGAAGCGACTGCCTGATTATGGCGTATTCCCATATCGCCCACGATTGTGTACTGAAAGATCATATTATCATCGGTAATGCCTGCCAGATAGCCGGAGAAGTGGAGATTGACGACTTTGCCATTGTCAGCGGCGGTAGTCTGGTTCACCAGTTTACCCGCATATCCAAGCATGTAATGGTTCAGGGCGGTTCACGTATCGGAAAAGATATTCCTCCTTATACGTTGATCGGTCGCGACCCGATCGTTTATTGCGGTATCAATATCGTCGGTCTACGCCGCCGCGGATTCACCAACGAACAGGTATTCCTGATCCAGGATATCTACCGTACTTTATATACACGCGGGCTGAACAATACAGAGGCGCTGAAAGCGATCGAAACTGAATATGTACCCAGCATAGAAAGAGACTTGATCTTAAACTTTATCAAGACTTCCGAACGGGGTATCGTTAGAGGTTCCATCGACGAGTAAACGATAAGAAAAATAAACAATTTTGAAGGGCTGTCAACTCCTCGCAGGGTTAACGGCCCTTTTGTTTTATATTACTGAATCCACAGACCTCTTTTTTTATATCGTTGATATGTTGGTATTGATATTTTTTACTACTTTTGAACCAACAAAAAACTAAAAAGACTATGGTATTTAGATTCCTCATTCTATCAGATGAAGTAGATGACTTCAAGCGCGAGATCAAGATTGACGCGGAAGCTACTTTCCTCGATCTCCACGACGCCATCCTGGACTCAGTTGGTTACACGAAAGATCAGATGTGTTCTTTCTTTATTTGTGACGACGACTGGAGCAAGAATACGGAAATAACATTGGTTGAAATGGACACCACATCAGAAGTGGATAGCTATATAATGGGTGACACTCGTCTGGAAGAATTGCTCGAAGACGAACACCAGAAACTTATGTTCGTTTTCGACTATATGACCGAACGTGCCTTCTTTATGGAACTCCGTGAAATAGAGCCGGGCAAAGACCTCGACAAAGCAATAATCAGCAAATCAATCGGTCTTCCTCCCGCACAAACGGTCGACTTCGATGAGTTTGAAACCAAAAGTACAACAACAGATATCGGCGAAGACTTCTACGGTGACTCTGAATACGACATCGACGAACTGGATAAAGGCGGTTTCGAAGGCTTAGGTGACGGACCGATGGAAAATCCATACGACGACGAGCGTTTTTAATAAATGAATTCCCTTATCATATTACTTGGGCCGACAGGAGTCGGAAAAACAGAGCTGAGTCTGCGCGTAGCAGAGTACTTCGGTTCGCCTATTATCTCATCCGACTCCCGTCAGCTATATAAAGACCTGCCTATCGGTACTGCCGCTCCCACCCCGGAGCAAATGGCAAGAGTAAAACATTACATGGTCGGCACACTCGAGTTGACCGATTATTACAGTGCCAGTAACTTTGAAGAAGATGTTATTTCCCTATTAAATACACTTCACCAGACAACTCCGACAGTGGTTATGACCGGAGGTTCCATGATGTATATCGACGCCGTATGCAAAGGGATCGACGATATCCCTACTGTCACTCCCGAGATACGTGATGCCATCTACGCCCAGTTCGAACGTGAAGGGTTGGAACCTATCCTGGCAGAGTTAAAAGAAGCGGACCCGATTCATTACAATGAAGTAGATCGCATGAACTACAAACGGGTTATCCATGCCGTAGAGATCTGTCGGATGACGGGAAAGCCCTACTCCTCTTTCCGTACCAATATAAAAAAAGTACGTCCTTTCAATATTATTAAAGTCGGATTGACCCGCGACCGGGAAGAGTTATGCGACCGTATCAACCACCGGGTCGACCAGATGATGGATGACGGACTGCTTGAAGAGGCACGTAAAGTGTATCCTCACCGTCACCTCAACTCGCTTAACACAGTCGGCTACAAAGAACTATTCAAGTATTTTGATGGGGAATGGTCTTTGGACTTCGCAGTTGAAAAGATCAGACGCAACTCACGTGTTTATGCCCGCAAGCAAATGACCTGGTTCAAACGGGATACGGAGATCGAATGGTTCCATCCGGAAAAGGAAACAGAGATTATGAATTTTATAAAAAAACAACTATAAAACCTGATATCTATACCTAACAAACTTATACTCACAACAATCCACAACCTCAATATGCCTACTTAAGATTAAAAAACAACCTTTCCAATTAAATAAACACAGAAATACCAATAGCGAAAACGACTATAAAAAGAAACTCTTCTTCTAGCCTTAATGCAACATAATAGATACAATAGAACTCATGCTCCTATTTTCTATTGATATTTTAGTAAACAAATGATAATTCAGGGATAAGTCCTAAATGGACTATGGTTTATTTGTGACAAATATATGAAATATTTATTTAATCATGTTTTGTTATTAAAAAATATACACATACCCAAGAATGTTTTTTAACACCTCCTTATCTACAACCTCGAAAAAAGCCCTCTACAGCCTTATTCTTCACCAAATATTCATCAGCTACACCAAGAAAAATATTGTCTAAGAAAAATTCAACCATAGTCCATTTAGAACTATGATTTAACACAAATCCTACATGCCAAATCTAAAAAGTAAAATCTGTTTTGGTTCATGGGATAGAAAGATTTATACATCAAATATTATTTTTAATCTAAATTTCCATGCGAAAAAAATTAAATTTAGTTAGCTTTATTCTACTGGCGGGAACATTAGCTTCCCCAGGAACAACTTTTGCAGGAACTACACCAGCAGAGCCTAGTACCAGTATTTCCCAACAAACGGGAAGAGTGACATGCGTTGTGGAAGATGCCCTAGGTCCAGTAACCGGAGCATCTGTGATTGTGAAGGGGACAACTACGGGTAATGTATCCGATACCGACGGTAAGGTTGTTTTAGAAGGTTTGAAGCGCGGAGACATCATTCAGGTTTCTTTCGTCGGTTATATCACACAAGAAATCCCCTATACCGGACAGTCTACTATCAAGATCGACCTGAAAGAAGATTCTCAAGCTTTGGAAGAAGTTGTTATCGTTGGTTACGGTGTTCAGAAAAAAGAAAGTTTAACGGGTGCTTTGCAAACCCTGAAAGAAGAGAAACTGACCGACATTACAACACCTTCAGTTGAAAACATGCTAAATGGTAAGGTATCAGGAGTGTACGTAGCCCCGGGTTCCGGACAACCGGGTTCAAGCGGTGCAGTTGTGGTACGCGGTAAAGCGACATTAAGTGGTTCGACAGCTCCACTTTGGGTAATCGACGGTGTGATCGTTGGAGACGGTGCCGGATTACTGAATCCTTCGGACATTGAAACTATGACTATCCTGAAAGATGCTGCTTCTACCGCCATCTATGGTTCGGAAGGGGCAAACGGTGTTATCCTTATTACAACCAAAGCGGCCAAGAGCGGCAAGATACAGATAAACGCTTCTGCCAAACTAGGTATCAGCACGTTGAACAACGGGAAACTGGAAATGATGAATGGAGCGGAACTATATGACTACTACGCCTCTTTCAACAATCCGGAAATGGTTGCTTTCCCTCGCTGGAACTCGGAATTGCGTAACTCCAATTTCGATTGGTGGGATCTGGCCACTCAATCCGGCTTTACACAAGATTATAACATATCACTCTCAGGAGGAAACGACCAGCTTAGTTCATACTTCTCTGTCGGATACTACGACGAAGAGGGAGCTGTAAAAGGATACGACTATTCGCGCTACACCTTCCGCTATCGTTCAAACTATAAACCATTCAAATGGTTGACTATTAAACCTTCTGTTTCAGGAGCAATGCGTACGGTAGAGGATGCACAGTATTCCGTTACATCTATGTACTCCATGTTTCCGTGGGACAGTCCTTATAAAGAAAATGGCGAATTGGTTCCCGACCGTTACCAAGGATGGGTCAACAGCCAGCAGACAAACTACCTGAACGATCTTTCGTATGGCAATCATACTGATTATAAGACTTACGAGTTCCTTGGTAACTTGGATTTCGATATTAAGATTACAGATTGGTTGACATTCCGTTCAGTAAACAGTTTCCAATACACAAATTATTATTATCAATCATATAGCGATCCGCGAAGCAATGGAGCCTCCGGCGTAAATGGTCGTATCGAAGAATACCAAAGCAATACGAGCCGCCGCTATACCAACCAGTTGTTGAACTTCAACAAAATGTTTGGCAAACACTCGGTAGATGCCGTATTGGCTTACGAGTTCAAAGACTATCAAGGAAAAGCCATCAAGGCTATAGGAACAGGGTTCGCTCCTGGATTTGAGGTGCTGGATGTAACTGCCTTACCTGAAAAAGTGGGAGGAAGCCTAACTGAATCGGCAGTTCAATCTTACTTCTTCCGCGGAAACTACTCATACGATAACCGTTATGTGGCAGAGCTATCTCTTCGTCGCGACGGAGCATCCAACTTCGGTTCAGACGCCCGTTATGGTAATTTCTATTCAGTTAGTGGTGGCTGGAATATCAGTCGTGAACATTGGTTCAATGCAAAATGGGTAGACGCACTCAAAGTTCGTGCTTCATACGGTATCATGGGTAACCGTCCGGGTGATTATTATCCGCAATATGCCCTTTATTCAATTTCAGCCAACTATGATGGCATACCGGGTACATTGATCAGCCAAGTCGGCAATCCGAACTTAACTTGGGAAGAAACAGCCACATTCGGTATCGGCGTGGACGCCAACTTGTTTAATAACCGCCTGCGCATTGTATTCGATTACTATAATAAGTACACGACAGACGTACTTTACAAGACCCCGCTATCTGGTCTTACAGGTGTAACCAGTCGTTGGCAAAATATTGGTGAAATCAGTAACAAAGGTATCGAACTTACTATAGGTGGTGACATTATCCGCACTAAAGACTGGAACTGGAGCCTCGAAGCCAACGTGGGACACAACAATAATACAGTAGAAAAGCTGTATGGAGACGATCCTAATATGGAAGTCATTATTGGCGGTGGTATAGGTATTGCCGGTGAAGCATCGAAAATTCTGAAGGTAGGCTATAGCAGTGACGCATTCTATGTAAAAGAATGGGCTGGCGTAAACCCGGAAAACGGAGCTCCGCAATGGTACACTACCACAGAAGACGGCAGCCGTGTCATAACAGATGATTACACAAAGGCCGACTTTGTGATCAGCAAACCATCTACACCGAAACTGTTTGGTGGATTCAACACCTCATTAAGCTGGAGAAACATTGATCTGAATGCCGTATTCGGTTTCTCTCTCGGTGGTAAGATCTATAACTATTCCCGTCAAGAATATGATGCCGACGGTACTTACACCGACCGCAACCAGATGAAATTGAAGGATGGATGGAATCGTTGGGAAAAACCTGGCGATATCGCAACACATCCTGTTCCATCTTATAATAATCAATCAAAAGCAAACAGCCCTTCCAGCCGTTATCTGGAAGATAGCGATTATCTGAAACTGCGTTCGCTTACTATTGGCTATAACCTAAGTCTGCCCAAGTATTACATCCAGAATATGCGCATCTTCTTTGCTGGTGAAAACCTGTTCACAGTCACCGGTTATTCGGGTGTAGATCCGGAAATACCAGCTAAAGCCAATGACGACGGAACAATTTCTGTTATCGGCTCTGCCGGTCCTTCAGTTTATCCGTCTACACGCAAATTCATGTTCGGTCTTAATTTAACATTCTAAACTAGCTAAGTAAATATGAAAACTAATATAAAGAAATTCTTTCTGGCAACTGTTTGCATAGGAACACTGTTGACTTCCTGCGATATCGAACGATTACCTAATGGAAGCATGGCGGCCGAAGACATAACTTCGGACCCGAATAAAGCACTCGACGGCTTAGTGCGTGGCGCCTATGCCCAATTGAAAACATGGTCTGACCCGATGCACCGCCTCGGTGAATATGCGGGCGACAATATGATGATTCGAGGCTCATCCACGGATGCATTCTACGAATTCATCTCTTTCTCTCGTACTGCCGAGAATTATCGACTGGATGCCTTCTGGAATTCAGGCTACAAAGCCATAGCCCAGACTTCCAACATCATCAAAATGATTGAAGAAGGACAAAGCGAAGACATAGACAACAAGTTGGGCGAATGCTACTATATCAGAGGTATGATGTATTTCTACCTTACTCGTGCCTACTCCCGCCCTTATTATCAAGCGCCAAATAAAAATCTGGGGGTACCTATCGTCAACGGAACACCAGATGATCTAGAGAATTTGCAATTACCAGACCGTTCAACGGTTGAAGAAAGTTATGCACAAGCTATTGCCGACTTGCGCAAAGCAGAAAGCATGCTGACTATCAATGAAGGTCCGGCCTACGCATCCATCGGAGCTGCTCAAGCCATGTTGTCGCGCGTATATTTATATATGAGCGGTACTTATTCAAATCCTAACACACAATATGCAGACTCGGCTGTTTACTATGCTACGCAAGTAATCAACTCCGGTGTTTATCAGTTGTTACCACATAACGAGTTTATGAACTACAACACCTATACACCGGAAAACAATAAAGAGTCTATCTTCGTTGTAAAACGGGTAGCTTCCGAATTCTCCGGCTTCGACCATTATTACGGCATCGGTGGTATGTATGCCAACATCGGCGGTATGGGTTGGGGCGAAATGTTCGCCAGTGCCAAATATATTGACTTGCTGAACGAAACAGGCCGCAACGACTGGCGTCCTGACCGGAAGAAGATTGTAGATGCACGTGCAAACTTCATTGAGCCACAGTATGTGGTTGATGATAACGGCAAATACACAGAAGTTTTCCGCTTTATCAAGAAAGTATACAACGCAAGTGGTGAACACACAAACTTCAACTACGTGCAAGCAACTTTAAACAAGAACGGCAACCAATACCGCTGTACGGAAGTTGTTGAAGGAGAAGAAAAAACTTATCCGATGACTGTAGTAGACGAAGCACAGCAAATCTACTCGATATCTTATTCTGACGGAGAAACCTACACAGGTGTTATCGACTATCAGATGTCATTAAACCGTGTT
Organism: Parabacteroides leei; assembly: GCF_023369805.1. Classification (NCBI taxonomy): domain Bacteria; kingdom Pseudomonadati; phylum Bacteroidota; class Bacteroidia; order Bacteroidales; family Tannerellaceae; genus Parabacteroides; species Parabacteroides leei. The sequence continues at coordinate 44,889 of NZ_JAMBQG010000023.1, forward strand.
TATCCCGAGTTTTATATCACAAAATGTTCGCGCGAAGGTGAAGACTCACATCTTCATTCTCCAATCATCTCCCGTTTGGGCGAAATCTATCTTAACCGTGCGGAGGCATATGCTAAGCTAGGACGTTACAGTGAAGCATTAGCCGATCTGAACACTATCCGCGAGCGTTCTATCCCCGGTGCCGGTTATTCATCTCTGGATGCAAACAATGCCTCCACGTTGATTGACAAAGAGCGTCAACTTGAATTGGCTTATCAGGCCGAACGCAGCTTTGATGTATTCCGCAACGGCGATACATTGTACCGCCGTTATCCCGGTCCTCACGAAGCAACGAAAGATATACCGGCTACCGACTACCGCGTTACGTTCTATATCTCGCAGGATGCCATTAACTCCTACCCAAGTGGTAGCACGTTGACACAAAATCCGACAGACAATAGTGGAGTTATTTTAAATTAATCAACAAAAGAGAGTATGCCAATATGTGACATACTCTCTTTTATTATTTTTATATTTCTATTAAGTCAAACGATTAAAATCATGAATAATCGATCCTATATTTTTTTAAGCCTATTATTGGCAATGTCCGCATGTGATAATTCGATAACCATGGACTCTGAATCCAATATAATGACTCGTTCCGTCATTAAAGATTTTACTTATTTCAATAACATAGAAACAATCACTTCCGAAACCGGAGATTGTTGGATTTCAGGAGATATTTATTGTTCAAGAGAAGCTACATATACATTTATATTTGCTTTTGAAGCGACAGGAAATGTGGGTTATGAAGCAAGTATAGGCACTTCTCCAATGATACGCCCTGATAACGGAAGTAATTTCCGAACAATAACAAGAGTTCTTAAGCCGGGAATTAATCACTGTTATGTACATCTATTATTCACCGGACCAGATCAACAAGGCTATGCAAGACTGATTATAACCCAAATTAACAACAACCCGTTATCCAGCGAGTATACTGGTGAATCAGTCGATCTAGTAGCTTCCGGATACAGTAATTTGCAAGACACAAGTGGTGGAACAATACCAGGGCATTGGCACTGTCCGAGTTGTGGTATTCTTAATTCCTGGAGTGATAAATGCCCTATTTGTGGAACCGAAAATTCCAAATATGACGGAAATTGATCTAAACAAAAACATGATAAAAACAACACATACACTTTCTAATGGCGATAATTCAATTTCCGGGCAAATATATTGTACAGAAGAGGCTGAATATACTTTTATCTTTGCATTTGAAGGAACAAACGGATGCCGTTATGAAGCAGGTATAGGAACCAATGTTCGAATTTATCCAAATAACGGAGGTTCTTTTCGTACCATCACTACAGTACTTAAACCAGGTGCTCACGACTGTTTCGTAGATGTAAAGTTTACCGGGTCAGACCAACAAGGTTATGGAAGATTAGTCATAACCAAAATCAATAATGTTCCTTTAAATATGGCATATGAAGGAAGTGTTGACTTAGTGGCCTCCGGACACAGTAACCGAACACCAGATATCGGAACAATACCGGGACATTGGAGATGTTCAACTTGTGGGCTATTGAATTCTTGGATTCCTAAATGTGCCGCCTGCGGAGCAGAAAACAAAGAATATAAAAATTAATATATGAAGGAAACGGTTCTACTTTTAGAATAATGCTTCATATTCATACCTAATATCAACATCTGTTTTTAGTTCACTCCTTCAAGCGAAAGTAAGTCAGGGCCAGTAGATAATAACAGGATAGATAACGGCTTCTTATTATGAAAGTTAGCATCTTTTTATTGTTTGTCATTTATCGAACGCTTGTTTCACAGTTATCAAATAAGCGTTTGACGGCTGACAAACAAGCGTTCGATAGCTGACAAAAAGAAAAGAAGATAGGATTATTCAACTAAAAGGTCAGTACTCATGCGTTAGAATAGAATATGTAAACAGATAACCAGCCAGGGGCTATTCGCCTTTTCCATAATACCGAAAGCGACTGTTTATGAATAAAAAACTCGAAAATCAAGATATTAGACTAAAACTGAACCACTGATGCCAATTATTTCTTAAACACCAAATAGACAGCTGCAACCAACAGCAAACAAGCCAGCGCATGATTCCACTTGAAAGATTCTCCCTTAAAAGCGATCGTGCTGAAAGCGATGAAGACCACTAAAGTAATAACCTCCTGTATCACTTTTAATTGTATAAGATTGAACGGACCGCCATTCTCACGGAATCCCATCCGGTTAGCGGGAACCTGGCAACAATATTCCAGGAAAGCGATCCCCCAGCTAAACAAGATAACACCGATCAACGGCAGACTTTCAAACCAACTGAACTGTTGTTTCATCTTCAGATGACCGTACCACGCAAGCGTCATAAAGACATTCGATACGACTAATAACAGTATTGCATAAAATCCCTGCATAATTTATTTCTTTTTTTGAGGAAGATAATCCGGTTGTATATTTGACATGCTGTTCCAGATACTGTAACGTGCCTCCGGGTTGATCGCTTCCAGGCGGGCCAGCACCTCTTTCATTTCCGAACGGCTGGAGCCGGATTCGTAGGGGCAGTTCTTGATCTGTTTCCGATACCCTTTCCAGGCAGCGATACGGATCAGATCCTTTTCTTCGACCAGACACATCGGTCGGATGATCTCCATATCGAACTTATCCATTTTCAGTCGCGGAGGCATCGTTCCGATAGCTCCCTGATGCGTCATGTTCATCAGCAACGTTTCAATAATATCATCCTGGTGATGCCCTAGCGCGATCTTGTTGCAACTATGCTTCTTAGCAATATCGAACAATGCTTTCCTGCGTGTCCAGGAACAAAGGAAACAAGGCGACTTACGGGTATCTGTCGAAGCATCGAAACTCGTTTCGTGGATGAAAAACGGCAAGTTATGCTCATCGGCACAACTCTTCAGATACACCATATCCGAATGATAAGGGATGTTGGTCATCACAATATGGGCAACCACTACTTCGAAGCGGGGATTGTATATTTTAGACCGACGTCCCAGCAGGTCGACCAAGGCAAGCGAATCCTTCCCGCCCGACAATCCGATCAGGATACGATCGCCGTTGGCTATCAGGTCATATTCGAAAATAGCCTTCTTCACCTTCTCTTCTACTTTCCTGAACAGGAGCTCTTCTGCAGTCAACTTTGCCATATTATCTTTAAATCGGGCACAAAAATAGATATTTATCCAATGAATTGTATGCCTAACTAAAAATATTATTATCTTTGAATCAGTATAATTATATTACAACAAGAGAAAATGAGCCGGTTATCTAAGAAACTGTTTTACACAATTGGAATTACGTTACTTTGCAGCGGCCTGCAGGCTCAAAGCCTGGACCAGGCAAAAAAACTATACAACGAAGGGCAATATGCCGAAGCTAAACCCGCATTTGAGAAGCTGGTGAAACAAGCCCCCAGTAATTCATCCTACAACCATTGGTATGGCGTCTGCTGCTTTGAAACAGGCGATCTGGTCGGTGCCGAAAAACACCTGAAAGTGGCAGTGAAACGTAAAGTACAGGACGCTTACCGTTACCTGTCGGATGTCTACTTTCAAACCTATCGTTTCGACGAAGCAGCCGAAACGCTCGAAGAATACATAGAACTGCTGACTAAAAAGAAGTTGGATACACAGGCTTTCGACGACAAACTATCATTGGCTGAAAATGCACACCGCATGATGGAGAAAACAGAAGATGTCCAGATAATCGACAGTCTTGTAGTCGATAAAGAAGACTTCCTCACCGCCTATACCCTGAGTGAAGAAAGCGGTACGTTGACTTCATTCAAAGATTTCTTCCAGACAAACGAACCTGTTGCTTCGACAGTCTATATGAATCAGAAGGGCGATAAAATTTATTATGCACATGCAACCGACAACGACCATTATTGTCTCTTTACACAATCCAAGCTATTGGATAAATGGGGGGATGAGAAACAGTTGCCGATGAACATTAACAGCAAGAGCGACGACAACTATCCGTTTGTCCTGTCTGATGGTGTAACGGTATATTACGCTTCAAAAGGAAACGGTTCGTTAGGCGGTTATGACCTGTTCGTTACCCGTTATAATATCAACTCTGATACTTATCTGGCTCCGGAACAACTAAGTATGCCTTTCAATTCTCCCTTCAACGACTATATGATGGTTTACGACGAGACTAAGGAATTGGGATGGTTCGTCTCCGACCGTTTTCAGCCGGAAGATAAGGTTTGTGTCTACCTGTTCATTCCGAACAACGAACACAGCCGGGTAGAAAGCGAAGACATAGAAGTAAAACGTGCCCGTGCCGCCATTACTTCCATACAGGATTCATGGAAACCGGGTAGCGATTACACCAGCCTGATTGAACTGGCACATAAAGAAATTCCTTACGGTGAAGCAAAAATCGAAAAAGACTTCGAATTCGTGATAAACAACAGTCTGGTTTATTATAAGCTAGATGAAATAAAAAGTCCCGAAGCGAAAAGCTACTACGAAAAAGTTGTTTCGCTGAACAAACAGATAAAAGAACTGAATGAAAAGCTGGTTGACCTTAGAGCATCTTATTCTTCCGGGAATAGTGCAAAAAAAGAACAGCTTAAACCGACAATTCTCGAGGCTGAAGAGCAACTGAACAACCTGCTCAGCCAGCCTGACGAATTGGAAAAGAAAGCCCGTAACACGGAGATTAATTATTTAAAGAGTAACAGATAATTCAGCCCAACTATCATGATCTGGGAAATAACCATTATTGTCTTTTTAATGCTTGTAGCCATCGTGCTTATCCTGCTGGAAATATTTCTGCTACCAGGTATAACGATTGCTGGAATCGGAGGATTCCTTTTTGCCGCCGCCGGTGTTATTTATGCCTACGCGGTGAGCGAAATGGCGGGACACATCACTTTATTCCTGTCATTGGTGACTTTCGGTAGTGCATTTGTATGGTTATTGCGTTCGCGGTCGTTTCACAGGGTGGCTCTGAATACGAACGTCGACTCGAAGCTGACTTCCAGCCGTGACCTGGGCATCGAACCCGGTGACGAAGGAATCACACTTTCCCGTCTCGCTCCTATAGGGAAAGCCCGTTTCAAAGGTATTACCGTTGAAGCAAAGTCAATGGACGAACTGATAAACGAAAATACTCCCGTTGAAATTGTCCGTGTCGACGGTTATAATGTTTTGGTTAAGAAAGTAGAACAAACAGATATTCACGCTTAATTATATTTATATGGAAGAATTGAACTATTTGCCTTTTATCCTACTGGGTGCAGCGGTCTTGCTGCTGGCAATTTTCTTTTACTATGTGCCGTTCCTGCTGTGGATCTCGGCTAAAGTTTCGGGTGTAAACATTTCATTGATACAGCTGTTCCTTATGCGTATCCGTAATGTACCTCCTTACATCATAGCTCGTGCCATGATCGAAGCACATAAAGCTGGTATTAAAAGCCTGACCCGCGATGAATTGGAAGCGCATTATCTGGCTGGCGGACATGTTGAGAAAGTGGTTCATGCGCTGGTGTCTGCTTCTAAAGCAAACATCGACCTGCCTTTCCAGATGGCTACTGCTATCGACCTGGCCGGCCGTGATGTATTCGAAGCCGTTCAGATGTCGGTTAACCCGAAAGTGATCGATACGCCTCCTGTGACAGCTGTTGCCAAAGATGGTATCCAGTTGATCGCAAAGGCACGTGTTACCGTTCGTGCCAACATCAAACAGTTGGTGGGTGGTGCCGGTGAAGAAACCATCCTGGCCCGTGTCGGTGAAGGTATCGTATCATCCATCGGTTCGTCGGAAAGCCATAAAACGGTATTGGAAAATCCGGATTCTATCTCTAAACTGGTATTGCGTAAAGGACTGGATGCCGGTACGGCTTTCGAGATCCTGTCCATCGACATCGCGGATATCGATATAGGTAAGAATATCGGTGCCTTCCTGCAAATGGACCAGGCTCAGGCCGACAAAAATATCGCCCAGGCTAAAGCCGAGGAACGTCGTGCAATGGCTGTCGCCCTGGAACAGGAAATGAAAGCGAAAGCACAGGAAGCCCGTGCAAAAGTGATTGAAGCTGAAGCAGAAGTGCCAAAGGCTATGGCTGAAGCATTCCGCTCCGGTAATATGGGAATCATGGATTATTATAAGATGAAAAATATCGATGCGGATACTTCTATGCGCGAATCGATAGCCAGACCGGCAAATTCTCCATCTAAACCGCTTAAAGACTGATTTAGAATATGAGAGTAATTCCCGAATCCGAATTAATCATAAATGCAGATGGAAGCGCTTTCCATCTGCATCTCAAACCGGAACAGCTGGCAGACAGAGTTGTCCTGGTTGGTGACCCAGACAGGGTTTCAACCGTTGCATCTTACTTCGATACGCAAGAGTGCGAAGTTTCCAGTCGGGAATTCCACTCTATTACAGGAACATATAAAGGGAAACGTATCACCGTTGTTTCGCATGGGATCGGTACAGATAACATCGATATCGTACTGAATGAACTGGATGCTCTGGCTAATATTGACTTTGCAACACGCACGGCAAAGCCGGAGTTTAAACAACTGACCTTGGTCCGGGTCGGTACATCCGGCGGACTTCAACCGTTTGTGCCGGTCGGCACTTACGTTGCTGCCGAGAAATCGATCGGTTTCGATGGAGTCATTTATTTTTATGGAGATACAGAACGTGTCAGAGACTCCGGGTTTGAAACCGAATTGATAAAACAACTGGACTGGCAATTACCCAACCTCTCTCCTTATGTTGTTTCTGCCGATCCTTCTCTGATAAAGCAAATCACCGGTAATGATATCATTCGTGGCATAACTATTGCTGCCAATGGTTTTTACGGCCCGCAGGGGCGTGAGTTGCGTCTGCCGCTTGCCGATCCGAAGTTGAATGAAAAGATTGAAGCTTTCAATTACAACGGACAACAAATCACTAATTTCGAAATGGAAAGTTCTTCTCTTGCCGGCCTTGCCGCATTAATGGGACACCGGGCAATGACTGTTTGCTGTATCATCGCAGGTCGTGTAGACAAGAATATGAATACTAACTACAAAGGCTCATTGACCGGACTGATAGAAACTGTATTGGAACGTATTTGACCACATATCATGAAACAGGAGAAAACAATCATAGACGCGGTGGAATGGGGTAAAGAGATTTCCAACCGGGAAGAAAAAGAAAAGGTTGCCGATAAGATAGCCTCTATGGTAACCGACAATGATATTATCGGCATAGGCTCAGGTTCGACAGCTTACCTGGCTCTGTTGAAGATTGCCGAACGCATACGGAGCGAACAACTCCATATCCGAGCAATCCCGACTTCTCAGGAGATAAAAATGGCCTGCGCCAAACTCGGAATACCTTTGACCAGCCTCCTTGAATACAGACCGAACTGGACTTTTGACGGTGCAGACGAAATAGACTCCAACCACAATATGATAAAGGGACGCGGTGGTGCCATGTTCAAAGAAAAACTACTGATCTGTTCCAGTCCGCGGACATTTATTATTGCAGACTCCTCCAAGATGGTTTCAAAATTAGGCTCCCGTTTTCCGGTACCGGTAGAGATATTTCCGGATGCGTTGGTCCATGTAGATCAGGCATTACGATCGTTAAGCCCGGTAGAAATAAAACTCCGGATGGCACAAGGCAAAGACGGCCCGGTCATCACAGAAAATGGCAATCTGATACTCGATGTCCGCTTCGATAATATCCCGGACAACCTGGAAAATGCGATCAAATCTATCACTGGTGTGATAGAAAGCGGACTTTTCATGCATCATGAGGTAGAAATACTGAATAGCAACAATTTATAAAAAAACCTCTTGCTTTTCGAAGCGTTCGTAAGCAAGAGGTTTTCTTTATATTAAGGGATGAATTACTTCATGAATCCTTGATCTTTCAGGACTTTGAGCAGGACTTCCGAAAAATATTCATTGTTCTTCTTCGTATATCGAATATCGGTAAATACCTGTGCCAGTGTTTCTTTGTTATTCTCTTTTACAAACTGCTTATTAACTTCAAGCGCTTCCTTCTCACTGTATAATTCATTAATAGAAGCTGGTGTATAGTCAACATATGCTTCCTGGTGAACAACAGCAGTCAGGGGTAAACGCTCTACCTGTTCCGGTAGCGGTTGAACCGGATAACCAACAGTCACAGTTACAAGAGGAATAACCAGACGAGGTAATGACAGAGCTTCAATAATTTTATCTGCATTATAAGCCGTCGTTCCTAAATAACAGATGCCTAAACCTTTTTCCTCTGCTGCATTACAGAAAGTCTGGGCAAACAACATCGCATCGATTGTAGCCGCAATAAAAGTTTGCAGGTTGTCAAAACCCGCTTCAGCATTACGCTGTTCAGCCCATTTCACAAAACGATTGGCATCCGCACAAAAGGTCAGTACTACCGGAGCTGTCGTAATCATCGGCTGATTGAAGTGAGCCGGAGACAGTTTTTCTTTATTTGCTTTATCGCGGGTAACAACCACACTATATAACTGCATATTTCCGGTATTGGAGGCACGAGCGGCCACTTCCAGCAGTTCATTCAACAGCTCTTCGGGGATATCCTGATCTGTATATTTACGGATAGTCCTCCTGTTCTTCATTATATCTATCATATCTATTTTTTTATAACGTATCAATCAATAACACAAACCCAGTAACCAGATGGGTAGCTTGTTGTTCTGACTTTTAGGTTGGCCGTAAATAGCAGCAAAGGTATTTTCTGCCTCTCTGATCCGTTCGTAATCCATTAAAGGATCGCCCACCATGAACGTATATTTATCATTTACAACAAAATCATTATTATTAAGCAAACGGATGGATGCAAAATTCGATAACTGGTCGACAAAGAAAGTTTCACCCAGGATCACACGATCATTCAGACTTTCATCCAGAGCTATCAATAAATTCGTATTACCCGGATAAGTTTTCTGAATTCGATTTTGTATAAGCCCTTCCATTGACTGATAATGCCGTATGCATACTGCATCTCTCAAATAATTAAAATATCTCTTCACCACTGCATCATCTAACTTCATTTTAGCTGCAATTTCCACTAAAGGCGGAACATCGGGTACCTGGTCGGATATCGACATCATCATTTCTTTGATCACCTTCAATTCCCCATATTCAGTTGGATAGACAGCCGGCAAATCTATTTCAATCGCATCCCTTATACGATCCTGTAAACGAAATGGATAAGCATCAGGATCATCCCAATAAAATGGATAACAACCATGTTCCAGATAATTACGGAACACAGGTGCAACAACTATCTGGTCATTCACATTCCTTGAAACCTCGGCATGGTTCTCCAATAAATCATCCAAAGATAGAGGAGCAAGATCCAGAAGGCACTCATAAGAAAGATATTCCCGAAATGACATGGTATTTAGCGTATAGCAGGAAGTTCCTTTTAACCCTTTCGTTACTTTCGACATCGGAAGCAAAGAAGACGATGCGAACACGATATGCAGCCCCGGACAGCGCTCCAACAGTTTTTTCATCTCACTGATCCAGTTCGGATAACGGTGCACGCTATCCATGAAAAGATGAGTTCCCCCAGCCTTATAAAACTGAGTGGCAACATTGATCATCTTTTCCCGTTGAAAAAGAATACTGTCCAGATTTAGGTACAATGCTTTATCCGAATTATCGAAAGCCAGCTTGATCCGTTGCAGCAATAATGTTGTTTTCCCTACTCCCTGTGAGCCAAAAATTCCAATCAGACGATCATCCCACTGTATCTGCTTATAAAGATATCGCTGAAAATTGCATCTTATCCCCTTCAGTAATTGCTGATGGTTTAATTGGTATATGTCCATAAACTAAACTATTTGTTACAAATGTAATACATTATGTCAAAAAGGAAGACCGGATATAGTAAGAAAATGTTCTTTATAAAAAACATTTTTTTTAAACATAATGTTTTCAAGGACTCGTTGAATGGATATAATCATGTACATTTGCATGATAAAACCAATAAGAGAATGGACAAATCGAAAGTTTATTTTACGAATCTTCGTACGACTCCCTCCAGTAACCTGCTGGATAAGATGGAACGGCTTGTAAAACGTGCCGGCATTGCAAATATTGATTTTAAGAACCAGTTCGTAGCCATAAAAATCCATTTCGGGGAACCGGGCAACCTGGCTTATATTCGCCCTAATTATGCTGCCCGCATGGCAACCTTGCTCCGTTCATTGGGAGCAAAACCTTTCCTTACCGATTGTAATACACTGTATTCAGGACGTCGTTCCAATGCAGTCGACCACTTGGAAAGTGCAATGGAAAACGGTTTCAACCCTATTTCTGCCAAATGTGACGTGATCATCGCAGATGGACTGAAAGGAACGGAATGCCGTGAAATAGAAATAAACGGTGAATATTGCAAAGCTCCTAAGATCGGATCGGCTATTGCCGACGCTGATATCATTATCAGTATGAATCACTTCAAGGGACATGAACAGACCGGATTTGGAGGTGCACTGAAGAACCTAGGAATGGGATGTGCCAGTGTTGCCGGTAAGTTGGAACTGCACGGAGCCTCCCAACCACGTATCGATCTGGAAAAGTGTAAAGGTTGCAATATCTGTGTAAAACATTGCCGCCACGAAGCCATCCGCCTGGATGAAAACAGGAAAGCAGTAATCGATTATGACAAATGTGTCGGTTGCGGACAATGTGTAGCTCTTTGCCAATATGACGGTGCCGTACTCGGTTCATGGGATACTTCGGTAAACTTAAATTGTAAAATAGCAGAATACACACAAGCCGTATTGCAGGATAAGCCTCATTTCCATATCAGTTTCATTATGAATGTATCTCCCGAATGTGACTGTTGGAATCATAATGATGCGGCTATCGTCCCAGACCTGGGTATTGCAGCTTCATTCGATCCGGTTGCTTTGGACAAGGCTTGTGCCGATATAGTCATCAAAGCCCCGATCCTTGAAACAGGTAACCGTCTTTCAGAAACACCTCATCATGATCATTTGGAAGGTTGTGACAAATTCCATATCATGCACCCGGAAACCAACTGGCAAGCCGGACTGGAACATGCTGAAAAAGTTGGAATCGGGACTCAGGAATATGAACTAATAACCGTATAAGGATATATAATTTTATGATCAATCAGGATACTATCTGTGCCGTATCGACAGCCCCCGGAGCCGGAGGAGTAGCTGTGATTCGTGTATCCGGCACTGACGCCATAAGAATTTGTGACACTATCTTCGCTCCTAAAATCGAAGGAAAGAATCTTCAGAGCCAGAAAGCTTACACCTTACGCTACGGTAGTATCCGTCGCGGGGAAGAGTTGATCGACGATGTACTTGTCGCCCTCTTCCGCGCCCCTCATTCGTTTACAGGAGAAGATACCGTCGAGATCACTTGCCACGGTTCGGTTTATATCCAGCAGCAAATCCTCCAGTTACTGATCGAAAAGGGTTGTCGTTCTGCTCTTCCCGGCGAATATACACAACGTGCTTTCCTAAATGGGAAGATGGATCTGAGCCAGGCCGAAGCTGTAGCCGACCTGATTGCTTCCACATCTGCCGGAATGCACAAACTGGCTATTAATCAGATGCGTGGAGGCTTCAGTAATGAATTGACAAAACTACGCAGCCAACTACTCGATTTCACCTCTTTGATCGAACTGGAACTCGATTTCAGCGAAGAAGATATCGAGTTTGCCGACCGTACCAATCTAAAGCAGCTGGCAACAAACATCGAACAATTGATACACAAACTGGCCGATTCATTCAGTGTGGGTAATGCCATTAAAAACGGTATCCCTGTCGCCATCATCGGCGAAACGAATGCCGGTAAGTCCACTTTACTCAACCTGTTGGTCGGTGAAGAGCGTGCCATCGTTTCCGACATACACGGAACCACCCGCGATGTGATAGAAGACACGATCAACCTATCAGGCATCACCTTCCGTTTTATCGACACGGCCGGTATCCGCGAAACCAACGACACCATCGAAAGCCTGGGTATTGAACGTACTTTCCAGAAACTCCGCCAGGCTTCTATCGTCCTTTGGGTGATCGACCTAAACACTCCAGCCAAACAAATAGAAGAACTGGCACAAACGATCCTTCCGCAGGCTGAAGGTAAAAAAGTGATTCTTGTATTCAACAAATCCGACTTACTCTCACCGGAAGAACTAGCTATCAAGCAAGAGTTGCTTGGCAAAGTTCCTGCTGACCGATTATATATTTCAGCCAAACAGCAAGCAAATACAGAAATACTCAAACAGTATCTTATCCAGGCTGCAGCCCTGCCGGAAGTCTCACAGAACGATGTCATCGTCACAAACGTCCGCCATTACGAGTCCCTGACAAAAGCCCATGAAGCTATACTCCGTGTAATTAATGGACTGGAGATGAACATTTCAGGGGATTTCCTGAGCCAGGATATCAGGGAATGCATGCATTATCTAGGAGAAATTACAGGGCAGATCAGTAATGATGAGATATTGGGGAATATCTTTGGGAAATTTTGCATCGGCAAGTAGCTCATATCCAACAACTTAAAACATTTTAAAATAACTGCGAATAACCTGCTCATAATGAGTGGGTTATTTTTTTAACACTTCGTAATTGGTATTTGTTGGAACAAAAGTTTCAGCTTATTTTTGGCCCAAGTTTCATTCCTCTCGCTCAAATTCGAGCAACAGCTAAGAGAAAATTGTGATAGAAGGAACAAGTGAGACGCTGTGAGAATCACAACTATGCGCCATTTGTAATTCACGGCACAAGCGTGAGACGCTGTGAGACGCTATGAGACGCTATGAGACAAAAGTGTAGACTTAAACAGATACCTCGATGGAAATAATAAAGCACTGTAAATGCTGCGGAAATCAGTTCATTGCGCACCGAATGGCAACGCTGTACTGTTCCAAAGCGTGCAACGCAAAGGCAACAAGGGTACGTAAGAAGAAAAGTATTCAGCAAGAATATCAAGAGCTCCAAAATGACTTGGAGTCGTCAACTGAGTATTCTATCCCTAATGCGGAATATCTTAGCCCAATTCAAGCAGCAAAACTGCTTGGAGTGAGTCGTGCTACCATATATAGGTATGCACTCGCTGGAGTTATAAAAGCAGTGCAATTTAAGGGGCTTACTATCATCCGAAAATCCGACATTGAGAAGACCTTTGATAATGCGTCTGAGTATAAAAAAAGGATCGCATTCAGTAAGAAAAAGGAAGATAGTGAGTACTATACAATCCGAGACATCAGTGAAAAGTATCATATAGGGAAAAAAGCTATATTGTCTCGTTGCGAACGATACAGCATTCCCAAGGTTTATGATGGCAGAAACGTTTTCTTCAAAAAAGTACATGTCGATGCTCATTTTGCCGAGTTGATAGAAGAAATTGACTTGGCCAACTATTATACGACCGAGCAACTAATGGAGAAACTATGCATGTCAAAACAGAATGTGCTGACCTTTGTTTATCGAAATAAGATTCCAAGAATAACTCGTGGCCGTTTAGTCTACTATTCAAAAGTCCATATTGACAATTATAAACGCAGAGGCAATGATATCGATACAAACTGGTACACTTATGATGAAATAATAGAAAAGTATGGTTTGTCTGTGGATCAAATCAGCTATCAAATACGTCAAGAGAAAATAAAGACAGAAAAGCGCGGTAAGTTCACTATGATTTTCAGATCGGAGTTTGATGAACAAATAATAAAAGGAAAGTTTGGCGACATTGAGCGAGACGAGAAGACTGGTAAATTCAATTTTGCCAATAATTCTCATCCAAAAGTGGTAATAAAGAATAAGACTGGTAATGTTGAAGCTCCTGAAACTCCTGATGGCTATTTTTCGACAGAGGAAATAAGCAAGAAGTACTCTATCAATATCAGGCATGTTCAAAAACTGACGAGAGAGGCAAGAATACCCAAAATATCACTGAAAGGATTCAACTTCTTTGAGATACCAAGTGTATTGGCTTTGTTTGGCTCCTCACAAATTAATGATGGTGTCAAAGAATGGATTACTCCAGAGGAAATGGAAAAGCAATATAACATGACCCCCGTAGCCCGCCGTTCATTTACCCATCGTCATAAAATTCCGACCAAGGCTGAATATGGCAAAATATTCTACTCAAAGGAACATATAGACAAAGTCAAACATCTGGTCTTTAATGGCAAAGAAAATTACTACTCTGTTCAAGAAGTCATGGACAAGTATGAATTGACCAAGGACATGGTATTTTACTACTCTAATAAAAAGAAAGTTACCAAAGTAAAGTGCGGGCAACAAGTCTATCTTCTAAAGACAGAAATAGATGAATATATGGCTGAAAGAGCTCAAAACAGCGAATTACTGCCAATTACTGACGATTAACCAGGAATGATAAAAGTGAATGGTAGGTCAGCATAGGAGCATTTAAGACTTTTGCACCAGAAAACAATAATTCAAAAACAAATATAAAATGCAGCAATGTAAGACAGTTACACTAAGAAGTCGAGCCAGGCGCAATGGCACGCATTCTCTGTTTCTGGAATTCTATCCAGGCTACAGAGACCCTAAAACGATGGAACTTATACGTCGTCGTTCATTAGGTATATACATCTACTCAGAGCCTAAAACGCCCAGAGAAAAGGAGTATAACGCCTTAATGATTGAAAAGGCAGAAGCAATCAGATGCAATGTCTATTCTGAGATAATCAATGAGAAATATGATTTCTTTAGTAATAACAAAACTAAGGAGAGTTTCTTGGATTATTTTGAAGAAGTAAGCAGAACCAAGCACAACAAATGGTTATCTTCCGTCAAGCACTTCAGTGCATTCTGCCATGGCGAATGTTCCTTTGAAGAGTTAGACGTTGAGTTCTGCCGCAAATTCATGGATTATCTGATGAAAGCGAAAAGTCTCTCAACGGGAAAACCGCTAAATAGAAATTCTGCTGCCGACTATTGGATTATTTTCAGAAATATTCTCAATCTGGCTTATCGTGAGAGACGAATCAAAGAAAAGATTGTGGACTACCTTGATTATATCAAGTGGGTTCCAACTGTAAAGGAAAGCTTGACACTTGAAGAATTAAGAAGCCTTCATAATACGCCCTGTTCTATTGAGGTCATGAAGAAAGCTGTAATTTTTTCATGCTTGACCGGACTTCGCCGAAGCGATATTATCAACTTAACATGGGAGAATGTCCGCAAATATGCGGATGGCGGTCGTTATTTGGATTTCATTTGTCAGAAGACCAAGGTACAAACTGTTGTTCCAATCAGTAATGAAGCCTATGAACTGATTCAACCAGAGACAGACAAACCTGTATTTGCTGGATTCACAAAAGAAATGAGCAATAATGAAATGAGGAGATGGCTAAAGGATTCGGGTATAAAAAAACACATCACATTTCATTGTTTTCGGCACACCTACGCCTCATTGCAAATGGAATTAGGTACTGACATCTATACCGTTCAGCATTTGTTGGCACACAAGAACGTCTCTACTACCCAGATTTATGTAGCGCATGCTTCGCCCAAAACGAGAGAAGCTGCCAACAAAATTAAGTTGAAGGAAGAAGATACAAATGAAAATGAATAATGACCCCAATTACTGATGCTTACGGTTCACTTACTAGAGTAATTGAAGGTCAGCATTGAATCATAGCTGACCTTTGCACCAGTAATTCAAAAATATTACAAGTATGACAACAGAAGAAATAACATTTAATGACTTGCCCAAAGTTGTAGCACAATTATTGGATAAGATTTCAGGATTGGAGCTTAGTTTCAACAGACTGTATGAAGACATCAAGAAGAGTCCATCTCGTGCTTCAGAACACATTCCTATGAATATTGATGAAGCTTGTGAATTCCTGAAGATGAAGAAAGGGACAATGTATTATCACCTACAGAACCGCTCGATTCCAGCCACGAAGAAAGGTAAAAGCTATATTTTTTTTAAAGATGAGCTGATTAAGTGGGCAGAATCCGGACGAACAACTGAAGTACCATTGACACCCGAAGAAATGAACGCAGCATTATCTAAACGTGCCGGAAAGAATACACCGACTGATAGAAGTAAGCTATTACGCAAGAAGTAATGTTAACAAGTGTTTAGTAGTAATTTCTATTAGTGTCTATCACGTTACCGACAATGGAAAACAAGAGCCAAACAAGTGAAAAAACAATCAGATAAAAGAAATAAAAACAACAGCAAAATATCACTTTTGGTGTTTTGTAAAGATAGTTAAGATATTGTGTATCAGTCAGTCTAACTATTACTAATTAAGAGTTTTCTCTCTAACTTTGCAGTCGAAAATAAATAATAATTCAAAGTATTTATGACTAATAAGTTTAGAGAGAAATTCTTTTATACCATCCTTACAAACTTCGTAAGTGTGTTTGTCATTCTCATACTGCCTCTATTCTTTGGAGACAATCATATTACTCAATGGTATTATCAGAAAACAAGTATTCTGTTCTCATCATACAAAAACGAGTGTCTGTTCATCGCTCTTATGATTGGAGTTCTTCTCTGTTTCTATACCATTAGAATCAGTAAGAGAAGAGAATCAGTTGCAGAAAAAGTTATTCATGAAACTTTCAATTATCAAGAAGTACTGCAAACCAAAGAAAAAGAGAGAGAAGAAATCATCCAAGAGACCAAAAATGCCATTGGAGATTATCTGAGAACATGTCTTTGCCCCTACATTCAAGAGAATGAAATGGAAAAATTGATCCAGAACATAGATAAGTGGGACAATACCAAAGGCTATATATTACTTCCTGTAATTACAGATGGTAGGCTATCCACATTAGATTTAAGGCACATGATTTGGAATGTAGGGAAACGACTGGGTTGGAATGGAAACAAGTGTGCCACATTCATAAAAGTGTGCTTCCCAATAGAACTTAAAGATCTAGAAATAGAGACCATACGCCGAAATCTTCGTCAAAGGGGTAATTGTATTATTGACATCGATATTCCTGAATGTGGAGATTACAAATTCCATCTAAATCATCCAAAATAGCCAAAATTTTCAGTATATGACAAAAAGTATAATCAGCTGATTGTTATATAATTACCATCTATTTTCTTGCATAAAACCTTAGAAATTAGTATTTTTAAAGAAAAGTTTGACGGCTTTTTCTATGATGACTAATCCTAAGGTTCACTACAAACATAGTGATTTATTTGACAAGTTGAATGTGATTTTCGGGGAAAGTATGAATTTGGCTCGAATAAAGTTTATCTCGCTAATGATTCTGGCTTTATGTAAGGTGCAAACAGTGAGCTTCTATCGGCTCTCAACTGCTTTTGATAGTGGTTCTGAGGCTCTGTCCTGTATGCGTAGAATACAACGATTCATGTCTTCTTATGTGCTAGACTTTGATATAATTGCCCGCTTGATTATGGCATTGCTTCCTCATAAAGGTCCATATACCCTTTCCATGGATAGAACCAATTGGCAGTTTGGTACTACTGATATTAATGCGCTGGTACTGGGCATCACTTATGAAGGTGTAGCCTTTCCCATCCTCTTCCGTTTGCTACCCAAACGGGGAAACTCTAATACCGCAGAACGGATAGAGATTATCGAGCGGTTTATTAGGCTTTTTGGTAAATCCTCTATTGAGTCTCTGGTAGGCGACCGAGAGTTCGTAGGAGAGAAGTGGCTGGAGTATTTAAACAAGAAAGGAATCCCTTATCACTTGCGTATACGGGAAAACTTTTGGGTGAAGGATCCTCGCACAGGCAAGCAATTCAAGGCTTTTTGGGTCTTCAGCCGCTTGCAATTAAAGCAAGGTATGGTTCTGCCACGTATCTATTACGTAAACAATCAGCTGTGTTATCTTAGTGGAGCTAGATTAAAGAATCAAGAGGGAAAGCCCGAATTACAGATTATTGTGTCGTACAACAAGCCGGAAAAAGCACTCGATTCTTATAAAAAAGGTGGCAAATTGAGACCTGTTTCAGGGCGATGAAGTCCAGTGGGTTCAATATTGAAGATACGCATCTGACCCACTTAGATAGATTTGAAAGACTATTTGCCGTAATGATCATAGCATTTGCATGGGCTTATCTGGTGGGAATATACAAAAATCTGATGATAAAACCTATACGAATACTAAAGCATGGAAGGAAAGCAAAAAGCATCTTCAAGTATGGTTTAGAGGAGATTGCAAACGTTTTGCTAAATCCTTGGTATAAAGAGAGGTTTGATATATTCAAAATTTTGTCATGTACTTAGGCCAAAATTATAAAAATTCTATGTAACAGTGCAGATTGGTTGCACACTTTGGCATTATCTTTGCAAAATGTTTGCTGTAAGCCATTTAGTAACATAACTAAATTGAAACTCAGCATCAGCCCATCTTGAAATCCGCAAAAAGGCTCCATCTTGGGCTTTTTTTATGTCAAATTTTTAACAAAATGTTAAGTTATGAACCGAAACTACAATCGATTCGGTCTCTCTCTTTTTGTTCACATCCAGTAGCGAACAGAAAAAGAATGCAAAGAGACCTCTAGTGAAAAATGAAATGTATGCTCTCCTTGAGGAAGCCTACAAAGTGTATCAACAAGAGGTATTGCAGGAAGGCAAACTCCATCGTCGCTTTGCCAATGATTTTGCCTATCGCCATTCCTACATTGAGATTGAAAGCGAAGCAGAAGCGCAACTCCACATCAAAAACATCAGTGCCATTTATGAACTATTGACTGAGCGTTTGGACTTGGTGAAAGAATTCTTTACCCAAGACCAATTCACTCAGGAAGACTGTGAGCTAATGCTTCATCTATTCAATACTCAAGAGCCTGAAGATTCTCCTTCCCCATCAAAGCCACAAGTGTTGGGCTACTTTACAGATCAACAGATAACCCTCATTACAGACTTTGCCAAAGAGCAAAAACTATTCAAAAAAGAGGTTAGCAAAGAAGAATTCAAAGCACTGTTTGCTGGTACTTTGGAAACACCTCTAACCGCCAACCACAATGGTTTGGTTGCCTGTTTCCTTAATTATCTGAGAGATGAACAATTTTTGGTTTATCCCTGGCAAAAAGTTATAGCAGACCGACAAATGATTTGTTCTAAATCTACTGGTAAACCACTTAGCCGTGAGAATCTGAAAAATGCACTATCCTCCTTCAAAAGTTCACATGGAGTAAAATATCTCCCTTTTGAAGAATTCGTCAAACAACTGAAGTAAAAAGAAGAATAGTCAAACAAGCGAAAACAAAAAACCATACTTCTCATCATACATCTTGGGAGGTATGGTTGCTTGTTCTTTACACTCGAAACATTGACCGTAACTTTGCCGCCGAATCGATTCAGAATTGGTGGTACAAGCACCTAGTGTCAACTAAAAAAAGAATCAAAAATGGAGAAGCAAAGAATAAATCAAAAGATACTCTGCAAGAGAATGGATGAATTAGAGATGGCTATTAGTGAGCTGAACACACTTGAAGCCAGCGAAATCAATAAGCGTCTCTTGAAGATTGAAAATATGCTCTATGCAGCCAAAGATACGCTTACCTCTCAGGAGGCAGCCAACTATATCGGCATTTCTCTTTCGCAACTATATAAGCTCACTAGTAAATCAAAGATTCCATATTACAAGCCACAAGGAAAGATGGTGTACTTCGCCAAGAAAGAATTGGATGAATGGATGCGTCAAGACCATTATCCGGTAATAACTCAGAATAGCCAATCCAATGAAGTATAACAAAAAGAGTAAAGACTATATGCTAACTGATGACCAACTACAGGAGTTGCTTGAAAAATCAACCATACGTATTTCATCAAACAGCAAGACGACTCAAAAACATTCAAAACAAAAAGATGGCAAGAAGAAAGACAAATAAGAACCCAGATAATCAAGAGGTGCAGACCAACGTCCAGGAAATGCTGTTGCTTTTCAATAGTGATTTTTCCGATGAGCAGCTAGAACATTACTTGAATAAAGGAATGATAAAAGTCTCTGAAAAAGTAGAGAAGCCACCACAGATTCTTTGGGTTGGAGATTGCACAATTGCCACCTTTGGTAATTTCAGTGCTTCAACCGGTAAGGCCAAAAGCAAGAAGACATTCAACGTGTCGGCTATGGTTGCAGCTGCTCTGATAAATGGTACGGTACTAAACTACCGTGCTTGTATGCCACTAGGAAAACGAAAAATATACTACTTCGACACTGAACAAAGTCGGTATCATTGTCGGAATGTCCATGAACGAATCCTCAAACTGGCAGGACTCCCAACCAATACAGATACAGAGAATATCACTTTTGTTGGTCTGAGAGAATACACACCCAGTCTTCGCATCAGCCTAATTGATTATGCACTCAGAAAAAGCGAGGGATACGGATTGGTTATCATAGATGGATTGAGAGATTTGATGTACGACATCAACAATGCCAAGGAGGCAACCGATGTAATGACCATGCTCATGTCCTGGACTAGCAATTACGACCTGCATATCCATTGTGTACTCCACCTCAATAAGAACGACAGCAATACACGTGGTCATATCGGTACAGAACTTGAAAACAAAGCCGAAACGGTCTTAATAGTCAGTAAGGATAAACAGAATACCGACATCAGTGAAGTTCGCCCGATGCACATGCGAGACAAGGAGTTCTATCCATTTGCCTTTCACATTGATAGCAATGCACTGCCGGTTTTGGAAGAGGACTACCACGTCACGGTGTATAAGCCAAAAGATCAGCCTCTCACGTCATTGCCTGAGAATGTCCACAAAGAAGTTTTAGATGAGCTATTCAGTCAACGTACTCCTGAAAAATACGTAGATATGGTAAAAGCTCTAAATGAGTTCTATGCGCAAAAAGGCTATAAGAAAGGGACTAATGCCACGAAAGAATTACTGAAGCTTCTATCAGAGAAATCCATTATTACAAAAGATGACGCAGGCTATCATTACAATCCTGAAAGTATCAAAAGTGAAACAAGTAAATAACGAGTTTAAGGTTTAGGTTTAATCGGGTATATATATATTAAACTGGATCTATTGCTCAAAAAATATAGAGCATTATGACAATAGATAAAATAAAAGATATCAGTCTGGTGGAATACCTGACCGATTTGGGTTATCAAGCCCACAAGAAGATTGGAAGCAACTATTGGTTCCTATCGCCACTACATAAAGAGGCAACTCCTTCGTTCAAAGTAAACTGCAATACCAATCTTTGGTATGACTTTGCTTTATCACGTGGCGGTAACATTATCAATTTGGTTCAACGGTTGAATCCTGATATGACCATGCACCAAGTTCTCGTGGCATTATCAAACTATAGTGAGACTAACAAAAGTCCACAACAAAGTTATCAGCCACTTTCTGATCAAAGAATATCCCATGAGGATGATACAAAGATTGACTGTGTAAAGCAAATCACAAACTGCTACCTTCTAGCTTACATCTATAGTAGGAATATAAATGTAAATGTAGCCTTGAAGTATTGTCAAGAGGTTCATTACACCTTGGCCAGTGGCAAAACCTATTATGGAATCGCTTTCTTCAATATGTGTGGTGGCATGGAAGTTCGAAACAAATATGCCAAACGCTGTATTGGCGGTAAAGATATATCGCTTATCCTACAGACAAATGGTCAACAAACCATGGAGTGCTGTGTTTTTGAAGGCTTCTTTGATTTCCTTGCCTACGTAACAGCTCAGTTGAAACACGATGAGCAGCTGACCTTACCATACGCAATGGACAGCATCATTCTCAATTCCGTTTCAAATACCAAGAAAGCCCTGGAAGTATTGAATGGTTACGACATCATCCATTGTTATCTGGATAATGATGCAGCAGGACGTAAGGCTACCGAAAAGCTCAAAGTAGCACTCAATCAGGTTCATGACCAGTCTCTTCGCTATCGTGACTACAACGATGTAAATGACTACTTATCAAAACATAGCACATGAACCAAATAGAAATTGAAAAAACGCTGAAAGAGCTCAAAACTGAAGTTCAGCAAATCAAGGAACGTATAAAGCAGATAGAGTACAAATTCTTTCTCAAAAAACGCTACCTGACCATTAAGGAAGTAAGTGACTACACCGGTTATACAGAATCGACTATCTACCATCTTACTGGTAGAAAAAAGATACGTTATCACAAGCCCAATGGTAAAACGATACTTATCAAGCG
This sequence comes from Parabacteroides leei, assembly GCF_023369805.1. Taxonomy (NCBI): domain Bacteria; kingdom Pseudomonadati; phylum Bacteroidota; class Bacteroidia; order Bacteroidales; family Tannerellaceae; genus Parabacteroides; species Parabacteroides leei. The sequence continues at coordinate 67,059 of NZ_JAMBQG010000023.1, forward strand.
TAAAGACTTGGAGAAATGGATTGAGTCTCATCCTGTAGAAATTATGGATGAACTTCGTGCAGAGCCCTTTCCCATAAATAAGCCATCAAACTCTAATCAAAAAAATAATTCAGATGAATATTGAACAAGCAAAGCGTATCAAGCTGGAGAAATTCCTAAAAAAGTTAGGATTAGAACCCATAGAAGCAAACGGCAATCGCCTTTGGTATTACTCCCCCTTTCGCAAAGAAGAAGTACCCTCGTTTATCGTGGATGTCCTAAATAATGTTTGGTTTGACCAAGGTACAGATAAGGGAGGAAATATTATTGAACTGGCCAAGCAACTGTATCAGACAGACATCATGCCAATCCTTTTGGACAAGATAGATGAAACTGCACCGGCTGTGCCACCTACACATTTCGATGTACTCTCTCTTACTGGACTGGAAGAATCCGTCAAGTGTGTAACCATTGAGGAATTGAAGAGTATCAAGGATATAGCCTACTTTACCTCAAGAAACATCGATTTCGCCATTGCCGACAAGTATTGCAAGCAAATTAGCTTTCGCTTCAACGATAGAGATTGCCAAGCTGTTGCTTATCCCAATATACATGGCGGCTATGAACTGAGAAGTAATATCTACAGTGGCCACATGCTACCTTTAGCAATCTCAATTGTTCGTATGGATCCAAATGTGATTGCCTCTTCATGCTGCGTATTCACAGACTTTATCGACTTCCTTTCCTATAAGACCCTTCTGGCAAATGGAGAAACAGAAATTCTAGTAGAGAAGTTTGCCGATGTGTACATACTAAACTCACCATCGTTAATAAGCAAGGCCTTGCCCAACCTTAATGCATACTCCCATATCTATTGTTATCTCAATAATGATAAGACAGGCAGAACCATTACTGAAACTATCCAAGGTGCATTTACTGACAGACACGTCGTTGATGCATCTGTAAGATATGCCGATTTTCAAAACGTCAGTACCTATCTCCAGAAAAAATCGTGGCGAAAGAAATGAATTCATACTCGGCACACTCACCATTGTTTTATTAAAACCCTAAAAATAAAGCTCTTCATCATCGAAGGGCTTATTTTATGCCCTAATGTCACTTCTTTGAGTATGAAAACAGAGTGTGATTTTGGCTATTTGCTGAAATGCAGTTAAAAGAACGGCTCAAAAGGTAGCTGTGTTTCTTTATACACAAAAACAGCTATTCCTTTGCAGCAGATTTTTAATAACACAAACACGAAAACAAAGAAATATGAGCGTATTTGGAGTATTTGCCACAGTGCTAACCATCATCTATGTGATCTATTATGCCTGGATGATTGGACGAGATTTGTATGGTAAGAAAGACCAGCAAACCACCAAACAAGAAACTTTTGAAGTCGCTACCGAGGAAACAGAGGAAGTGATTACAGAAGTCAGAGAGATGGGTGACGGATTCAGTTTCTCTACCGATCCTGAGGAAGAGCAAACCGAAGTTGAAGCAGAAAACCACAACGAGACAACCGAATCTCAAGAGGAAGAAGCGGACGATGATAATAATGCTCCAACGCAAGCCGACCATGCCATCATCACTTTATATAAAGAAGGTATGGAAGAAATCAAACCTGAACATTCAAAAGAATTTGAGAGCAGCGAATTTATAACTGCACTCATGAATATTGATACTGTACCAGGCAACCTGCTAAAGACAACAAGGAATGAATTATAAACCAAGTCTTCGATTACTGACCATCGGATTTGCATTAACAGCCGTCCAAAGACTATCAGCCAAGTGCGGAAATGTAGATTACAGTTGGGGCGCAGATGGGTTGGCGCAGGCACACGACTATGTTGTGACCATGATGCTCTACACGCTCTACCTTATTTATGCGGTGTCAGCAATCGTCTCCATCTACTCCGTCATGCAAATTTATATCAAGATGAATGTCGGTGAAGAAGGTGTAACCAAAGATATCATGACACTCGTGGGTGCCTGCCTTTTTATGATTGGTGCATCCATCGTTTTTCCAGCCTTCTTTGGCTACCAAATATAAACGCGCAACAAAAACGCAACAAACAAGAAACTAATTAGATAAAAAACTCAACTGGCCAGACGAGTATATACACAAACCAAAAAAGTTAAGAATGATCCAGAAAATCAAAAACAAATTTAAGAGCATGGGAAAGTCTCTTTGCTCTTCTCAGAGAATGAAAACAATGGCCTTGATGTTGGCTGTAGGTACAACAGCAGCTTTCGCTCAGAATGCAGCAGGTGATTACTCGGCTGGTACTACCGCATTGGGTACAGTGACCACCGAAATCGCCAAGTACATTCCGTATGTAGTCAAGTTGTGCTACGCAATCGCAGGAATTGTGGCGGTAGTCGGGGCAATTTCAGTTTACATCAAAATGAACAATGAGGAGCAGGATGTCAAGAAATCAATCATGATGATTGTCGGCGCTTGTATCTTCTTGGTGGCTGCTGCTCAGGCACTTCCATTGTTCTTTGGTGTAGGTGCATAAGGCTAATCAAGGATAATACATCCAGCGTATTCATTTTAAACACATGAACAACGATGACCGAAGAGCAATATCAAGATTATCCCATTTTCAAAGGTTTGCAAAAGCCTCTTGAATTTATGGGCGTACAGGGTCGCTACATCTATTGGGCAGCCGGTGCTATTGGTGGAGCTATTGTCGGTTTCATCTTAGCCTACTGCTTGATTGGATTCGTGGCTGGATTGATAGCACTGGTAGTCTCATTGGGAACCGGGGCAGCCTTTATCTTTATGAAACAGAAGAAAGGTCTGCATTCCAAGAAAGAAGGCAAAGGTGTTTTCATCTATGCCCGCTCCAAGAAAGTATAACGTAACAAACAACACAAACACAAAATGAACACAAAGATTCAATCAAACACAAATGTCTAAACCGATGGGCTTCCTACAGAAAACTTACCATGTGTAGTTCTTCTGCAGGCAGCCTATCTTTATTTATTCGCTATGACCATTATTTCCATATTCCTTTTCATCCTTTCATTATTAAGCAGTTGCAGTGGCTCTGAGAATAAAGGGCTCGGAATGCAAGCACAGAATACAGCCAGTCAGACCAGGGCGCATTGGGAGCAGGCTAAAAAGCCTTTCGTCATCAGTTTTGAAGATGACAAAAACTTCAATGAACCACTTTCATTGGGTGTATATGCTCAACTGAACGATGCAACGCAAGAAGAGTGTACAGCATTGGGAGGTGTAGTCTTTGTCAAAAAGGGACGTGAATACAGTTGTGCAGACAGAAATGCTTCTACAACAGACACCACAGCTTTGATTTATGCCTGCTTTCCCTATCATAAAGGATTGACGGCACAGGATACCCTACAGATGAAAGCTCCATTTGGGGATCAACTCTTTGCAACAGAAAGCAATCGAAGCTTCACCAGCGTAACAAACGTGAAAATGAAGATGCAAAGTTCGATGGCCAAGCTCCGTATTAAAATGGAAAGTGATGATGTACGTGATATGCTGAATAGTCTGCAAATCATGGGAGACGAGATCTATACCGAAGGAATGTATAAACCATATAAAGGATTATGGGTTTCAAAGGCTATGAATGGTGGTATAAAAGCCAACAGTCATGATATTCTCTTGAACAATGGGCGTAAACATGACTTCTACCTGATTCCAACGGACGTGAAAGGCGTAGTAAACTTCTTTGCAAGAATCAATGAACGCAACTATGCGGTGAAAGCAACCTTGCCTCCTTTGGTAGCTGGAAGCTTGACACAACTCATCCTAAGAAAAGGGAAAGATGGTCTGACTATTACAAGCAGCTGGGTGGAAAGCAAACGCCCCATGTTAGAGTCTCAACCAGTGAATATAGTTGATACGGTGAAAGTTGGTTACTACTTGCAAAAGGAAGGTTATATCAGCAAACAACCAGACAGCAATTCCATCGCGCTTATTATTGAGACCGATGGTAAGCATGGAAAAGCCATTGCCTTGCAAGATGCTTTGGGAAGCTATTGTTTCAGCAAAAAGCCTATGACAAGTAAACAGCTATTTACAACTGTCGATGGCAAGCGAAAAGAAGGTGTATTGAATCCACGCAAAGAAGATGGTGTTGAAGAAGAAAATGCCATCATCTACAAGCCCAAGATGCCCTATTCAGAGCGATGTGCCTTGGGGTATCAGCAAGGAGAAGTGCTGACCCATAAACTTCTCACCAGTTCCAGTTCGATAAATGACATCATTACTCAGGCACACACAGGAATAAACTTGCCAAGAAAGAGTATGTTGGATGAAACACTGAAACACCCCGGAAGCTATGTGCCCTCGTTGGCTGAAATGACCAAGTTCTACTATAGCCTCCATCCATTTAAAGGCAGACCTTTAATGGCCTTGGGTCTTCAAGATCCAAAAGGTGAATACCTCACCTCTACAGAGCAGTCAAGTTCGTCATTTTACATGATTGACTTTGACCATGGAATCATTGCTGGAGGACTATCCAAGCAATATGCCAAGCTCCAATTGAGATTATTTTATTTATTCTAAAACCCACAAACACAAATACATGAATTTAGTATTAGCAGAAACAGTAAACGATAAGAATGGTTCAAGACGACGTATTACAACACTACCAGATTCTTTCGATATGACGGTTACATTTGACCAAGAAGGCACATGTCTCCTAAATTTTCTGAGTCTCGATGGCTCACTCATTATGTCAACTGCCATTGAAACGGACAAGGACATGAAGGAAATTATTCTTCACACGGATAAGAAGTCGTTGAAAAGAATTGCCAGAAATTTATTGGCTTCCATCAACTATGACATTCTCTACTTCATTACCAACGACAGTTATGAAGATGATGATTTGGATGAACTTCCCAATCAGATCATTTACGCTGATGGAATTAAGGCTATGAATTTGAACTACACCAAATCAGAATGGCAAACCGATTTTGAGTTTGAATGCATTTCTAATATCAGTGTATTCAGAGAGGTGATGCAGAACTCATACTTGGAGAAGCCCTCGTCTGAATCAACCAAGTCCAATAATCCAAACAAGAAAAAGTCATGAAACCATTCATCGTCAGCATTAAAATACCAGGAAAAAGCAAGTCACATGTAGCTCTTCTTCCAGTGTCATTCCGTCTTGTAGCCCATTCACCGGCCAATTCTGATAAGGTATGTGTCAGCTTCAATGATAAAAGCGGGACACTTATCTACATCACTCTTTATCCTGAAACTAAGGATTGCAAGGAGTATCTGAAAGCCATGTCAGATGACCAACGTAAATCGGTGGCTCAGCAATTCTGTGATGATATTCGTGATGATATCTTCGATTTCTTCGCCACCAATAAGGATTGTTATGGTGAATATAAAGAAGCCACCAATCTTATGCTTGATGATTGGAGAAGTTATTGGGAGGATGCCCTTGACACCATCATCTTGGATGCGATGCCAGATTGAAATACAAGTTTAAAATAGAAAATCAATGACCCTATACGTAATATTATTCTTTTTCGCTCTTCTCGGAGGTATGGCTCTTTCTGTAGCCGCCTTCGGGACAGGTGGCAAACGCAAGAAAATCTTTCAGGATATCTATTTCTCCGTGGAAGATAATAAAGGTGTGGGTGTAATATATACCAAGACTGGAGAATACTCAGCTGTGTTGAAGTTGACCAATCCTGTTCAAAAATATTCAGCTAATATCGACAGTTACTATGAGTTCACCCATCTCTTTTCTGCTCTGGTGCAGACGTTGGGTGAAGGCTATGCTATCCATAAGCAGGATATTTTCACCAGAAAGCAGTTTGAAGCCGATGATGACAGTCCCAAAGAGTTCCTGTCTGAATCTTACTTCCGCTACTTTACCGGTCGCACTTATACAGATAGCGAATGCTACTTGGTCATCACACAAGAAGCCAAGAAAAGCAGACTGTTCTCTTACGACCCTAAAAAGTGGCGAGATTTCTTGGTCAAGATTCGTAAGGTACAAGACCAGTTGCGAGATGGAGGCGTTAAAGCCGAGTTCCTGAATAAGAAGCAGACCAATGAATATGTTGACCGCTACTTCGCCATGAACTTTACCGACAAGACTATCTCCATGAGCAATTTCAAGGTCGATGATGAATGTATCGAGATGGGCGACAAACGCTGTAAGGTATATAGCTTGGTTGATGTGGATTATGCCAACCTACCGGGTATGGTACGTCCTTTCTCCAATATCGAGGTGAACAACACTTCCATGCCTGTGGATTTGCTTTCTCACATTGATAGCATTCCCGGAGCAGAAACGGTTATCTACAATCAGATGATATTCATGCCCAACCAAAAGCGTGAGTTATCCCTGTTGGATAAGAAGAAAAACCGTCATTCAAGCATTCCAAATCCATCTAATGAAATGGCAGTGGAAGACATTAAACGCGTACAGGAAGTCATCGCCAGAGAAAGCAAACAGCTTGTCTATACCCACTACAACTTGGTTGTATGCACTGACATTGATACGGATATTCAGAAATGTACCAATCATCTTGAAAATCAGTTTGGTCGTATGGGCATCCATATCAGCAAACGTGCTTATAACCAGTTAGAAATGTTCGTGAATTCATTCCCAGGCAACTGCTATGGAATGAGTGAAGATTACGATCGCTTTCTAACATTGAGTGATGCTGCCACTTGTCTTCTCTATAAGGAGAATATCCGGCATAGTGAAGATACACCTTTGAAGATCTGCTATACAGATCGCCAAGGAGTACCAGTAGCTATTGATATCACCGGAAAGGAAGGAAGAAACAAGCTCACGGACAACTCGAATTTCTTTTGTTTAGGGCCTTCTGGAAGCGGTAAGTCCTTCCACATGAACAGCGTGGTACGCCAACTTTGGGAGCAGAATACCGATGTGGTAATGGTCGATACGGGTAACTCTTATGAAGGACTATGCGAGTATGTCGGTGGTAAATATATCAGCTATACCGAAGAAAAGCCGATTACCATGAACCCATTCCGTATCAAGCGAGAAGAGCTCAATGTGGAGAAAACAGGATTCTTGAAGAATCTGATTCTACTCATTTGGAAAGGTTCTCAGGCAACCATCAGCAAAACAGAAGATAGATTGATTGACCAAGTCATCACCGAATACTACGGTGTCTATTTCAACGGCTTTGATGGATTTACACCACCCCAACGTGAAGATTTACGACAAAGTCTTTTGGTAGATGATAGAAACAACAATCGTAATCATCAGGAGAACGAAGCCCAACGAGAAGAACGTATCGACAAAGAGATAGATTCAATAGAAGCAAGACGCAAGGAACTCAAAGTGGAAACCCTATCGTTCAATACATTCTATGAATACTCGGTACAACGTATTCCAGATATCTGCCATGAGAATAATTTGACTGGCGTAGATATCTCTACATACCGCTACATGATGAAGGACTTCTACAGAGGTGGGAATCATGATAAGACACTGAATGAAGACATGGACGGTTCACTGTTCGATGAAACTTTCATCGTCTTCGAGATTGATGCTATCAAAGATGATCCATTGCTTTTCCCGATTGTAACGCTCATTATCATGGACGTGTTCCTACAGAAGATGCGTATCAAGAAGAACCGAAAAGTATTGGTTATCGAGGAAGCTTGGAAAGCCATTGCCAGTCCACTGATGGCTGAGTATATCAAGTACCTCTATAAGACTGCTCGTAAGTTTTGGGCATCTGTGGGTGTGGTAACACAAGAAATTCAAGATATCATAGGTAGTCCTGTAGTCAAGGAAGCCATCATCAACAACTCAGATGTGGTGATGTTACTTGACCAAAGCAAGTTTAAGGAACGCTTCGATAATATCAAGGCTATCCTTGGCTTGACCGATGTAGATTGCAAGAAAATCTTCACCATCAATCGTCTAGAGAACAAGACTGGTAGAAGTTTCTTTCGAGAAGTCTTCATTCGTCGAGGAACCACCAGTGGCGTATTTGGCGTAGAAGAACCAAGAGAATGTTACATGACCTACACTACCGAACGAGCAGAGAAAGAAGCCTTGAAGCTTTATAAGAAAGAACTTCATTGTTCACACCAGCAGGCTATCGAAGCCTACTGTAAGGACTGGAATCTTTCAGGTATTGATAAGTCTTTAGCGTTTGCACAAAAGGTAAACAATGAAGGTAAAGTGCTGAATCTCACCTAAAGTAGTAGCATAGTAATAACTTACAATAGCGTATTAGCAATATAGTAGTAACACAAAAGCGTAAACTAGCAATGCATAGATTCCTACTCATAGTGATAGTTATGTTGGTTGGCATACAGCGTATGTCAGCCCAATACTACCGTATCAACTACGATACCAAAACCATTGCAGCCATGTCTGGTGCGTATGGAACGGAGGCTGCTGCAGAATCCTATTACAACAATCAAGTACAGGACATCTTGAAACATTACGAAACAGCAAGTGCTGCAGCTACTGGAATCTATTCATCTAAGTACATGGATAGAAAAGCACTCACCACTTTAGGGTTGTGGGCATCTGCCGAAGAAAACTATTACTACCGGAGAATCTATAATATGGTATCGGCTAAAATCATGCCGAAGATTTGGACTGTATCTGGATTGATGTTGAAGAAGCCGGCCAATGCGATGTACTGGGGAAGCTATCTAATGAAGACTTGTAATGACACCAAGAATCTATGTATGCAGTTTGAGTCAGTCGTAACCAACAGTCGTCTGTCTTTCAAGGATATTGTATTTCTGGAATTAACTCCTGAGATGCAAGCAATATTTGATTTGACTAATGCCGGTATGGATTGGAAAGGTTTCATTGACAATCTAAGCAATGTGAGTGAAAACTTCACCAAGGAAAATCTTGCCAATGATATTGACCAACTTTATAATACAGGTGTAAGCCTGATTAGTTCTGGAGCCGCCAATGCGGAAGGTTCCATTATCGGCAACAACTCCTTTAACGGCAATGTGACCAGTAGAGCTACGGCAATCTTCAATATCGCAAAAAACTCTTATGGTATGTTCAACAATTTGGAGAATAACCTTGGAGGAACACTCATAGGACTTATGGGTGGACAGGCAGATGTGAACAAGCTTTTCAATGTAGCGAATTATAATATGACTTCTTGGCTAACTGATTATGACCAAGAATCCTTGGGCAGATATTATACCCAGCGTTGGTATATCTATCGACGTGATGCTGGTTCTGTCATTCTATGTGATTACGAACCACCTACAGGAAAAGACGATATTATCAAGGGGCCACATTGGACACGCTTCGATACAAAAGATGCCAATTTCTATCCTAATTCAACTCAGACTGAACAGATACTTCGTAATTCTGAAAATTATGCAGGATGGTCAAGAAGCAAAGTTGCGCAGTTGAATAACTCAAATGACGGGTTCAATTACTACATGGATTACTGGAGAAGTTCCTATATCATCACTACCAATGGCAAACAGAGTAAAAAGGCCTATGCCTATTCTATCACTGTTACCAAAAGTTGGAATTATGTAGAGGAAGCCTATGAAGAGTACTTCGATTCATATTCGATGGACTTGAACACATTTCAGGCTCAAATGAATGTAAAGTTGGCTGAGCTGAATGACAATGAAGATGGTTACACCTATTACATTGGAACAGATGCAAAGAACTACTACCAAGCCACAGATGCCGCCAAGTTGAAAGGATGTGAGAATGTTATCATTTCTGTAACCTGCACCGATGGCGTATCATTAGGTGAAGGTACTACTCAATATAAATGTCGCACTTGTGGGGGTTCGTTAAATGCCCACACAAAAGAATGTGTGATGCAAACCACACTTACAGGAAATGGACAGCTAGACACCTCTGAATTGGATGAAATGGACGCAGATGCCAAGAAGCATGCTACACTACTCCAATCTCAGATAGATGTTTTGGAGAAAGAGAATGCTTCCATTATAAAGCAGATAGCATCTTCGTCCATAGAACAAGCTGCAACATTGAGACAGCAGTATAATGCAAACAAAGCAAAGATAAATGAGCTTCAAGCTGAATTGGATACATGGAACAAGAAGCTGGAAGATATAGCACAGGCAAAGGCAGAAGCCAATGAAGACAATGCCGTACAAACTGATGACTATTACCGAATCCCTGCAATTATGCAGGATTGTAAGAATGCATACAACCTCACATGGCAAGATGATGGTTGGTGGGAAGGTTACACCTATTATCGTAAGGCAACCATGCCAAACATAAAGGGAATTGTCACTTTCTCAGCAACTGTAACCATCGCTCGCAAGCCCAAGTATTTCTTAGGTATCAAGATTCATAGAGCCATCATTCAGATTTCATGGAAACTGACCTCCGAATATACAGATACCCAAGTGGTTGATATCCTCGAACTAAATCCTGACGATGATGAGAGAAAGAAGGTACAGCTTGTCAATAATCGAGTTTCAGAGATTGCACGCCAATATCCAAACTGCAAAGTGAGTACGGAATATATCAAATCCAAACCTGCTGATACCGATGATACTGAAGATACCTATCATCTGCTTTGGTCATCAGACCGATTGGAAGTGGCTCGTGAGATTGACAGCCGGTTGACAAAAATCTATTCAGACTTGGTGAGCCTTGAAAAGATGATGTATTACCGACTGAATATTACGGATGTGTGGAATCGTATAGGTCCAACTATAAATGATGAACAAGGCAGACATCAAACAATCTTGGAGGAAAGCCATGAGCGATGGATGAACAATGCCTTAGAAGCAGTCAAGTCTGGCGGAAATGAACGCTCCAAACAAAGGGAAAGTAAACCTGCTGGTCAAATGACAGAACCTGAGCCGTCGCCGGCTATTAAATCAGAGGAGGAACCAGAACATGAATAGACTATTCGGATTCGTATTGATTGTGCTTCTATCCCTACCATTCGTGGTTAGAGCACAAAGTGATCCAGCTGCATTGGAAGCTTATATCAATGACCATAAACAGGTACGCAGTCTATTGTTGGCACGCTCAACATTGGAACTGAGTAACCAGTTACTACACGACTATAGCAAGACGGCTGCTGTTGAATATAAAGAACTGAACGTAGAACTGGATAAATACACCAGAGCGTTCGATGTGATTGATGTACTCTATCAATCTCTTCGCACCTCGATGAATATGTATGATACCTATAACAATGTCTCTGATAGAATCAGTGACTATAAGAATCTGTTGGAGTATTACAACGAGAATGTCATAAAGAGAGGGAAAATCAGGATGATAGATACTCTGATTATCAGTGTCAACAAGAAAATGTTGGAAAGAGTTTATAAAGATGGTAAAGAGCTTTACAAGTCTGTCTCAGATTTGGTCTTGTATGCAACAGGTGCAGCAGCTTGTTCAACCAACGACTTGATGCTGATAATGGCATCCATCAACATGTCATTGGACAACATTGAAATCACTTTGAACAGAACCTACTTCGAGACATGGAGATTCATACAACTCCGTATGGGTTACTGGAAAGAAGCTACAAATATAAACAGGTCAAAACTGGAAATCACCAATGATGCTTTAGTTCGTTGGAAAAGATCAAGTCATGACGCCTTAATAAAGAAAAAATGAAGAAACTATTTGGACTTATCGGACTAAGCTGTATCGCTCTGACCTCTCAAGCTCAGAGTGTCAGCTACAGCCATGATGCATCAAAGATGAATCAGGTTACTGTTATGGAGATTGGTTCTGGTACGCTAACTCCCGAATACTATTATTGGCTATTCCATAATAGTTATAAGAAGACAGCCAATGCCAAAAACAAGTTGGAATATAGAACACTCTCTGGACTGAATGCTTACAACCAAGTAGAGATGGCAGAATCTCTTGATTCAGCTATGGTAAAACGAGCAAAGATAGAAGCCTTAAATGTTGCAGACCGTCAAGGAGGTGCATTAGACATCGCTTGGAAAGTGGAAGGTGAGAAAATCACAAACAAGCTTGAAGACTATAAGAAAAATATAGATCGCATTTTGGATGCAGGTGGTTCACCTGATAATCAGGAACGATGGAAGGACTATTATAATATGTATAAGTGCGCCATCAAAGCCACACAAGATGCTTACATGCCCAATGCGCAACGTAAAAAAGAGTACCTGCGTATCTATGCAGATATATGCAGACAAAATGAGACTTTGGTAAAGTACGTCGTCAGACTGTACAATGCCAACCAAACGAATGAACTACTATCAGGCACTTATAACAAGCCTAATAGAGTTGCAGCCATTGCCGCTTCCGCTTTGAACCGATGGAGAGAAGCTGGTTGGAGTACAAGTGTAAATGGCAACAAAGAATAATGGAAGGGAAAATATTAACACAAAAATAAATATACAAACATGAAAGAAACAAATCAATTTCAGATTTTCAATCACCCACAGTTCGGTGAAATGACCACCATTCAGTGTAATGATGGTAAGGTGTTGTTCAAGGCCAATGACGTGGCAAAAGCACTTGGTTATAGTAATCCTCAAAAAGCAATCAGAGAGCATTGTAAGGGGGTGAACGTTTTAGGCACCCCCTCTGAAAATCAGTGCGGTACGGTAGTTTTACAGCCAACAAAGTATATTTCGGAAAGTGACATCTACCGATTAGTTATGCGTAGTAAGCTACCAGCAGCTGAGAAGTTTCAAGACTGGGTTGTCGAGGAAGTTTTGCCATCAATCCGAAAGAATGGTGCCTACTTGACTGAAAAGACTATTGAGCGAGCATTGAATGAACCTGACTTCTTGATTGAGTTGGCAACAAACCTCAAAAAGGAGAAACAGGCTCGTGAGCTTGCCGAGGAACGTAACGAAGTCCAAAAGGATATTATCGAGGGACAGGAAAAAGCCATTCGTGTATTGGAAGTCCGTCAGTCGTTCGTTGATTACATCATGTCCACTCCGTCTTGCGTATGCACCACTCAGATTGCGAAGGAATATGGTTTGTCTGCTGTAAAGCTCAACAAGTTCCTTCATGATAAAAAGATTCTGTATTGCGTGAATGGTCAGTGGCTACTTTATGCCGATTATCAGAGCAAGGGATATATGAAGAGCGTACACGTAAGATTGGATAACAATACCTTACGTGAACATTCTCAGTGGACACAGAAAGGCCGTCTCTTCCTCTATGAATTTCTAAAGAAGTACGGTATTATTCCTGTGATGGAACAAGAAAACAGACTTCGTGAACTTAATTTCGATAACTACTAAAAGAATATTGAAATGGATGAGCAAAAACTACAAGTAGTGAACCATCCTCTCTTTGGTGAAATTCAAGTTTCCCAAAGTGAGAATGGCAACGCTCTTTACAGAGCTGCAACAGTTGCAGAACGTATTGGCATTTCTGATTATAAATCTTATGTGGGCAAATCCATCAAATCCTATTCCATTAAAATTCCAAAGGTGAATGGATTGGGTTACACCACGAAGATGCCTATCAAATTTATAGACGAAGATGGTATTCGTTCTATGCTTCTGATTGTATGCGAACAGAAAATTCATCATGCGATGAAGAACTATAAGACACAATTGACAAAACTATAACACAAATGTATGGCTGACAATATCCTAAGCGATTTCGGTATCAATATCCTTGAAGAAGAGATAGATGATGTCATTTTTCAAACGAATGAATTCCTCTGTGATGCCACCTTTACAGGTCAACAAGGGCCATTTTGGTGGATTCTCCAGATGTGTATGGCATTGGCTGCGCTCTTCTCTTTGATAGTAGCAGCACAATTGACCTACAAGATGATGGTCAAGCACGAGCCTCTGGACGTTATGAAAATGCTAAAGCCTTTGGCTGTGGCCGTCATCATGTGCTGGTGGTATCCTCCTGCTGATACTGGCATTACAAATAGTAATAGCAGTTGGTGCTTTTTGGACTTCCTGTCCTATATACCAAACTGTATCGGTAGCTATACCCATGACCTTTATGAAGCCGAATCCACTCAGATTAGTGACAAGTTTACCGAAGTCCAGGAGTTGATTCATACACGCGATACCATCTATAGTGGATTACAGGCAAAAGCTGACGTTGCAAATAAAGGTTCTAAAGACCCGAATGTGGCAGAAGCAACGATGGAACAAGCTGGAGTATCGGAAGTAACAAAGATGGAGGAAGAATCTAGTCAAATGTGGTTCACCTCATTAACCTCTGGTGCTATTATCTGTCTTGATAAAATAGTGATGACTTTGGCCTTGATTGTATATCGCATAGGCTGGTGGGCGACGATTTATGTGCAACAAATCTTACTTGGAATGCTGACGATATTCGGGCCAATCCAATGGGCTTTCAGTCTTTTGCCAAAATGGGAAGGCGCATGGGCGAAGTGGATAACACGTTATCTGACTGTGCATTTCTATGGTGCAATGCTCTATTTCGTAGGCTTCTATGTGCTATTGCTATTTGATATTGTCCTGAGTATTCAAGTCGAGAACCTCACAGCAATCACAGAATCCACAACATCCATGGTTGGATACCTTAAGAATTCATTCTTCTCGGCAGGTTATCTAATGGCCGCAAGTATAGTCGCATTGAAATGTCTGAACCTTGTACCGGACTTGGCTTCGTGGATGATTCCTGAAGGTGACACAGCATTCTCTACCCGTAACTTTGGTGAAGGTGTAGCTCAACAGGCAAAAACAACGGCTACCGGTGCAATCGGTAATTTCATGAAATAACAATTCAAACACAAACACAATGGTAATAAAGAACCTCGAAAATAAGATCAGACTAGTCACAATCATCTGTGGCTTCTTCCTGTTGGGGTGTATCATCATCAGCGTATCGTCAATCTGGACTGCCAAGTCAATGGTGAATGACGCCCAACAAAAGATTTATGTTTTGGACAGCAATGTTCCAATCCTTGTACAACGAACAACGATGGAAGAAACCCTCGATGTGGAAGCAAGAAGCCACATTGAAATGTTCCACCATTTCTTCTTTACACTTGCACCTGATGACAAGTACATCAAATATACGATGAATAAAGCCATGTATCTCGTAGATGAAACTGGTTTAGCACAGTATAATACCCTGAAAGAAAAGGGATTTTACAACAATATCATGGGCACAAGTGCGGTATTCAGCATCTTCTGTGACAGTATTAAACTGGATGAGAAGAAAATGGAATTCACATACTATGGTCGCCAACGAATCGAACGCAGGACTAATATCCTGACCCGTGAATTGGTAACAGCCGGTAAGTTGAAACGAGTTCCAAGAACGGACAACAACCCTCATGGACTCTTGATTGTGAACTGGAGAACGCTTCTCAATAAGGATATCGAACAGAAAACCAAAGTAAACTACTAATCTATGGGCTGGAAGAAATTGATATTCGGGGAAAAGATGCCTGATAAGGATGACCCTAAGTACAAAGAACGTTATGAAAAGGAAGTTGAGACCGGTAAGAAGTTTGCCAGAATCACGAGAATTGACAAAGCGGCTGCTTGGTTGCAACGCTTTGCCAATGAACACAGGAATCTGTTTCTCGCCATTGTATTTGGCATCGTCATCTGCTGCTTTACCTTCAATATCTATCGTATAGCATTGGTTTGTAATGCTTCAAGCCAACAGAAACAAACCACAGCTACCCAAAGACAAGAAAAAGCTTTGGATAAGCTGCATGGCAAAGACCGTAAGATTAAGGAACTTGAAATGAAATATGAGAAGCTCTTGAAAGAAAAGGCAGAACGAGAGAACGTAATAAGTACAAACAACAAATCAAACACAAGTAACAATGAATCTCAAAAACATTAACTGGAAACAGCCGAAGTATGTGCTTCCTGCTATCCTCTATCCGTTGTTGATGGGTTGTGGCTACTTTATCATAGACATCTTTGATACAAAATTAGCTGAAACACCTACCAATATGCAGACAACCGAATATCTGAACCCTGACTTACCCAAGGCACAGATTACGAATGATGGTATCGGTGGTAAGTATGACAATATGCAGAAATCCTTTGGCAGAATCCAGGACTTCTCAGCTGTCGAAAATATAGAAAGAGATGATGACGAAAAGCAGACCGAAGAATATGACTCTAAATACACACAAGAAGATATTGCACTCCTGGACGCAGACGCAGCCCAAAGGACTGAGGAAATGGAAAACGCCAGCCTCATGCAAGAGAGATTGCGTCAAAGTGCCGAAAAAGGTAAAGGCATGATGAATGACAGTTCAAGTATCAATCTGACTGAAGCTGACAGACTGGCCAGAAGCAAACAACGTGAACAGGAAGTCATGGATGAGTTGAACAAGGCATTGGCAGAAGCTCGTTTGAAAGGACGAAAAGGGCTGAACGAAGTTCCTGTTGAGCCAAAAGATACCATGACTACAGGCACGCAGTTGAAAGGAAAAATAGAAATCACTCAAAAAGGTGTATCAGAATTGGGTGATGATTCCAAGTCACAAGCCGTAGTCAAGAAGGTTAAGACAACATCGGACTATTTCAATACGCTTGCCGAGAATGAAAAAGAGCCCCATTTGATAAAAGCCATCATTGATGAGAATATCAAGGCGGTGGATGGATCCAGAGTCCGACTTCGCCTGTTGGACGATGTGGAAATCAATGAGACTATCGTTAAGAAAGGTTCCTATATCTATGCTATTATGAGTGGCTTTGGCAGTCAGCGAGTGAAAGGTAACATCAACAGCCTGATGGTTGGCGATGAATTGGTCAAGGTAAGTCTGTCCGTCTATGATACCGATGGTTTGGAAGGCCTATATGTTCCAAGCAGTTCTTTTAGAGAAACCAGTAAGGATGTAGCTTCCAGTGCCATGAACGGAAATATGTCCATGAATAATGGCAATCAAGGCAGCAGCTTTACCCAATGGGGAATGCAGGCTGTACAAAATGCCTATACCAGAACCAGCAACGCTATCAGTAAAGCCATCAAGAAAAACAGTGTCAAACTAAAATACGGATCGTTTGTGTATCTCGTAAACGGTCGTGAGAAAAAAGATAAGTAACAATCAGAAAATCAAGAAAAATGAATATACGAAAGATGTTTGCCGCCATTGCGGTATTTGCAGCCTCTATCCAAGGAGTTTTTGCCCAGCAGACCTACGAAGAGATGGAACGTCTCACGGTCAATGAACAAGTAACCACCGTTATCACCGCAACTGAACCTATCCGCTTTGTGGATATTTCTACGGATAAGATTGCTGGAGACCAACCCATCAACAATACCATTCGGTTGAAGCCCAAGGAAGGAGCTCATGAAGATGGAGAAGTTTTGGCTATTGTAACTATTGTAACTGAACGCTATCGCACCCAGTATGCTTTGCTCTATACAACTCGTTTACAGGAAGCAGTAACAGACAAAGTCGTTCAACGTATGGAACAAACGGCTTACCATAACCCTGCTGTCAGTCTTTCTACCGAGGATATGTACCATATCGCCCGTAACATTTGGTCATCACCGGCCAAGTGGCGTGATGTAAAGACAAAGAAGCATCGTATGGAGATGCGACTGAACAACATCTATGCTGTAGGTGATTATTTCTTCATTGATTATAGCGTTGAGAATAAAACCAACATTCGCTTTGACATTGATGAGATTCGATTGAAACTCGCCGATAAGAAAATATCGAAAGCGACTAACAATCAAGTCATAGAGCTTACTCCAGAAATGCAGTTAGAACAGACCCAGTCGTTCAAATATGGTTATAGAAATATCATTGTCGTAAAGAAGCTGACCTTCCCGAATGATAAGATTCTGACCATAGAGATGAGTGAAAAGCAGATTTCAGGACGCACCATCAGTCTTAACATTGACTATGAAGATGTGTTGTGTGCCGATAGTTTCAACAAAGTATTATTGGAGGAAGAGTAAATGAAGAAGTTTGTTTTAGCCTTGGTTGCAGTCATCAGTATGGCGACAACCGCCTTTGCTCAGAACAACAACCATATATCTTTAGGTATAGGCTTGCTCTATGAAAATAGTGCCGACGTGACCCTAAGCTACGAGCATGAAACCAAGTATCATAATGCCTGGGAATACTTTGCAAACGGCTGTATCAAGTGGAAAGAATGTGAATCATGCGGTCATATCTGTCCCGAATCTTTTTGGAGAAACTACCGTACATGGGGTTTGGGTGTAGCTTATAAACCCTGTGTGACCAGAACAAGGAACAGTCATGGCAATCTGCGTATTGGAGCTTCAGCTGGATCTGACACGAATGATTTCTTAGGCGGAATCCATGTCGGTTATGAACAAAACTATTCATTGAAAGGTGGATGGAAACTCTACTGGCAGGTAAAGAGTGATTGTCTTATTAAAGGGCAAGACTTGTTCCGTACAGGCATTGTCATCGGTGTAAAACTACCATGTGGAAATTAAATCAGAAAGAAATGAAGAAGCAAATTAAAAACATAGCAACTTGTTGTTTGGCAGCAATAGGTATTCTGCTCAGTTCCTGTGACGCCCACAAGGATTTTCCCGATACAGCCATGAAAGTCGGACATATCTTGTGTACCGATGGTAACGTACATTCTCTTGAAGAAGTAAAAGCCAAAAAGAAAGAACCCATTGCGGTGGTCTTTTACATCAATCAGAAAGAAGACGTTGAAGGAAATGGTTATGCCGTGTACCTGAAAGATGTTAATCCAACTTCGTTCGCTGATAGTCTAGGTATCATTCAAGGTACTTCGACCAGTCTGACAGCTTTGGATGGCAATGCCAATACCTACAGCATCTATAGTACTAAAGACACCTCTTCACCTTTAGCAGAAGAAGTCTTTCAGCTATGGCGATATGGGCAAAGTGCCTATGTGCCATCTGTTGCTCAGATGAGATTGCTCTACTCAATGAAAAATGTCGTCAATCCCTATATCATTGCATGTGGTGGCACACCGTTGCCTGACGAAGCCAATGAATGTTGGTATTGGACATCTACGGAAGTAAAAGGACAAGCCAGCGTTAAAGCATGGCTCTATTCATTGGAAAGCGGTGGTATGTTGGAGACACCAAAGATTCAAGCCCACAAAGCAAGACCTATTGTCACACTAAACAACTAACTAAAAATGAGAAAGAAAAATATGATGATTTTTATCCTGTTTCTATTGTTGGTAGCCTTTATTACAGCTGTTATCTGTGATCCACATGAAACGGCCGTCTTTACCATTATTGCAACCATGGTATTTTCAACCATCTTCTTGGTGGGTAGTATTATCAACTGCTGCGACAAGCCCAACAAGACGAATATCCACCTCAATAAAAAGATGGAAGTGGATGGAAATGAATACTATGTCATGACTACTGAATACAAGACTGCGATGGATAGTTTACTCAGTTATAATCAGAAACTGATTGATTGTAATCTGAGTTTGAAGAGTCAACTCGATACGATTTACAGTAGTAATACAGAATTTAAAAACATAGTGGCAAATATGACCAAACGACAAGAAAAGCAAATTGAAGAACAGCAAGCAAGAGAGAAAGCATACCTCCGTCAAATTGAAGAGTTGAAGACCGTGAACGCTGAATTGCGAGAACTCCTGAATGAGAAAGAACAGCAAGATACAATTCTTTCTCCAGTACTGGTTAATGAGGATGAGATTCCTGTAGATGTTGATTCAACAGAAACTATTCTCCAAGAAAAAGATTCAATGGAAGGTTGGATTGAATACGGGCTACTTGGAAGCAATCTATACCAAACAGGACTGTCGCTCAATACAGTAGAGCTTTTACAGAATGTAGGCATTGTGAAGGTTGGTGAGCTTATTAGCCATACTAAAATGCAGATTGCCAGTATCAATGGTATCGGTCATCAAAAACTGAAAAAGATTGGAGACTTCTTAGCCAATATAAAGCTAAACTATGGCACTGAGGTTAAGGAGCAAAATGGCAAGTGGTATATTAAATCTGTAACAGAATAATAGAAACTAAAAACGATCATTATGGCAATGGAAGAAAGCAAAGAATTACAGACTGCCTATAAGATATTCAGATCACTCATCTATGTTTCCCTGGTATTGGAGTTCTTCATGTACGCCATCGACCCTGCTATGCTGGACCACTGGAACGGAATTGTCTGTGACATTCATGACAGAATGAAAAGGTGGCTCATTTACAACGACAACAATCTGGTATATAGTAAGGTGGCTACATTCCTATTGGTCTGCATTACCTGCATAGGTACTCGAAATAAGAAACATCTGGAGTTCAATGCCCGCAACCAAGTATTGTACCCTTTGGTATCAGGTGTTCTTCTGATTGCCGGTTCTGTTATTCTCTATAATATGGGACATGGCGAAGGTGACGGACTTATGGCAAGCCGTCTGTATGGCATCCGTTTGAACGTCATCTTCTACATGATACTAACCATCTTCGGTACTATATTGGTGCATGTTGCCTTGGATAACATCAGCAAGTTCTTGAAGGAAGGTTTGTTGAAAGACCGTTTCAATCTGGAGAATGAGAGCTTTGAGCAATGTGATAAGCTTGTGGAAAACAAATACTCAGTGAATATCCCGATGCGCTATTACTATAAAGGCAAGTTCCGCAAAGGATGGGCAAATATCACCAATCCTTTCCGTGGTTGTTGGGTAGTTGGTACTCCTGGTTCCGGTAAGACGTTCTCAATTATTGAGCCATACATCCGTCAGCACTCAGCAAAGGGCTTTTCAATGGTAGTCTATGATTATAAATTCCCTACCTTAGCACAGAAGCTTTATTACCACTACAAGATTAATCAGAAGCAAGGTAAGACACCCAAAGGTTGTAAGTTTAATATCATCAACTTCGTGGATGTGGAATATAGCCGACGAGTGAATCCTATTCAAAAGAAATATATTCAGAACTTGGCAGCAGCCAGTGAAACAGCTGAAACATTGCTTGAATCCCTACAAAAGGGAAAGAAAGAAGGCGGTGGAGGTAGCGACCAATTCTTTCAAACTTCTGCCGTTAACTTCTTGGCAGCTTGTATATACTACTTTGTGAACTACGAGCGAGAACCCTACGATAAGGATGGTAATAAACTCTATGCAGAGAAAGTACAAGACAAGGCGACCAAGTTTTGGCGACCGACGGGCGTTGTGCGTGACAAAAAAGGCGGTGAAATTGTTGAGCCGGCTTATTGGTTGGGCAAATATTCCGATATGCCTCACATCTTATCGTTCTTGAATGAAAGCTATCAGACTATCTTTGAGGTACTTGAAACCGACAACGAGGTAACCCCATTACTCGGCCCTTTCCAGACTGCATTGAAGAATAAAGCCATGGAGCAATTAGAGGGTATGATTGGTACTTTGCGTGTATATACCAGCCGATTAGCAACAAAAGAATCTTATTGGGTATTTCATAAAGACGGTGATGATTTCGACTTGAAGGTAAGTGATCCAAAGAATCCAAGCTACCTGCTGATTGCGAATGACCCCGAAATGGAAAGCATCATCGGTGCTTTGAATGCTTTGATTTTGAACCGTCTCGTTACTCGTGTGAATACCGGACAAGGCAAGAATATTCCTGTAAGCATCATTGTGGATGAGTTGCCAACCCTTTACTTCCATAAAATTGACCGCTTGATTGGTACAGCCCGAAGCAACAAAGTTTCAGTCGCATTAGGCTTTCAGGAACTCCCTCAGTTGGAAGCCGACTATGGCAAAGTGGGTATGCAGAAGATTATCACTACCGTTGGTAATGTAGTATCAGGTTCTGCAAGAAGCAAAGAAACCTTGGAATGGCTATCCAATGATATCTTCGGTAAAGTGGTTCAGCTCAAGAAAGGTGTTACCATCGATAGAGATAAGACCAGCATCAATCTGAATGAGAACCTCGACAACTTGGTTCCTGCTTCAAAAATCAGTGATATGGCCACTGGTTGGATCTGCGGACAGACAGCCCGTGACTTTGTGAAGACCAAAACTGGCATGAGAGACAACATGAACATCCAGGAATCCGAAGAATTTAAGACAAGCAAGTTCTTCTGCAAGACAGACTTCGATATGCAAGAAATCAAGAAAGAGGAAGATGATTATGCCAATTATCCATTGCCCAAATTCTATGTTTTCAAATCTAAAGAAGAGAAGGAACGCATACTTTATAAGAATTTTTTAACCGTAGGACAAGAGGTCAAGGACATGATTGCAGATGTCCAACGCAAGCGGAAAGGTATTTAATTCATTTATAGCAGCTCATTGACAGAATCATCAGTGAGCTGCCTTTTATCAATACAAAAATGGGACTATCCACAATTTTGTGTAAATTCAAAACTACAGGAACCGAATCCGGGTTTAAACCCGGATTCGGTTTTCAAATATAGTCAAAAACTGATTAAAAATCAGTCCCCAGTTCCATATGGGTTGA